>JAYSYN010000195.1:0-13183 GCA_043727575.1 Fimbriiglobus sp.
AAATCGTCCAGTCGGCCACTATCAATGAGAAAACGCGCAAGGCGGAGCCGATCCCGCCCGTAACAATCAACAGAAAGATATCGGCTGTCGTCGATTTCACCACCGGACGGTACCGCTGGAGCTACGACGGAGATGAATACGATTTCAAATCGAAGTCGCTCGTGCCCTACCGCGCTTCCATTGCTTACGACGGCAATGTACTACGCTCTGTTGTCTACCCTCGCTCGGGACCGACCGACGCGTTGCCCGGTACGGCCCGCCGATCGGATTTCGCGGAAGTGGCCGGCGAGCTGCAAGAGCAAGAATTCCCGCCGAACGAACGCCCGCTGTACATCGGCTTGGGCGTGCTCCCCGCGGGGGGCCGGCGTCCCCTGTTCCCGGGCGGCTTCCACACGTATGACGTCCGCAAGCACGCCGACACCTTCTTCCCCACCGTCAATTCGCCGACGGCCCCGGCGGGCATTTGGCTGACGACCGTGCAGACGGGCCCGTCGGCCGGCGACAGCGCCAATCGGTACTGTTTCGATTCGAAGCTGGGATCCGCCGTAATCCACTGGCAAACCGTCAAGAAGTCGGTGCCATACTACTCCGCGTCGCTCAATTACCGGTTGAAGGGGGACCGCGCGGTGCTGGCCGGATGGACGTTCGACGATCTTTTCAACGGCGTCAAAATGACGACTTTTACCTACACCGTTTCGGACATCGATTACGAGTACGCGCCGGCCGATTCGGATTTCGCCCTGAAGCCCGAATTCGGCATGGTCGCCAGCAAAATCGCTTACGGTCCTGCGGATGGCGGGAAGACGATGGCCCCCGCGGTCGGCGTCTTCCGGGTCGCCGAGGACGGCGAACTGATTCCGCTCGGGGGCCGACTCGGCTGGGGCGCCCGGAATCGCCCGATTTTCATTTGGGCGGCCTGCGCGGTAATTTCGCTCGCCGCGATCCGGCGGATCCACCGTCTCCTCACCACGAGTTCTTAAAAAGGAAACTGCCATGAACCTCCGTCGCGCCTCCCTGAGCATCGTCGCTTTCATCGCGAGCCTCGCGGTGCTCCTGTCCTTCGGCGATTCCAACCGCTCCGCGAACGCAGCCCCCATACCCAAGGAAGTCAAAAAGCTTTGCCCGGCGTGCAACTGCAAGCTCACGAGCGACACCGGATACATATTCGGAGGTCAATTACCCCTCCTATGGGATCAGTCTGTCCTGGAAGATGGCATGAACATCACGACGTACATCACCGCGCACGCTCAGATCTTAGAGTTAATTCATACCACCGCTGCCTGCGACGGTAATTCAGCCGCTCTGCCGATGCAAATACCCACCCAGTACAAGATTCGTTCTTATTGGAATGGGGCTCCGGATTGCACTGGTGTGCTCCCGGAAGATTCTTTGGTCGGAGGATCGCTTTTCTCCGACCCACAGGCTACCCTGTCTGCGAACACGAAGCCATCGTACTACTGCCCGACACCTCCGGAGTGAAAAGCTCTCAAACCGGGAACCATCAATGCCCCGTCGCCGCGCCCTCAGCCTCATCGAACTCCTCGTCGTCATCGCCATCGTCGCGGCGCTGATCGGGCTGACGCTGTCCGGGGTGCAGCGGTTGCGGGCGGCGGCGGCGCGGGCCGAGTGTCAGAACAAACTCCGGCAACTCTCCCTCGCGGCGCATTCGTACCACGATTCCCAACGCCACCTGCCGGCCGGGTGGACTTCCGACGCCGACCCGAAATCGCTCAGCTACCTCGGCTGGACCGCCCGGCTGTTGCCCCACCTCGAGCGCGACGCCCAGTGGCACAAGGTCGAAGCCGCGTTCCAATCCGACCCGGACCGCCGCGAGTTTTTCGGCCACGCCCCGCACGCCGAACTGCTCGCCGCCGTGACCGCGCCGTTCACTTGCCCGAGTGACGGCCGGCTGTCCGCACCGCAAACTTCGGCCAACACCGTGACGGCCGCGTTCACCTCCTACCTCGGGGTCGTCGGGCGCAATGCGTTCCAGAACGACGGCGCCTTCTTCGCTGATTCCAAAGTCCAGTTCGCCGACATCCGCGATGGCCAGAGCAACACGATCCTGATCGGCGAACGGCCCCCCTCGGCCGACTTCCGCATCGGCTGGTGGTACCGCGGCTGGGGCGCCTCGAAAGACGGCATCGGCGAAATGATCCTCGGGGTCCGCGAGCGCAACTTCAGCGCGGATTACAAAGCCTGTCCGCCCGGTCCTTACAAGTTCGTCCGCGGCGAACTCAAGAACCCCTGCGACACCTTCCATTTCTGGAGCCTGCACCCGGGTGGAGCGAACTTCGCCTTCGCCGATGGCTCGGTGCGGTTTCTCAGTTACTCCGCCGACGCGATCCTACCGGCGCTGTCCACCCGCGCCGGCGGGGAGACCGCCTCCCCGACCGAATGAAGCTCGCTGAGCGCCTTGTCAGTTTCGACGGGGGCGGTATACTTCGAGTTCTCGAAAATAGGTCTGCGCACGGACTACCGTGCGTCCGCAAGGGGTTCCGCCGATGGGTATGCATTGCCGAGTTTGCCAGAAGAAGCCCGCCATGGGCAATCAGAAGACGTACCGCGGTAAGGCGAAGTACCTCGGCGGGGTCGGTAAGAAGATCACCGGGATCACCAAGCGGGTCTACAAGCCGAACCTGCAGTGCATCCGCGTGGACGACAACGGCAAGACCGTCCGCAAGTGGGTCTGCGTCCAGTGCATCCGCTCCGGCCGCATCGCCCGGCCCATCATCCGCAAGCCGTTCTCCACTGTGGTTGTCTGATGTCGCTCAGCCTCGCCGATGTGAAGAAAGTCGCGACTCTCGCCCGGCTGGAACTCAGCCCGGGCGACCTCGCGCAGATGGCCGATCAACTCAACAAAATCCTCGGTTACGTCGATCAACTCGACGAAGTCGACACCGAGGGTCTCGAACCGCTCGCCCACCCGCTGCCGCTGAGCAACGTCTTCCGCGACGACACACCGACGCCGTCGCTGCCGGTCGATGCGGCCCTCCAAAATGCCCCCAATCGCCTCGCCGATTTCTTCGGCGTCCCCGCCGTGTTCGACACCGACGCGTCCTGATCGATTACGCCGCGAGTGCCGCTTTCCACTTTTGAATCCGGACCGGGTCGAGCATTCCTTCGCGGGTGCCGCCGGCGCAGACGGCTCCGCGCACGGCGATCCAATCCGGGGCGAGCGGTTTCAACTGCTTCAATTGTTCGAGCTTGAGCGATCCGCCGAGGGCGACGGGGATACCGCTCTTTTTGAGGCTCGCCAGCAACTCGGACAACTCCGGCAACGGCAACGCATCGAGCAGCGTCGAGCCGTCTTTGTGGAACGTGTCGAAGAGCACCGCCTTGTACCGGAAGCGGCGGGCGAACTTCACCACTTCGAGCGGCGGTGGCGATTTCGCTTTCTCCCAATCGGCGTAGGCGACGAGCACGACTTCGGTCCCGGTGCGGATCTGCCGGCGGGTGTCGAGGAGGTCTTCGCCCCAGCCGGGGCTGTTGCCGTAGCCGGCGAGGCCCCACTTCAAAAACTGCACGGGGAGTTCGAGGTGCCAATGGGCTTCGTTGAGCGCGTCGGGCGACCACTCGCCGAGGGCGGCACTCACGGGCACGGCGCCGTCGACGACCGTCAGGACGGCGGCGAGCACTTCGTGATGGGCCGCGCCGAGGGGGCCATTCGAGGGTTCTTTCACATCGATGAGGTCGGCCCCCGCCGCGAGGGCGACGGCGGCTTCCTCGGCGGAGCGGACGCTGATGAGCAAGCGGGAGGGGATCGTCATGGTGCGGGAAATCCTTTCCGGAAGCCTTCGGGCGGTTCGACCCAGATAACGGGCGACGCCGGGGCTTCGGGCGCGGCAACGGGCTCTTCGGGTAGAGTGTACCCCGGCACGGCGAAGAAGAAAGTATTCCCCGGCCACGGCTCGAAGCGGACGGGGCGGGCGTTCTCGAAAACGAAGCCGAAAAGCCGCGGCGGGCGGAACCAATCCGGGGCGTTGAAATGGCGTTCGCCATCGGCGGCGAATGCGGCGGGGGTATCGTAGCGGACGCACGACGCGAAGTCGGCGACCCCGAGGATACCGCCGCGCGCTCCGGCGAGCGCTTTCAATTCTGGTGAGTCAAGGTGCGCCCAGCCTTCGGGTCGGGCATCGGGAATCTTGGCGGCGTGGATCAGGACTCGGCCCCGGCGCGAAACGCCCCAGGTTCGCACTTCGATCGTTTTACGCCCCCCCACGAGGAGTGCTGCCCAAGGTTGCTTGACCGAGAGCGCGTGCCAGACTTCGGGCATGTTCGGTTGCCGCCTGCAAATTGAGGCCGCGGACGCAATCGCCGCGGCGCGGTCGGGAAGTTAATGAAATTCAGGGTCCGTGCGAACTCCGCGCTTTTGCCAAACGTCCGGCGTGAGCTAAGAGATACGCAGGCGCCGTCTTGCACCGCGGGATTCCCGCCGACCGGACCGCCGCTTTCGGAAACCGTCCGCATGGCCATCAACCCCGCTGCGATGGGCGCTCTGCCGGAGCAACTCAGTGGCTACCGCCTGATCAAGCGCTTGGGGCGGGGCGGTTTCGGCGAAGTCTGGGAAGTCGAGGCCCCCGGTGGCTTCCGGAAAGCGATGAAGTTCGTCTTCGGGGATTTGGACGCCACCGAAGACGAAGGCCGCGCCGCCGAGCAGGAATTGAAGGCCCTCCACCGCGTCAAAACGATTCGCCATCCGTATATCCTTTCGCTCGAACGCTTCGACATCATCGACGGCCAGCTCATTATCGTCATGGAGTTGGCCGACCGCAACCTCTGGGATCGTTTCCGCGAGTGCCGGATGTCGGGCCTGGTGGGAATTCCGCGCGATGAATTACTGAGGTACATGCACGAAGCGGCCGAAGCGCTCGATCTGATGAACACGCATTATCAGATCCAACACCTCGACATCAAGCCGCAGAACTTGTTCTTGGTCTTCGACCACATCAAAGTCGCCGATTTCGGTTTGGCCAAAGCCTTCGAAGGGGCCCGGGCGACCGTCACCGGCGGGGTCACGCCCGTTTACGCCGGGCCGGAAACGTTCGAAGGGTACGTGACTCGGTACAGCGACCAATACAGTTTGGCGATCGTCTATCAAGAATTGCTGACGGGGCAACGGCCCTTCAACGGGGCCAACACGAAGCAATTGCTGCTGCAGCACCTGCGCGACGCGCCGGATGTGTCCCCGCTGCCGATCCACGACCGGCACATCATCGCGCGGGGCCTCAGCAAGACGCCGCACGAGCGCTGGCCGAGTTGCGCGGAGATGGTCAAGTTATTGCTGCACGCCCCGCAAGCGGCCGAGGCGAACCGCGTCGATTACGGCGCGCTGCCGTTGCCGACGGACTTCGCGCCGGTGTCGCCGGCGAGTAGCACCCCGGAACCGTATCGCCTCGCGTCGGTGAACACGATGCCGGCGGGGGCGTTCCAAGACGCGCGCCAAGCGGTCGCCCAAACGATCCCGGCGCACGCGCTGCTCGGCAACGGCACGCCCAGCCCGCGGCCCGGCGGGGGGAGTGCGCTCCGACAATTGATGCCGGGATTGGTCACTCCGAAGTTCGTCACGCCGCGCGGCGCGTCCGGCGGCGCGGCCCCCGCATTGACCCTGCAAAAAGGATCGGTCGTCGAAACGGGCCTGATGAGCGACCTCGGCATCGCCCCGCCCCCGCGCGACGGGGACGGGGTGCTCTTCCCGGCCATCGTCGTCGGCTTGGGTCAAACGGGGTTGGCCGTCCTCCGGCGCCTGCGCGAATTCACCCGCCTCCGCTTCGGCTCCGTCGCGGCCATCCCGACCGTCCGCTACTTGTATCTGGACACCGACGGCGACGCCATCGCCGGAGCGGGCCAAGGGGACGACCCGCTTCAACCGCACGAAATGGTCCATTTGAAATTGAACCGGCCCGCGCATTACCTCCAGCGCGACGGGTTGCCGCCGATCGATCCTTGGTTGCCGCCGGGGACGCTGTACCAGTTGCCGAAAAACCCCGGCCCCGCCGACGGCGTTCGCGCCTTCGGGCGCTTGGCGTTCTGCGATCATTACCGCACCGTGGCCGCGCGGATCCGCTCGGAAATCGAAGTGCTTCTCGCCGACGGGGCCGTCGAAAAAGTCGCCCGCCAGACCGGTCTGGGGTTGCGTTCGAATCAAGCCCGCACGTTCGTCGTGGCGAACTTGGCGGGCGGCACCGGCGGCGGGACATTCCTCGACGTCGCTTATTTGCTCCGGCACGAATTGCTGCAAGTCGGCTATCGGAAGCCGGAGTCGGTCGGCGTTCTGCTGGTTCCCCCTTCCGATAAGGCGATGCCCCGGCCGGCGCTCGGCAACACCTTTGCGGCGCTCGCCGAGATGAATCATTACGCGACCGGGGAGACGTACCAAACGCGGTTCGACACCGCCGAACCGGCGATCCGCGACAATCGGGCCGCTTTCGACCGCACGGTGATCGTGCAATTGCCCAAGAAGATCCGCACGCGGGATCGGGGCCGCGCGACCGGCATGGCCGCGCGGGGGCTGTTCCTCGATCTGTTCACTCCGGTGGGAAAGGCGGCCGACTACGTCCGCGCGGTCGCCCCGCACGACCCGTACTCCGGCCCGGTGGTCCAGCCGATGGCCCTCTATCGGCTCAGCTGGCCGCGGCCCGAAATCCTCGCGGCGATCACGAAACGCTTCGCCCTTCATTTGATCCGGCGCTGGTCCGAAAAGGAGACCGCGCACCTCGTCGAACCGATCTCCGGCTGGCTCGCGGATCAATGGGCGAAACTCCGCTTGGCCCCGAAAGCGATGGTGGATCGACTCGACGCGGCGGTTCGGTTCGGCCTCAACGAAAGCCCCGAGACCGTCTTCGACGCCGTCGTGAATTCGCTCAAAATCCGCGCGCCGGGGGCCGCCAAGCTCGACGCGATGGCGACCGTCCAAATCCTCGATCAACTCGTGAAACTCGTCGGCAAGCCGGACGCCGAGCAGAGCGTAGCGCCCTCCGGCTTGCTCGACTTCATCGAAACGGAAGCCAAGGCGGCGACGCTGGAAATCGAAGCCCATCTATCGGAGATCGCGGTTTCGTTCATCGAACAGCCGCAGTACCGCTTGGCCGGCGCCGAGGAAGCCCTCAACCAAATTACAGCGCGGCTGAAAGAGGCCATCGAAACGCTCGAGGAAGAACACAAGCCGCTCAACCGCGAAGTGGGCGAATCGTACGCCCGGCTCTTTCCGCTCATCGGCGGGTTGAACTCGTCGGGCGGCTTCGGCATGATCGTTTCCCGGAAGGGGGCCATCGCCGCCGAGTTGCTCGAAACGCTGACGGCGTACCCGCGCAAACGATACCGGAGCCTCGTGCTGGCCACGGCGATCACGGTCTTCCGCGGGCTCTTGGGAAACATCCCGGAGTACCTCCGCGACGTCGGCTACTGCCGGTCGCGCCTCGATTCGTTCGCGCAGTCGCTGGGGCGGGAAGAGACGGCCGATGCCCGCTCCGAATCGGGCGCCTTCATATTGCCCGCCGGTTGCCAAGACCTCGATTCGGCCGCCGATCAATTCATCGCCGCGATGCCGCCCGACGAAATTCTCGAGTTCGACCGTGGGTTCCAGGCCCAAGTCGAAACCAAGTATCAAAAGCTCGTGAACATCTGCCTCAGCCCGACGCGGAGTTCGGAGTTCGCGCCGATGCTGTCCGATGCGGCGCGGGTCTACCTCGACTTGCGACTCGAAAAGGCCGATCCCGCGGAAGCCTTGGCCCGCTACCGGGGGACGGGGCGCGAGTGCGAGGAAACGCTGTCGAAGATGTTCGACGAGGCGCTGCCGGCGCTGTTCGGTGCGGGGATGAAGCCGCCGCTCGAGGCCACGCTGCTGGCCGCCCCGGAAGGCCCGGCCGGCGACCGCCTCCGCCGCCTCGCCTCCGATGCGAACCCCGGCGTCGAATTCATCCCGGCGATTTCGAACGACGACATCGTGATGGTCCGGGAGTTCCTCCGGATGCCGCTCGCCGATCTCCCGCAGCTCGACGGCGAATGCCGCGCCGCGTACCAAGGGATGCGCTCGTCCGAGCAGTCCCCGCACACCCGAGTCGATGTGTCTTGGATCGCCCCGATGCGACCCACCGCGAAGTGATCGACCCGCACGCCGACCCCAGGATTCCGCGTATGTCCATCTCGTTTCAAACCGGCGCCGAACCGATCCCCGGTTACAAGCTCATGGATCGCTTGGGCAGCGGCGGCTTCGGCGAGGTCTGGCGCTGCGAGGCCCCCGGCGGCATCTTCAAAGCGGCCAAAGTCATCTACGGCGACCTGCGCGAACGGGACACCGATTCCTACCGCTTCGCCGAGCAGGAGTTGAAATCGCTCAAGCGCGTCAAGGCCGTGCGCCACCCGTACTTGCTTTCCCTCGACCGGTACGACATCGTCGAGGGACGGCTCGTCATCGTCATGGAACTCGCCGATTGCAATCTTTGGGAGCGCTTCCGCGAGCACCGCCAAGCCGGCCGCCCCGGCATTCCGCGCGAGGAACTGCTGCAATACATGGCCGAAACGGCCGAAGTCCTCGACCTGATGAACGACAAGCACCAATTGCAGCACCTCGATATCAAACCCCAAAACTTGTTCCTGCTTTACAACCACGTCAAAGTCGCCGATTTCGGGCAGGTCAAGGACCTCGAAGGATTGGTCGCCTCCGTCACCGGCGGCATCACGCCCGTTTACGCGGCGCCCGAAACCTTCGACGGCTTCGTGTCCCGGTTCTGCGATCAATACAGCTTGGCGTGCGTCTACCAAGAATTGCTGACGGGCCAGCGCCCGTTCGACGGCACCAGCATGCAGCAATTGCTGATGCAGCACCTGCAAGCCCCTCCGAATTTGCTCCCCTCGCCGGCCGGGGAGCGAGCCGCGTTGGCGAAGGCGCTCTCGAAAAAACCCGACGACCGATTCCCGAACGTGTCCAGCATGGTGAAGGCGATCCGCGAAGGCTCCGCCGTCCGCGCCGCGGTGCCCGCCTCCGTCCCCGCTGGCTTCGGCTCCGATCTCCCCGCTTACGAAAGTTTCTCTCCGGCGTACAACCCGTCCGACGTGGCCCAGGGGACGTCGCTCCCGCACGGGTTGGACGGCGGCTGCGGAATCGTGCTCGATTCCACGCCCAATCCACGTGGCGTCGTCGAAACCGCTTGCCCGCCCGAGCGCGCGGCCCCGCCCGAACAGAAAGGTCCCGGCCCCATTCGCCCGGCCCTCGTCATCGGGTTGGGCTTCACCGGGATCCGCATCGTCCGGCAGCTCCGCCACTGCATCGAGGAGCGCTTCGGTTCGATGGCGAACGTCCCCGCGCTGCGCTGCTTGGGCATCGACAGCGATCCCGAGGCCATCGAACGGGCCGCGACGCCGATCGACGGCGGGCCGGCGCCGATGCCCAAAGAGGACCTCATCGCCGCGCGGCTCCACCGCTCCGCGCATTACCTCAAGCCGTTGAACAACGGTCGGATGGTCACCGAAGGTTGGTTCGATGCGCAAGTCTTCTTCAAAATGTCGCGCCAACCTTCCACGATGGGCTTGCGCTGCTTGGGCCGGCTCGCCTTCTGCGATCACTACCGCGCGATCCTGCAGAAGATCCAAATCGAACTCGACGCCTGCCTCGACCCCGCCGCCATCGGCGAAACCGTGTCGCGCACCGGCCTCGGCAAACGCACGAACCGCCCGCGCGTGTACATCGTCGCGGGGCTGGGCGGCGGCACCGGCAGCGGCATGTTCCTCGATTTGGCCTACGCCATTCGGGCCCGCCTGAAGCGCATCGGCTACGCGGCCCCCGACATCACGGCTCTCCTGCTGACGCCCGCGGACACCGCCGCGAATCACGCCCACCCGACGGCGCTCGCGAACACGTTCGCCGCACTGACGGAGTTGAATCACTTCGGCGATCCCGAGACGGTATTCGAAGCGTCGTACGACGACCGTCACGGCAACATCCGCGACGCCGAAAGCCCGTTCGCCCGGACCTTCCTCGTCCCCGGCCTCGATGCTTCGGCGCCCGCGATGTCCGGCTCCGGCATCCGCCCGCTCGCCTCGATGCGCGGTTCCAGCGGGGTGGAAGCGACCATCGGCATGAGCCGGCTTTCCGGCGTGACACGCCCGTCGGGAACAATTTCTCCGACCCCGCGCGACGCCGCCGACCCTCTGCGGTCCGCCGTCGATTTCCTACGCTTCGATCTTTTATCCGACCTCGGTCGTTCGTGCGATCTCGCCCGCCCCCTGCCGGCGCACGGCACCGGCCGCGAGATCCACACCTTCGGCGTGACGCGCTTCGCTTGGCCGCGCGCGGAGGTGGTCGCCCGCACGGCGCGCATCATGGCCCCCGTCCTTTTCGGGAATTGGGTCCACCCCGACGCGAAGCAGATGCGGACGGTCATCCCCAAGTGGACCGAACAGCAATGGCACCGCTTCGGCTTGGGCGCCGAGCAGCTGGCGAAGTCGCTGCGCGAAGCGGCCGACATCGCCGCCGGGCGGAATCTCGAGGAGTTCATCCGCGCCGTTTGCGATCCGCTGACCCCGAAAGGCTGGCTGGCCAAGGCCCCCGATTTGGAGAAAGTCGCCGCGGCTCACGACGAGTTCACCCGGCTGTTCGGAATCCCCCGCGAGGGCGTGCACCGCCAAACCGCCCTCGTCGACGACGCTCTCATCGAAGGCGCAGCCGCGATCTTGGCGCGGTCCACCGACGAACTCAGCGGGATGCTCCCCGCGCTGATGGACACGCCCGACTTCCGCTTCGCCGGCACCGAAGACGCCGTGCGCCACTTGTTGAACGGCGTCGGCGGAGCGCGGGAGAAATTGCAAACCGAATTGAAACCGCTCGAGGTCGCGGCCCACGCCGCTTACGAGCGGGTGGTCGCGGGCCTCCACCCGCGGCGCGGGATCAAGAAACCGGGCGCCCAAGACATGGCCGAGTCCCTGCGGGAGTACCCGACGGCGCGCTACCGAACTCTGGTGGTGATGCAAATGCTCAACGTCTATCGGCAGCTCCAAGACGTCCTGCAAATGCGGCTGACCGAGGTCCACGCTTGCCGGGTGAAAGCCCAAGAGAACCTCATGCAGCTCGTTGCGGAATCGGAGGCGCTGGCCCCCCCGGCGCGGGCGAACGACCTCGCGCCGGTGGGGTGCTCCGGCATCGAAGACGCGGCCCAGCGATTTTTGAAAGTGCTGACGGACGACGATCTCAGCGAACTCGAGCACCGCGTCCAAGGGGCCATCCACGCCGAATTCGGGGGGTTGTACGAAGCCTGCATGAACTCCGCCGGGTCCGCGAACTTGTTGCGGATCATCCGCACCGCGACGCGGGCCTACCTCGACGACCGCCTCGGCGAAGTCGATTTCGCCGGCATGCTGAAACAGAAGTACCCGTCGAAGTCGGCCTTCGGCCAAGCCATCGCCAAGGCGTTCCACGAAGCCGAACCGAAACTCGTTTCGGGCGGATTGTGGGCGCGGTCGGAAGTGGCCGTATTCGGCGCGCCGGCGGGCGACGGGGGCGCGGCGATCGCCCAGCAAGCGACGCCGCTCTTGCCTCCGAACGCGACCGTCGTGGCGACGACCGACGAAGCGATCTTCTACCGCGAGTATTCCAACGTGCCGCTCGCGGCGCTGCCGCAACTCGGGCCGGTCTGGTCCGCCGCGTACCACGGCGCCGCCGAGCTGACGCAAACCAGCCCGCACGTGCGCTTGGATATCGCGCAGTGGCGGCACGTCGACGGATGATTATTCCTTGAGCAGTTCCACCGCGAGCCGCTGGAATTCCTTGCGGAAATCGGACCCGTCGCCGTTGGGGATGCCGGTGCGTTGGATCATCAAGATGTAAAACGTCCCCGCCTTCGGATCGATCCAACCCTGGGTGCCGAAGGCGCCGCCGTGACCGTAGGTTCCGGCGCTCAGCATTTCGGTCGCCCCTTTGGGTTCCGCGACGACTTGCCAACCGAAGCCCCAACTCATGCCGTCGACGAAGCCGGTTTTGATCGCGCCGGTCTGCGTCGTCGTCATCTGCTTCAAGCTCTTCTCGCTCAACAATTGTTTGTCGCCGGCTTTGCCGTTGTTCAGCATGAACCGGTACAGCTTCGCCTGATCGCGGGCCGTGGAGTAGAGCCCGCCCGCCGGCACGGGGTGCTTCGGGTTCGTATTCACATCGAGCAGGCTATTCGGCGCGGCGACGAGTTTGCCGTCGACTTTGGCGTAGGTCACGGCGACGGTTTTCGCCTGCTCCGCGGTCGGGTAGAAGGTCGATTCCTTCATGCCGAGCGGGTCGAAGATCCGCGTTTGCAGGAACTTCTCGAAGCTCATTCCCGATGCGACTTCGACGATGCGCCCGAGGGTATCGATGCCGGGGTTGTTGTAGCTCCAGACTTCGCCCGGTTCGCGCACGAGCGGCACCTGCGATACGGCGATGGTCGCTTCGGACAGCGTGTAGTTCCGCTTCGTGTACAGGTCGGCCAGACCGGCCGGGTAATTGCCCAGGCCGGAAGTGTGCGTCAGTAAGTCGCGCAGGGTGATCGGCCGTTTCGGTTTCTTGAGCGTCAGCTCTTTGTTTTGTAGTCCGATCAGCATCTGCCCCTTGAACTCGGGCAAGTGTTTCTCCACCGCGTCTTCGACGCTCAGTTTGCCCTCGTCAACGAGCATCATGATGGCGATGGCCGTGATCGGCTTCGTCATCGACGCGATGCGGAAGAGGGTGGACGGTTCCATCGAGATGCGGTCGGCGGAGTTCGCCATGCCGGTGGCGCCCTCGTAGACGATTTTGTCTTTGGTGCCGACGATCACGACCGCCCCGGCGAGTTCGCCGTCGTCGCCGAACTTGACAAAACGATCCCGGATCGGATCGTCGGCCGACGCGAACGCGGGGAGCATGAGGAGTGCGAGACAAGCGGAACGCATCATGGCGGAAACCTTCTGGGAGGGGGAGAGGGACGTTGTCGAACCCGGTTACCCGGGCTCGGAGCCAATATATGGCGGTCTCCGCGTCGAACGTGTCCTTCCACCGTCTACCGGAGCCGGACGCGTAAGCGACGGTCGGCCTTCCACCGTCTATCGGAGCCGGACGCGTAAGCGACGGTCGGCCTTCCCGTCTATCGGAGCCGGACGCGTAAGCGACGGTCGGCATTCCACCCAACAGTTGCGATTGTCCCACACATTGGCAAGCCCGTCGCTCACGCGTCCGGCTCTGATAGGC
>JAYSYN010000196.1:0-13055 GCA_043727575.1 Fimbriiglobus sp.
GAGAACGCGCCCGACGGCACCGCCGAGTGGGTGCACGGAACCACGCCACCATGACCGCGCTCGTCGATACCTTCGGCCGCATTCACAACAACCTGCGCATCAGCGTCACGGATCGCTGCAACCTCCGCTGCACCTATTGCATGCCGGAGGACGTGACGTTCCTCGACAAATCGGCGCTGCTCAGCTTCGAAGAAATGACGCGCTTCGTGACGGTCGCCGCCGCGCTCGGCGTGAACAAGATTCGACTCACAGGCGGTGAGCCGTTACTGCGCCGGGATCTGCCGGCGCTCGTGAAGATGATCGCGGCGGTACCGGGCATTACCGACATCGGCCTGACGACCAACGGCCTGCTCCTGGCGAATCAGGCCGGGGCGCTCTTCGACGCGGGGCTGCGCCGGTTGAATGTCTCGCTCGATACCCTCGATGCCGGGCGGTTCTTCGAACTCTCCCGGCGCGACGGACTGCCGCTGGTGCTGGCCGGGTTGCGTGCCGCCAAGCGGGCGGGATTCGACCCGATCAAGGTGAACGCCGTGGCCATCCGCGGCTTCATCGAGCACGACGCCGTGCCGCTGGCGCAGTTCTGCCGGGAGGAAGGCTTCGAGCTGCGCTTCATCGAATATATGCCGATCGGCGCCGATGTGTGGGAGCGGGAGAAGGTCGTCTTCGCCCACGAATTGCTGGAGTGGCTCGAAGCCGGCGTCGCCCCGCTCGCCCCGGCGGCCGACTACGATCCGCGCTCGCCCGCCATGGATTTCGAATACGCCGACGGCCGGGGTCGCGTCGGCATCATCGCTTCGGTGTCGCGCCCCTTCTGCCGGAGTTGCAACCGCATCCGCCTCACGGCCGAGGGGAAGTTGCGCAACTGTTTGTTCGCCCTGGATGAGGTCGATGTGAAGCCGCTGATCCGCGCCGGCGACGACGCGGGGATCCGCGCGGCGCTGTTGGCGAACGTCCTCGACAAATGGGAAGGCCACGAGATCAACAGCGCGAAGTTCGTGAAGCCGCTGCGGACGATGCACGCCATCGGGGGGTAGAGGTGCCCCCCCGCGATGGGCAGATCATACAATAGCGGGCGTCGCCCAACCGAAACCCCGCGCTTGGCCCCACCATGTCCGACCCCTTCGATTTGCGGGCCGCGGGTATCCCGTCCGCCGGTCCGCTGCACCGCAACCTGACCCCGGCCGGGTTGGTCGAAGCCGCCTTGCGCCGCGGCGAGGGCATCCTCACCGACACCGGCGCATTCGCCGCGTTCACGGGCGCCCGCACCGGCCGTTCCCCGAAGGACAAATTCCTCGTCCGCGAAGCGTCGGTCGAGCCGCACATCCATTGGGGGCCGGTGAATCAGCCGATGGCGCCCGCGGTGTTCGCGCGCCTCGCCGATCTCGTCCGGGCCTACCTCCAAAACCGCGAGCTCTTCGTCTTCGACGGCCACGCCGCCGCCGATCCGAAGCACCGTATCCACCTCCGCGTCGTCTCCGAAAAAGCTTGGCACAACTTATTCGCGCGCTGTTTGTTCCTCCGGCCCACACCCGAGGAACTCGAGAACTTCCAGCCCGATTGGACGATCCTGCACGCGCCGAACTTCCACCCCGACCCGGCCCGCGACGGCGTCCGCTCCGAGGTCGTCGTGGCCATTAGCTTCGAGCAGAAACTGGTCATCGCCGCCGGGGCGGGTTACGCGGGGGAAGTCAAGAAGTCGATCTTCACCATCCTGAACTACCTCTTGCCGATGAAGGGCGTGCTGAGCATGCACTGCTCGGCGAACGTCGGCGCCGCCGGGGACGTGGCCCTGTTCTTCGGCCTCAGCGGCACCGGCAAAACGACCCTGAGCGCCGACGCCGAACGCCGGCTCATCGGCGACGACGAACACGGCTGGGGCGACGACGGCGTGTTCAACATCGAAGGGGGTTGCTACGCCAAGACGATCCGATTGTCGAAGGCCGGCGAGCCGCAAATTTGGAACGCCATCCGCTTCGGCAGCGTCTTGGAAAACGTCCCCGTCGATCCCGAGACTCGCACCCCCGATTTCAACAGCGAAGTCATCACCGAAAACACCCGCGCCGCTTACCCGGTCGATTTCATCCCCAACTGCGAACTCTCCGGGATGGGCGGCCACCCCCAGACGATTTTCTTCCTCACCTGCGACGCCTTCGGCGTCTTGCCGCCCATCGCGAAACTGACCCCCGATCAGGCGATGCAGCATTTCTTGTGCGGCTACACCGCCAAGCTCGCCGGCACTGAAACGGGGATCACCCAGCCCGAGGCGACCTTCAGCACCTGCTTCGGCTCGCCGTTTTTGCCGCTGCCGCCGAAGGTCTACGGCAACATGCTCAAGGAGAAGATGACGGAGCGGAACGTGCCCGTTTACTTGGTCAACACCGGTTGGAGCGGCGGCGGGGTCGGCGTCGGCAACCGCATGAAACTGGCCTGGACGCGGGCGCTGTTGAAAGCCGCGATGACCGGCGGTTTCGACGGCGTCGCGTTCACCGCCGACCCGATCTTCGGCCTGAACATCCCCGAACGATGCGACGGCGTCCCCGACGGAGTGCTCCACCCCCGCGCCACCTGGACCGACCCCGCCGCCTACGACGAAGCGGCGAACAAGCTGAAGGCCATGTTCGAGGCGGAAGCGAAGATATACGGATGAAATGCGAGCGGGGCCGCGCCTGAAGCGTGTCGGCGGAGGGCGCTCGCCTGGCAGACGCAAGCGGGTGATGCTCGGAATGCCGGAGTGAGATATGGACCCCTGGCCCCTGCGGTTGGCACCGGGCGTGGATTTGCGCGGCGCGTTGGAAGACGGACTCCGGAGTCGGGGGGGCCGCGCCGCCTTCGTGCTCGCGGGCATCGGGAGCCTCAGCCGGGCGCGGCTGCGGCTGGCCGGGCGAGAGCATCCGGAGGAACTCGACGGGGACTTGGAAATCCTCACCCTTTCCGGCACCGTGTCCCCCGACGGTGCGCACCTGCACATGAGCGTGGCCGACGCCGCCGGCCGGGTGCTCGGCGGCCACGTGGCGGCCGGGTGCGTCGTGCGGACGACGGCCGAGGTGCTCGTGGTCGCGCTGCCGGGCTGGTCGTTCGCCCGGGAGCCGGACCCGGCCACCGGGTTCGCGGAGTTGGTCATCCGCGGGTGAATCGGTATCGGCGACGAACACATTTACGGTTTGTCCGCCAACCCGCACGCGCACGGCGTCCGGTGGCAACCGGGGCAACCCCGGCCGTACTTGAGTTCGATGGCCTCGCTCAGGTCGATTCCCCGGCAGTTCGCCAGCGTCACGAGCCATGCCAGCACATCGGCGAATTCGAGCGTCGTCTCTTCGCGGGTGCCGCAGCGCAGCGCCGCCGAGAGTTCGCCGACTTCTTCCATGAACCACATGAAGGTCCCCTCGACCCCCCGGGCCGCGTCTTTCGACCCGTACAGTTCGCGGATGCGATCCTGCAATTGCGTCAGCGTCATCGGCATGGGTCGGCTCCTCGGGTTGCATCGGCAAAGCGGTCGCGTTCGCCGAACGCCCGATATTGTGTCACGGAATCGATCTCCGCGGGAAGGGAGGGGTGATACACTGGGCGACCGTACACGACGGCCGCGGGGATCCATCCATGCAACCGGCCGCGCCAATTCCAGAAATCGGGTCCGTCCACACCGGGCGGGTCGTCAAGCATTTCCCCCACGGCGCTCTGCTCGAACTGGTGAGCGGTCACCGGGGGTTGTTGCACCGGTCGCATATTTCGCGGTGGACGCGGTTCGAAACCGGCGAAACACTTTTGGAAATGGGCGAAGAGTTGGAAGTCGTCGTGCTGGAACTCCGCCCTTCGAAATCGACGGGCAAAGTCTACATGGCGTTGGGGCACCGCGAATTGACGGGCGACCCTTGGGAGACCATTTCCGCGGTGCATTCCGAAGGCGAGCGCGTCTCCGCCGAGGTGGTCGAACTGATGACGTACGGCGCCGCGGTCGAATTCCGCAGCGGATTCCGCGCCTTGGTGCATCTCTCCGAACTGTCGTGGACCGAGCGGAAGCCGGTGCCCGCGGAGTCCCTCCGCCTCGGGGATCGCATCGACGTCGTCATCGTCTCCATCGACCGCGCGAAGATGCGCATCCGAGCGAGTTACCGGCTGACGCGGGAGAGCCCGTGGACGCTGTTCCTCGACGAATACCCCATCGGGAGTACCGCTCGGGGCCGGGCCGTGTCCATCAAACCCTACGGCGCCTTCGTCATGCTCGCGAACGGCTGCACGGGCTTGCTCCACAAAGACCGCTGCCTCGGACCCGCCGTCGCACTGGGCGATGCGGTCTCGGTCGCCATCGCGAAGTACGACCCCGAACGCCGGCGGATCGAGTTCGACCAAACGGCGGACGCCGCCCGCGAGATTTGAGAGAATCGACCGGCGAATGCCTTTCTCTTACCGGGTGTCCATCATGCTCCGCGCCCTCCCTCTGCTGTTGCTGATCGCGATTCCCGCGGGCGGTGCCGAACCGATCCGACCCGCGTTGCCGCCGAATGAAACCGCGCTCGCGGCCATCGCGAAGCTCGAGCCGAACCGCGCCGTGCTGCTCGGCAATGCCTCCGTCGTCGGCGACTTCAACGACGCGGCCAAGAAGTACGACCTCCACAAGACGGGGCCGCGCGGGCGCGATTATTCGATCAAGGTCTGCTGGGCGGCGGATCGCGGGCGGGCCTTGTTCTGCGGGGCGAACCACGCCGTGCCGCACCGGCTCAACGATGTTTGGGAGTTCGACCTCGGCGCGATGACCTGGGCGATGCTGTACGCGCCGGACAACCCGCGCGACTACACCGGCCTCGGCAAAGACTACTCCGACGTGACTTTTACCGACGGCCTGTTCATCACGAAGCGCGGCGGTCCGGGGATCATCGGCCACACCTGGTGGGGCTTGACCTACGACGGAGAGCGCAAGGAACTCTTATTCTTGAACACGTGGGTGACCGAACGCGAGAAAATGGCGGAGCTTCTGAAGGGCGACCCGAAGGACTTGTACGAGGGGCCATCGCTCTGGGCGTTCGACCCGGCGAAGGCCGCGTGGAAGCCCCTCAAGCAAGAGAAGCCCTACCCAAAGGAGATCTTCGGCGGCATGCTCGAGTATATCCCCGAGTTGAAGGGCTCGGTTTGGCACGCCAACAACTGGCAGATGCAAGGGACGTGGAAATACGACCCGGCGAAAAACGACTGGGCGAACCTCAAGGCCAACGGCGGCGGCAAAGAGTTCGAGAAAGAAGCGCCCGAGCCGGAGCAGGTCGGCTATTACGACCCCGCCCGCAAGATGCTGATCGTCCACCGGCACAAGAGCACGCACCACTACGATGTCGAAACCAACGCGTGGAAGAAGGTGTTGAGTTTCGACAAAGACTCGGCCGAAGTCCCGTATGGCCACGATGCATCCAGCACCTTCCAACACGACCCGGCCAGCGGCCACGGGTTACTGCTGGACTACAAAGCGAACGCGCTCTGGAGCTACGACCCGGACAAAACCGCGTGGACGAAGTTGTCCCCCGAAGGCGACCCGATGCCCAAAGACGGCAAGCGACTGGCGTATTTCGACCCTCTGCGGAAAGTCTTCGTGATAATCGATGGGGTGAAGGTCTGGGCGTACCGGTACCGGTGAGGGGTGGCACTAGCGCCAATTCGGATCGAAGCAGGCAATGTATGCGCAGAGTCTGCTTTTCGCATCTTCCATTGTCACCGGCGATGTCTCTTCCCACTCGTCGCCGATATCGTGAACCAAAGCATTGCGATATTCTCGGATCCCATCGGCTCCCAAGATGACATCGTTCGGATAATGCTGTGTCGGGATTGCTTCTTACAAAAGTTGAGACATCTTGGGATTTGTGATTCGATTGAGATATGTCGACCAATACTCCCGGAGAGCGGCCTAGAACTCCGCATAGATTCGGATGATGTACGTCGCTTCGAGGTTGGCGACGAAAGCGGCGCCCGATCTCTGTTTCCAACCCTTCATCAGCCCGAACGACGGGTCGGCGTTCGTCTCGATCACGAGGAGGTCGGCGGCGGATGTCGCGGCGAGGTATTCCTGATGAACGGCTTTGATCCGCTCCAAGCGGAGGTGCCGCTTGTTCATCGCAGAGACCTCAATTCGATCAAAGCCCGACGGAACGTTTCTTTGGTCAGCGCGTACTCGTTCAAATAGCCGGGACCGACGAGACCGTGAATGCGCCACTCCCCTTCGCAATTCCTAAAGATGCTTGTGTAATCAGATTGGGGCTGAATCTGCAATTCGAACGAACCATGGCCACCGGGGACGAATCGGGCAATCGGGTTGAGGATGTAAAGATTCCCCTCTGCGTGCAGATAGAGCTGATCGAGCCGGTATTCGCCGAGGAGCGTCTCTTTGAGTTCGATGTTCTCACGGCGCGTCACCCATACAAACTCCTTCGCCCAGGTTTCCACGATGGCGATCAGAGCGCCCGCCGCGCGTTCCCAATCCGTCAACACAACTCGCTTCACGTCCGATTTCAACCGGTCGAATTTCTGCAAACCCTCCCGGAATCGACTCGCGGTCGGGGCTTGATCGGATGAGATCTCCGAGGCTATGAAACGGAACTCCGCGACGGCTCGATTGAGCTCATCGCGTTGCTCGCCCGACAAATTCTGATATTCCCCCGGATCGTACGAATCCAAGATTTTGGGCGTCAACCACTTGGCCGCCCTCCGGATCGCCCCGGCGGATGGGACCGGGTCGAACAGCTGCGAATTCGTCACCGTGATCGGCTTCTGTTCGATCCACGCCGCGTCCCAGACATCCGAAATAAATTTGTCCGCTTTGGGTGTCATCGCCGGCCCTCCGCCTCGATCGCTGATGGTATTGTAACACCGCCCCGGAGTCACTCCGCCTTCAGCCGGTAGCCGAACTGGGCGCCGCCGAGGTCCGACGCTTCGATCACCACCATATAATACGTCCCGTCCCGGGGCAGTTTCGCTTCCAAAATCGGATCCGGGGAACCGCCGGTGTCGTCGACGATGGCGAGGACGCCCTTCGCGTCGTCGTAGAGGGTCAGCAGGGCGTCGGTCGGGGCGCCGAGCTTCGCGGCCAAGATCGAAAACTTCACCCGCTGCCCCTTCTTCCCCTCGAACTTGTAGACGTCCACGTCCCGCTCCTTCGCGATGGTCCCTTCGATCGTCACCGGTAGCGCGATGGCCTGCGCTTGGGCAAAGTTGTCGTTCGGTTCCTTCTCCAGCACCGGCTTCGCAACGACGAGCAGTCGGTAAACCTCGCTCGTTCCGCCGGGGCCGACCGCCGTCAGCGCGACGCTGTCCGGGGCGTGGTCTTTATCGAAGTCGAGTTCGACTTCGACATCGGTGTCGCCGAGCTTGTTGGCCGGGTAGTTGTTCGGCACCGCCGCTTTCCGCGCTTTGCCGACGAGCTTCGCCGTGACCTTGGCATCGGCCGATTTCACCTCGGTCACCGCGTCGAGCTTCTGCCCGCGCAGGATCACTTTGATTTTAGCGCCGGGCACAACGAACAGCGGCGTCGAATATTGGACGACGGGCGCATCCTTCGCCGCCGGCTTCGGTTGGGCCGACAGCGCGAATGGGAGGGTTAGCGCGGCGGAGAGAACGAGCGATTTCATCGGCGGAACCCGGGGCGAGACGCTAAGATTGAGTCCGTAGTATCTTCCACGATATTCCTGCGCTCCGGAAGTGACAGATGGCCCGCCACCGCGACGACGACGATGACGAATTCGACGAACCGCGCCCGCGGCGGACCTCCAAGAAATCCGAGAAGAAGAACAACACGCCGTTGATCATCGCGGCCGTCGCCGTCGTCGCGGTGGTGCTCATCGCGTCGTGCGCCGGCATCGCCTGGTGGATGGTCTCGACGACGACGAAAGCCTTCCAAGAAATAGCCGCACAAGAAGATTCGGGCATGGAAGCCGAGCATTTCCTCGACAAGCTGTTGTCGGCTCAGACCCAAGCCGCCTACGATTCCGCGACGCCGGCGTTCCAAAAGTCGATGACGCGCGAGCAATTTCAGCAATTGATCCAGAAGCACTCGCTGTTGACCCGGCACACCGACGTCCGCCCGTTGACGTTCGACAACCCGACCGGCACCGCCCCGAACCGCCGCCGCGTAACCACGTTCGAACTCACGGAATCGGACGACACCGCCGACTTCGACGATCCCCGCCCGAAACGGAAGCCGGGTGCCGCCGGGCCGAAATCCCTCACGGTCACCATCACCGTCGCCGAACAACCCGGCGGCTTCTGGAAAGTCGACGGCATCACGGTGAAGTGACCGAGCCGCGCCGTTTCGCACTTCCCGCGTCTCCGCATCTCCGCGGTTCAAAATTGTTCTTGCCTCTCAACTCGGCCGGTTATCCGGCCGATGATGGTAATACGGGTCGATTCCGTCGGGCCGGCAGGATGCCGCGTCCGCACCGTTTCGGAGGTTCAGGATGGCGACCAAGCGTATCACCGTGCGGGTTTTGGGGACGTTGGCCCTACTGGGCGGGGCGATGGGCGGCGAAGCCCGGGCGCAAAAAGCCGAGGCGGTGCTCGCCCGGGCGCCGATGCAAGCGGGCGTGATCGTGGCCACCCCGACGGGCGCCGACATCGCCGCGTGCAAGGTCGATCAAATGGCCTGGCCCACCGGGGCCAAAGGGATCGTCGTCACCGACGGCGCCGGCAAGAAGCTGCGCCAGTTCATCGACACCACCGGCGGCGCAAAGTACAACATTTACAGCTACTTCGTCGACGGCGTCGAATCGTACCGCGAAATGGATTCGCGCGGCACCGGCAAGCCGGATCAATTCCGCTGGCTCGGCGTCAACGGCAGCAAATGGGGCGCGGATCTCGACGGCAACGGCACCATCGACGATTGGATCGCCATTTCGCCCGAAGAGCTGAGCCAAGAGCTGTTCGCCGCCATCGCCACCAAGAACCCGGCCCGGTTGCAGGCCCTGCTGGTGAAGGACCTCGACCTCAAGACCCTCGCCCTCCCCGCCGCCGACGCCGCCAAGATGAAGCTCCGCGCCGACGGCGCGTCCAAGCGCTTGGCCGCGACGGTCGACAGTTTGAAGCTGTCCGACAAAGCCCGATTCATGCAGTCGATTTTCGCGGTGCCCCAAGCGACGCCGGCCGACACCTTCGGCGGACGCGAGGATTTGTTGAAGCACAAGAGCGGCACCATCATGCTCGACACGGGCGATGGCAAGGCGATGGAGGTCTTTCAGACGGGCGACCTCGTGCTGGTCGGCCGCGCGTGGAAAGCCATCGACGGTCCCGGCACCGGAAGCTCGAGCTACGAGGAGCCGAGCCCGGGCATCGATCGAGTTCCGGAAGCGATCAAAGCCGAACTGGCGCAGCTCGGGCAGATCAAGCCGCCGGCCAGCGCCGCCGACATGGCGCGCTACCACGCGGAGCGCGCCGCGATTCTCGAAGTCTGCGTCACCAAGACGACGGCTTCGGAGCAGCTCCCGTGGCTCAAGCAGTTCATCGACGCCCAACAAGGCATCGTGGAATCCGATCCGAGCCAGGTCAAAGCCTTCGAAAGCCTCAAGGCCTGGAAAGACGCGATCTTCAAGGCGGGCAAATCCGAAGCCCAACCCTACGTCCAATTCCGCTTGATCGCCGCCGAGATCGCCGTGAAATTGCGGGACGCCAAAGGCGCCGACGTGGTCAAAGCCCAGACGGCGTACCGCGAGCAACTCGAAGCCTTCATCAAAGACTTCGGCGCGTCCTCCGACGCCCCCGAAGCGCTGATGCGGCTCGCCATCGCCTCCGAGTTCGCCGGCAAAGACGGCGAAACCGCGGCGAAGGGCTGGTACGAGAAACTGGCGGCCGAGCACAAGGTGCACCCGTACGCGGCCAAAGCGACCGGGGCCGTGAAGCGCCTCACGAGCGAAGGGCAGCCCTTCCAGATTTCCGGCACGACCTTCGACGGCGCCGCCGTTACCCAGGCGAACCTCGTCGGCAAACCGACGCTGATCTTCTATTGGGCGAGTTGGGGCGTCGGGGCCGACGATCTGAAAGCCCTCGCGGACGTCGCCAAATCGTTGGGGAACAAGGTGAACGTCGTCACCGTCTCCCTCGACGACCCCGCGACGAAGGCGGACGCGCTGAAGGCCCTGCAAGCGGCCGGATTGCAAGGCGCCCACCTGAACGCCCCCGGCGGCCTCGACGCGTCGCCGCTGGCCGCGAGCTACGGCATCCAGATGCTCCCGCACATTTTCCTGATCGACAAAGACGGGAAGATGGCCAACCGCAACGCCCAAAGCGGCCCCGGCCTCAAGGACGACCTCGAGAAGCTGGTGAAGTAATGGAACCGGAGCAACGGGCCCGCGTTTGCAGGCCCATATTCATGTCTAGCGCAATCGTCGCGCCGTCATCGACCGGTTGAACACATCCACCGCGTCGATGGCGTAAATCTCGAATTGCGGCTCGGCCGGGATCGTCGCGATCAAATCGACAATCCCATCGCCGTTGGCATCCCGGCCCGCGACTCGGACGCCGTGGGTCGAGAATGGATCGCCCACGGTGGCCTCGGCGAATAGCGTCGAACCCACATAAACGCGTACGAGCGGCTCTCCATCCGGCCCGGCCCCCGCAATGATGTCGACCCGGCCATCGCGGTCGAAATCGGCGGCGCCGACGAACACCCCGCCGTGGAAGTCTTCGGCGAAGGCGTAGAAACTGGCGAGTTCCAATCCCGTGCGGCCGCTGAATACTTTGACGTGCGGCCCGGCCCCCGGTCCTGCGCCTGCGATGATGTCGCCGAAGCCGTCGCCGTCAAAATCGCCACCGGCCACATTCACACCGACCGCGAAGCGTTCGTCGAACGCGAAGTAGCTCCGCAGTTCCGCGCCGGTGGCCCCGCTGAACACCTTCACGTGCGGACCCGCACCCGGCGACGCCGCGACGATCATATCGAGCCGACCGTCGCCGTCGATGTCGGCGGTGGCCACGTTCACGCCGCCGAGGAACGTTTCGTCAAAGGCGTAGAAGCTGAACAGCTCTGCGCCGGTCGCCCCGTCGATGAGCTTGACGTGCGGCCCGGCGCCGGGGCCGGCCCCCGCGAGTAAATCGGGCACGCCATCGCCGTTGAAATCGGCCGCGACGGCGGTGCCGGGTGCGCCGAATGGCGTGCGGGAATAGACTTCCGCGCCGGTGGTCGCATCGATGACCGAGATCGCATTGGCGGTGCCCGATACGGTCAACCAGCGCGAGGGCGGCAGAGGATTGCGCGGTGGTGGCGGCGGAACGATCGGCGGCGCTTCGTTGACGGGCCGCACCGTCAGGGTGACGCGGCCGTTCACCGACACCTTACCGTCGGTCACGGTGTAGGTGAATGCGTCCGGGCCGTTGTAGTTGGCCGCCGGGCGGTAGGTCGCGGTTCCGTCGGTAGCCCAGGTGACGGTGCCGTGGGCCGGCTGGGTCACGGCGGTGACCGTGAGCGCGTCCCCGTCCAGATCGGTCGCGCCGGCGAGCAGGTTCAGGACGAGGGGTTGATCTTCGTCCGTGACGAGGGTTTGGTCGGCCACCGCGGGGGCCTGATTGCCGACGATGCCATCCAGCCGGAGGATGTAGCTCTCGCTTCCCGCTTGGGAATTCGTCAGAATTTGGAAGGCGACGTAGGTCTTGCCGTTCTTTTCCCCGACCGGGTTCTGGGGGTGATAGGCGGCAGTGTTCCCGACGAAGAACGGGTATTGCGGGAGGTGTCGGTCGGGGCGGCGAGGGTATTGATCGAAATCGGGGCCGTCATCCCGGGCCGCCATAGGACGATCCCCTCGGACGACTGGATCGACACCAGGCCGCTGTTCTCGATGTCCTCGGCCAGTCCGAAGTAGGGGTTGCCGTTGGCGGCTCGGACGACGGTTGCCACCGAAAAATCCGGGCCGCTGAAGACGACGGGCACGTCGCCGATCGTTTCCCGGTCCGGGTCGTAGGTGGTCGCGTTGCACAGAATCTTCGTACCGTCTTCGCTGATCCGCCAGCCGAACATCTCCGACGGTCCGTTCGGGTCCGGGGCGAACGGGTTGCGGAGGACGATCACCCGGCCGTCGGGCTTGACGACCCACGCATCGATCCGGTCGGCCGGGAAAGGAGTTACTGTCAGAATTTTTGTGCCGTCATCGGCGATATCGGTCACGTTCGCGGCAGAGCCGAACGGGGTCGGGATAATGGTGAAGGTCGAGGCGTCGAACAACTGGCCAGTGACCGCGAGCAACCCGCCGCTGGAATCGCCGGACCACCTTCCGCTCGCATTCAGGCCTTCCGCCCTGGTCAGGTCAAGCGCACCCGGCACGGCCGCGTGACCGAGTTCGTATGCGGTGCCGGGGTTCGCGAGGTCCCAGCCGAGGGCACGCTCCGTCCGTATGGACGTATTCGTGGTGTACACGTCGGCCCAGCCGACGGCCCGGCCGTTGCGGAGATTCTTCGGGACGACCGACGAGCTGTCGAAGTCGCCGCCGCCGAGCCGCTGCTCGGTATACGCCCCGGCGGGAGTCAGCGTGAAGTACTCGCCCACTCTCAACTGCGCCTGGTCCAAGGTCACGCCGACACCCCGGATGGTGCCGAGCGGATCCACCTCAATCGCCTGCGCCGAGTAGATGCCCGGTAGGGCAAAGAGAGCCGGCACCTCGCGGGCTTCGAGGGCTTGGAGCTGCAAGCGGGTGCGGCGAATCATGGCAGTGGTATTGGGTGACAAACGTTGTGCTGAGATGGGAATAGGCTAGAGCCTGTTACTGACTTTATCTAAGAGTTTTAAGGCTTTTCCGGGTTTTGACTTTCCAAAAGGCCGCGTTTTGAGCTTGCTTGCCGCCTGAAAGCACTGAAACCAAGCGAATAAGTCAATAACAGGCTCTAAGCGACCCCGGCGCGGAAAGCAAGCCTCGGTCATCCTTGGGGTGCGCCAACGGATTCTGGCACCGGATGGTGGAACCGGCGTCCCGCCGGTTTATTTCAGCACGAACAGGCGAGACGCCGGTTTGAACCTCCCCACGTTTGGCGGACACTGAGTTAAGGGTGTAAACTCCAATCGAGGAGATCACCCGTGGCCAAGACCAAGACCAGAACCCGCCGCA
>JAYSYN010000197.1:0-13033 GCA_043727575.1 Fimbriiglobus sp.
CACTGCGGCAGATCGCGGATTACGGATCACGATTGGCGACGGACGACACGACACCCGAACAGCGACTCGCGGAGTTGGTGGGTTTCCTGCCGGTGCTCGCTTACGACGGCAGTTCCATGCGACTGCTCGACGCCGAGGCGATCCTCGACATCGCCACCGCCGGCACGAGTGCGACCCTGCTCGCCAAGCGGTGGGAAAGTGTTCTGCTGGTGAACGTGGACGACAGCACGCTCGGGCGGCTGATGAAGGACGACGCCGCGATGAACGCCCTGATGGCCATTGAGGGGTTCCGCAACCTCAACGCCGATCTGGAGACGATCATCAATCGTTCGGAGCAAATCAAGGACGCCAAGCGCAAGACGGGCGAGGGTGAAGAGCCGAGCGCGAAGGAGAAGAAAGAACTGACCGAGGCCGAGAAGGAGCGGAAGAGCCTGCGCAAGCAGGTCCAGGAGAAGCTGATCAAGTTCGCGGCGCGGGTGCCGGTGTTCATGTATCTGACCGACTTCCGCGAGCAGCGGTTGAAGGATGTGATCACGAAGCTGGAGCCGAAGTTGTTCAGGAAGGTGACGGGCCTGACGACGTTGGATTTCGAACGATTGGTGAGCTTGGGTGTGTTCAACAGCGCCCTGATGAACGACGCCGTGTGGAAGTTCCGCCGCTACGAAGACGCGAGCCTGAGTTACATGGGCGTGACCCGCCACAAGGGCTTGGACGTCGGTTTGTTCGATACGGCGCTGACCGAAGAAGACTTCACCGCGACATTCCAAGACTTGTCCAAAAGCTGATCGGGTGCTTTCTTCGCCGGAGGGTGTTTCCCTCCTCGGCGCAAGTCGTTGGGGGCGCTGGTCATTCCGAAGATCCGGTCGCTTTCCGGGCGGAAAGTCGCTTTCCGATGGGGGGGTGGGGCACTCCCGTCGGAAAGCAGAATCACTTGTTCCGGAAGCGGGCGCTGACGCGCTCCATGAATCGGCGTTCGTCGTCGGTGAGGGCGTTTTTGCCGCCGCGGGCGATTTTTTCGAGCAGTTGGTCCATGCGTTCGTCGTCTTGCTGGCGCTGAGCGGCTTCGTAACGCAGGCGTTTGGCGGTGCGGGCTTTCAGCCAGCGCTTCACGAAGTTCAACTTCTTGGGCTTCGGTTTCGGCGATTCCTCGTCCGGGTCGAGGCTCGTGTAGCCGGCGCTGAAGTCGTAGCCGAAGGCCCCTTCTTCCGAGTCGAGGCTGCGCAGCTTCATCGCGCAGCTGAAGAGCATGAACAGCCCGAGACCCATCAACATCGATTCGTTGGCGGAGATCGACGCGATCAGCATGAGCGCCGAGCAGACGTATCCGGTGTACGCGGCCACCGTCACGCCGGTGCGGAAGTCGCGCCGGCCCCAGACGAAACCCTGCAGCAACTGGCCGCCGTCGAGCGGGAACGCCGGGATCATGTTCAGCAGCAGCAGAATCCATGACAGCCAGAAGGTCCGGTTCATCCAGACGATCCATCCGGGGAGCAGCGCCCGGTCGTAGGTCGTCTTCGCGGCTTCTTCGTTCAACTCCGCCGGCTTGCCCACGAAGGTTTTGTCGAGCCCCGGCGGGGCGACGCCGGTCTCGGGTTGATAGAGTCGCAGGCCGTACTGGCTCGTGAACACGCGGTTGTCGGAGCCGACGTGTTTCATCTCGCAGACGTACGGATCGTAGATCGGGTTGAACGTGGGGATGAACCCGGCCCCGGCGACGAGCACCCCCGAGAGGAAGCAGATGACGACGTTGACAAACGGCCCCGCCGCGACGGTGTAGCTGTGCGATTTCCAATCGTGCGGCGTCGAAACGAAGGCCAATCCGCCGAGGGGCCAGATGAGGATTTCTTCGGCTTCGCCACCGACGGCGCGGCCGCCGAAGCAGTGGCCGAACTCGTGGAGGAGGATGATTCCGAAGAGCAAAAAGACCGTGAACATCAGCGCGTCGCCCCACCAGACGACGTTGCCCGGGAGGTAAACCTGGCGGAGGAACAACCCGAGGGTGACGATGAAAAACAGGATGTGGACGCGGACTTGGATGCCGAAGGCTCGGAAGATCGGCAGCGCCCAAGTCATCGGATCGCGCATCGGTGGGGCCTGTCGGGGTTCGGCGGTTCGTGCGTGTTTATAGTAGCAGCGCGGCCACCGGGTCGAAAGGGAAGCCGCGGAACTCCATGGCCCATCCGGCCGGCGTTTCTACCATAGGCATTGCTCCGATTCGCCCGGCCGCGCGAGAAGGCCCATGACGTCGCCCGCGATTGAAGTTCGGAACCTGACCAAGAGCTACGGATCGGTCAAGGCCGTCGACGACATCGATTTCCGAGTCGAAGCGGGGGAACTCGTCGGCTTCCTCGGGCTCAACGGGGCCGGCAAAACCACGACCATGCGCATCCTGACGACGTTCATGCCGGCCAGCTCCGGCTACGCGTTCGTCGGCGGGTTCGACGTCATGTATCAGTCGATGGAAGTCCGCCAGAAGCTCGGCTACCTCCCCGAGAGCGTGCCGATCTACCCGGAAATGCGGGTGGACGAGTACCTCGCCACGCGGGCCAAGTTAAAAGGGGTCGAGCGGACGAAGCGCGCCTCGCGCGTCGACTACGTCCTCGACCGTTGCCGGATCGTCGAAGTCCGCCGGCGTTTGATCGGCACATTGTCGAAGGGCTATCGCCAGCGCGTCGGCCTCGCCGATGCGCTCATCGCCGACCCGATGGTGCTGATCCTCGACGAGCCGTTGTCCGGGCTCGATCCGATTCAACAAGAAGAGACGCTCGCCACGATCCGCGGGTTGGCGGGGCAGCACACTGTGCTGTTCAGCAGCCACCAACTGACGGATGTCGAGAAGGTCTGCGATCGGGTCATCATCATCGACCGCGGTAAGATCAAATTCGACGACAAGCTCAGCCGGTTCGCCACCAAGCAGCCGATGCTCGTGGTCGAAATCCGCGGGCCGCTCGGCGACGTGCAGAAGGCGTTGATGCAACTCGACGGCGTGACCTCCGTACGCGACGGCGCGGCCGACGACGGCTGGACGACCTTCGAATTGCAACTCGGGCACGACAAAGACCCGCGCGAGCAAGTCGCCCGCAAGATGGCCGAAAAGGGCTGGGGCCTGCGCC
The DNA here is from genome assembly GCA_043727575.1 of Fimbriiglobus sp. GTDB lineage: Bacteria > Planctomycetota > Planctomycetia > Gemmatales > Gemmataceae > JALHQU01. The sequence goes on from JAYSYN010000197.1 coordinate 3,114, forward strand.
GCTTGGAACTCCGCCGCGAGCGGCTCGAAGACACGTTCATGAAGGTCGCCTACCAACGGGCTTAAGGGAATACCGTCCATGAGTCAGGCGAATACGTTTGCGACGGCACCCCGCGAGCAAGCCCCTTCGGACGTCCACGCCGACAACCCGGTGGCGTGGCGCGTGCTCGGCGTGCTGAGCCTCTTCCCCGCGACGCTCGGCATCGCGGCGATCATCGCGAACCAATACGGCCCGCGCTGGATCGGCGAAGGGAGCGGTTACGTTCTCGCGGCGCTCGGCCTCGTCGGGTTGCTCGTCCACGCGCTGCGCGACACCGACATCGAAATTCGCCGGGTCTACGGCGCCGCGGGGGCGCTGTTGCTCGTAGCGGCGATCGTGGTGTCGATTCTCCCCGGTAAGCCGGACGGCGCGACCGAAGCGATCGTCGGCTACAAGTTTTTCCCGTGGGGGGCGATGGCGGCCGCACTCGGCTTGATCTTCTTCACGGCCTTCGCCCGCAACGAAACCGACCCGACGCTGTCGCTCGTCGCCGAGATGGCGCTCAATGTTCTGGGGTTCGCCGCCTGCACCCTCGCGGTCGTGCTCGGGTTGATCCACCCGCCGGCGCTCGCGGGGCCGTGCGTGGTCCTCGGCCTGCTCGGCCTCGGTTTCTACGGGGCCTACTTCACGCTGCCGCTCGACGTCGGTCGCCCCCGACCGCTGCTCTTTCCGTGGTTCGACGTCGAATCGCTCTCGGTGCGCGACGCGAGCATCCCGAGCGACGACCGCTACCGGGCCGCGACGCTGCTCGGCATTCTCGGCGTCGTCGCGGTGCTGATCGCGCTCGGCCGCACCGTCGCCCCCGGCGTGTTGCACGAGGGCCCGGCGGCGCTGAAGAAATTGAATCAATCGTACGACACGTGGAAGGTCGTGGGCCGCGCGCTCATGATCGCCCTCGGGTTGTCCGCGTTATTCGCGCTCCGTTTGAAGGCGTGGCCGATTTGGATCCGCTCGTCGATCATTACCCTCGGGATCGCGTGGGCGGCGGTGTTTGTCGTCGGCAGTTTCACCAAAGCGCTGCCGAACGCGCCGGAATCGTACCTCGTCCCCTACGGCATCAGCCTGCTCGGCATCGGTCTGGCGTTCGTCGCCCTCGCCGTGCTCTCGACCTCCGACTCGCACCTGGTGGTGCTGACGCGGCGCGAATTGGCCGCCTACTTCTATTCGCCCATCGCGTACATCGTCCTCGCGGGCATGGCGGGGTCGTCCGCCCTCGGCTACTACGTCTTCACGGACAGCATCGCCAGCCTGCCACCGGGCCAGAGCATCCCGGAGCCGATCGTCCGCAGTTACCAGACGCTCACGTTCTTCGCGGTGATCCAGACGATCTTTTTGGTGCCGTTGTTGACGATGCGGACCTTCAGCGAAGAAAAGCGCACCGGGACGCTCGAAGTGCTCCTCACGGCCCCGGTCCAAGAATCGACGGTCGTACTCAGCAAGTTCATCGCGACGTGGTCGTTCTTCATGCTCAGTTGGATGCCCGCGGCAATTTACCTCATCGGCTTCCGCGTCGCCGGCGGTCAACCGTTCGACTTCAAACCCCTGTTGAGCTACTACGTCGCCCTCGGCGCATGCGGGGTTTCGTTTGTGGCTCTCGGCATCTTCTTGTCGAGCCTGACGAAGAACCAGATCGTCGGCGCGGCGGTGACCGGAGCCCTCTTGTTCGCCCAATTGCTGACCGTGATCGTCCGGCAATCGACGTCGGAATATTTCTCGCCGGGATTGCGGGCCGCCCTGGGCAAGCTCGATTTCTACACGCTCTGGAGCCAAGCGCTCGGGGGCTTGCTGCCGGTGTCGGACCTAGTGCTGCAACTCTCCCTCGGTGTCTTTTGGCTGTTCTTGACGATCAAGGTGCTGGAAATCCGCAAGTGGGGCTGACCGCCCGGAGAAGGAACCCAACGCGATGACCTCGCCCGTGACCCCGGCCGATCCGATCCTCGACCCGCTGCTGCGGAACCGCCAATCCGTAGGCATCGCCTTCGCGGTGCTGGCCCTGCTCTTCCTCGTCGGCAGCGGCTACTGCGCCGTCAAGGCCTTCACCGACTCCCCCGCCCCCGAAAAATCGGCTGCGGATGAGAAGGCCAAGTCGCCGTCGTTCGACGAAGTCGCGGGCGGCGATACCAAACTGCTGCGGCCGTACAACAGCGAATACACCCTCGGCGCCGTCATTGGCTTTTTCTGCGCCCTGGCCGCCGGCGGGGCGGGCGGCTGGCTCATCGGCCAATTGCCGAACCCGGATACCGCCCGCGATCGGCGGGTCAACCGGCTGCTTTTCTTCGGGGCCGGGGCGGCGCTCGGTGTCGCCTTCATGATCCTCGGCTTCGCGCTCTTCCACCTCTGGTTCGGCGAACTGGCGAAGTGGCTCGGCCAAGCCGAAAAAGCCGAGCCGATCAAGCCGCTCCTCGCCGTACTCGCCTTCCTGCTCGGGGCGGGTCTGCTCTTCGCGGGCGTCCAACCGCTGCGGGCCGAGGAGCGGAATGATCCCGTCCTACGGCGGATCGTCTACGGGTCGAACTTCTTCCTCACGACTTTCCTGCTCGTCGTCGGGTTGATCTTCATCAACATCTTGGCCACGTTGAAGCTGCCGTCCAAACTCGACACCAGCGAAACCGGCTTCTACACGCTCTCGAAGAACACTACCGACTACCTCGCCGGCCTCGACAAAGACGTGGTGATCTACGCCACGATCCAAGAGAGCCGCGAGGGTGCGGATGTGCTGCGGGTGCTGAACGCCTTCCAAGAGGCGAACCCGAAGCGCGTGAAGGTGAAAAACCTCTCGCTGACGCTCGACAAGACCGAACTCACGGCGCTCAAAACGAAGTTCCCCTCGGCCGATTTCGTCGACGCCGAAGGGCGCATCTCGCGACTGGGGCTCGTCATCGCCATCGGCCCCGACGAGAAACGCTACCAGTTCATCCAGCAGATGGAACTCTTCGGCAAAGAGGGGAACCCGCAGCAGGGGCCGAGTAAGAAGACCTTCCAAGCCGAGCCGCGGATCATCCGCGAGGTATTGTTCCTCACCGAGAACAAGTTGAAGCCGGTGATCTACTTCACGCAGGGCTCCGGGGAAATCTCCATCGAGCCGCCCGGGCCGAACGATAAAAACAGCCGGTCCGGCGATCAGCTCAAACAGGCGCTCATCGGCGATTACTGCGAAGTGAAATCGTTGAAGTTCGACGCGTTCGCCGTCGACCCGAAGGTGCCGGACGACGCGACCGCCGTGATCGTCGCGGACCCGACGGCGAAGTTGTCGGACGGTACGCTGCTGGCCCTGAGCAGCTACATGGCGAACCAAAAGGGCAAGCTGCTCGTGCTGGCCGGGGCGCACCGCGATCCGACCAATCCGAAAACCATTTTGAACATCGGCCTCGAAAAACTGCTGGCCGAGTACGACATCGAACTGCGCGACCGGGTACTCTACGCGCAGCCGGTCGAAGGATTGCCGACGAACGTGCTCGTCGCCGGTTGCCCCCAAACGATGGTCGCGGCCAAGAACACAATCGCCCTGACCTTCGCCGGGACCGGATTCGTATTCGCCAATAACCGCCCGCTGAACTTGGGCAACAACCCGCAATCGCAGAAGTCGAAAGCGTTGTTCATCACCGACGACGACCGCGCGACCTGGCTGGAATCCGAGATCTTCGCCAATCCCCGCGACTCGTACAACGTGCTCCGCGCGCTCTCGCAGGGGGGTCGCGCCGATTTGCTCGCCCCCAAAGAACTCGCCAAGTCGAGTCGGATTCTCGCGGCCGTGGCCTCGGAGTCGGACAAGGTCGCCAAGCGCGACGGCGAACCGGATCGGGTCGTCAACCGCGTCGTCGTCTTCGGCTACGGGAGCTTCGAAGACAGCGAGAAATCGGCCGATGGTCGGGCCATTTTTGCAGAGCTCGTCACGGCGTCGATCAACTGGCTGCGGGACCGCCCGGCCGTGTCGAACGAGGGCGCCAAGCCCTACGGCGTCTACACGCCCAACCCGAAATTCGATTGGTCGCGCGGCTTCACCCTCCCCGTCGTGCTGGTCATCTTGAGCATCGCGGCGGTCGGGTTGGGCCTTTGGGTACTCCGGCGCCGGTGATGCCCGGCCCCGCTCGCGCATCGGTCTCACGGACACGAGGTTTCTTCGATGAATTTCCGCTTCACGGCCATCCTGTTCGCGGCGGTCGTCCTCGGCATCGGTACGCTCGCGCTCGTGACCTACCTCGACAAGGGCGACGCCGGCGCCGAAGGCCTGGTCGCGCCATTGACCTCGACCGGCCTGAAAGAAACGGACATCGACACGGTGGAACTCGTCCGCACCGAACCGGCCGAGGAGAAGCTCGTCTTTCGCAAGATCGGCGAGGGCAAGTGGGAACTCAAGCAGCCGGTCGTCGCCAAGGTCGATTCGTTCGCCATCGACGGCCTCGTGCGAATGCTCTTCAACGCCAAACCGACACGTTACCCCGGCTCGATGGACAACCCCGGTGCGCTCGGCTTGGGCAAACCGACGGTCCGCATCACCTTGAAGCGCGGGGACACCGCCGGCGCAACCGTGAACATCGGCGACACGACCATCGGCGGCAACGACGCCTTCACGTTCGTCTCGACCGGGGAGAACCCGAACCGCGCCATCGCCCTGCGGACCCTGGACCTCCGCCCGCTGTTCCGCGAGGCGGCCGCCGGGAAAGACGGCGCCGCTTGGACCCTCTCCAAGTGGATCACCGACTTCCGTACCCGCCGGCTCCTCGGGGCCAACGTCACCAATCCCGACACCGGCATCGACGCCTTCTCCGTATCCCGCGGCGGCGTTGCGATCAAACTCTCCAAAACGGCGGACGGCTGGAAGTTCGACGAACCGGCCAATTTCGGCGATGCCGACACGGCCGGCGACAGCGTGCCGCGCGCCGACCTGTTCACCGGCGTCCGACCGCTGTTGAACGCGCTCATCACGCTCGCGCCCGCCGGGATCGGCGATTACATCGAAGGCGCCTCGGCCGCGGATCTCACCGCGTGGGGCCTCGCCGACGGCGACCCGACGGCCATCCGCGTCGAACTCAAACCGAAGGGGGCCGCGGCGCCGGAGGTGTTGCTCATCGGCAAGAAGGTCGAGAAGGACGGCAAGCCGGTGGTTCCGGGGAAAGTCTACTGCCGGATGGTCGGGGACACCGCCGCGATCACGGTCGCCACCGACCGGCTCGACGCCATCGCGAGCACCATCGCCAACCCGTCCGAGATGCGGAACAAGGACCTCGTCCCCGAGGCCAAGAAAGAATTCATCGACGCGATCGACATCGTGCAGGGCGCGGCGAGCTTCAAACTCCGGCGCATCTCGACGACCGTCGGCGCCACGGCTCAGTGGGCCATTTGCGGGGCGACCCCGGACGGCCGCTGGGCGACTTACGTCGGTTCGGGCGACCCGGCTGACCCGCGCGCGTCCGTCAGCAAATTGATCGAAGCCCTCACGAAGCCGCGCGCCGCGAAGGCGGTACTGCTCCCGAACAGCCCGGAATCGACGGCCGCATTCGCCGCGACCACGGCGACCGTGAAGGTTTGGTACGGCGGACTCCCGGCAAATACGCCGATCACCGGCGACGCCGTGCCGGCCGAACCGGCCGTGAAAGGCGATCCCGTCACCTTCACGCTCGGCAAGGTCGACAAAGACATCGCCTACTTGCGCCGCTCGGGCGGGGCCGCGGTCGACTTCCAAATTCCGCTCGATCTCGTCGACCGGCTGTTGCGGCCGAGGATGGATTACGTCGATCCGCGTGCCGGGACGTTCAAGCTCGAGACCGTCACCAAGGTGGCCTTCAACCGCGGCGCCGTCGCCTACGAAATCGTCCGGGCCGGCCCGCCGGAAAAGAACGTCAACCCCCTCGGCCGCTGGGAGTTCGCCAAGCCCGAAAGCACCCCCAAGAAGAACGCCGATGGCGAAATGCTGCCGCAGATGCTCTTCGGATTGGCCGCGCAGCAAAATGCGAAATTGATCACCGACACACCGAGCGCCGACGAACTGACCCGCTGGGGCTTGGCCGCGCCGCGCTTGAAAGCGACCGTGAGCCAAGACAAAGCGCCCGACCGGACGTACGAATTCGGCGCCGAGACCGACGATAAGAAGAGCGTCTACTTCCGCGTCGCCGGTCAACCGTTCGTCTTCACGGCTCCGAAAGAATTGTTCGACCTCTACGCGTCCGCCGACCTGCGGGACCGCGTCTTGTTCCGCTTCGATGAGGCCAAGATCAAGCGGCTCGAAATCACCGCGTGGAAGAACGCCAGCGTCACGAAAAAGCCGATCGCCTTGACGCTCGAACGCCGCGGGAATACGTGGGTCGCGACCGAGCCGAAAGACTTCCCGTTGGACACCGATAAAGTCATGGGCCTGCTGAAGGTGCTCGAAGCGCCGCGGACACAAGAGTATCTGCCCGCGTCGAATCCGGAGATGGCACTCGACCCGAATTTGGGCGGCTTCCAAATCTTGATCGTCCCCGAGACCGGCCGGGCGGAGTTCCTGCGCATCGGCAAACCGGACGCGAACCCGAAGTACGTCTACGCCGAGGGGAGCAGCTTCGAGGGCGTGGCGAAGGTCGAGGCGTCGTTCTTCCGGAACTACGCGGAGCAGCCCGAATCGCTGCGAAAATAACCGGAGTACCCGCCGTGATCGCACCGACCCGCGCGACGTCGATCGATGCGTACCGCGGGTTCGCGATGTTCCTCATGCTCGCGGAAGTGTTGCAACTCCCGAATATCGCCAAGCAGTTCCCCAACAGCCCGTTTTGGAAAACCGTTCGTTTCCACACCACCCACGTCGAGTGGGTCGGCTGTTCGCTGCACGACCTCATCCAGCCGTCGTTTTCGTTCCTCGTCGGCGCGGCCCTCGCCTTCTCCATTGCGCGCCGCAAGGCCGACGGGCAATCGTTCGGCAAGGCCGCACTGCACGCCGGCTGGCGCGCGTTCGTCCTGATCGCGCTGGGCATCGTCCTCCGCTCCATCGGCAAACCGCACACCGTCTTCACGTTCGAAGACACCCTCACGCAGATCGGCCTCGGGTACCTGCCGTTGTTCCTGCTGGCGTGGGCCTACCCGGCGCCGTCGTCCCGGCACGCGCTGGCGATCCTCTTGATCCTCGGCTTCACCTGGGTTGCCTACGTCGGGTACGACTGGAATTTGGAAACCTCGACGGCCGAGATGACCCGCGAGCCGAATCCCCGGCCGGTACCGCAGGAAGGGTTCGAAGCCCACTGGCAGAAGAACGACAACTTGGGTTGGGGCTTCGACCATTGGTTTTTGAATCAATTCGGCCGTGATTCCCGCTTCACTCGCAACCGGGGCGGCTACGCGACGATCAGCGCCGTACCGACGCTGGCGACGATGCTCCTCGGACTGCTGGCCGGTGGCTGGATGCGGAGCGAACTGACCCCGTGGCGGAAAGTCGGCCTGTTCGCGGCGGTCGGCGCCGGCCTCCTCGGCGCCGGTTGGGCGATCGACGCGGTCGGCGTCTGCCCGATGGTCAAACGGATTTGGACGCCGAGTTGGGTGCTCTTCAGCGGCGGTTGGTGCTTCGTGCTGCTCGCGTTGTTCCACGCGGCCACCGACGCCGCCGGCTATCGGGGTTGGTCGTACCCGCTGCGGGTGATCGGCGCGAATTCGATTTTGATTTACTGCGTCGCGGAGGTGCCGATCGCGGCGTTCCTCGTCGGCACCTTCAAAACCCACCTCGGGGCGGATGTGTTCCGCATCTTCGGCGCGCGGTCGGAGCCGGTCGTCGCCGGCGCGGCGGTGCTGGCGGTATACTGGCTCGTTCTTTGGTGGCTGTACCGGAAGAAGTTATTCGTGCGCATTTAATGCGGGCCGTCGGAAGCGGATGCGGAAGGTACTGCCGCGCCCCGGGGCCGACTCGATGGCGAACGCGGCCGCGTGGTGTTCGAGCACCATGGCCACGAACGACAGCCCCAACCCCATGCCGGCGGAGTGGCCTTCGTAGAGGGCGTTGTCGCGCTTGGTGCTGAAGTGCGTCCGCAGACATTGTTCGCGCACTTCGTCCGTCATGCCGATGCCGTTGTCGGAGACTTCCAGCGTGGCCGATTCGGCGTCGGTCGAGAGCTTCAACCGCAGCGTCCCTTTCCAACTCGCGGCGTCCAAGAGCTTTTGTTTGCGCTCCGCGCCGTCCGCCCGGCGGGCCTCTTCGCGGAGATGATTGCGCATCTCGAAGGTCGCATCGCGGGCGTTGAAGATCAGGTTCTCGAGGGCTTGTTGCAGGTGGCTGAAATCGCCTTCGATGCGGACCGGCTCCGCGGGGAGTTCCGTTTCGATCTGCAACTTCCATTTGTCGCGGCCGACGTCCGCCCATGTCCGCGCCAGGGTTTTCACGAAGGGGACGAGGTCGATGCGGGCCATCGTCGTTTCGTTCGGATCCCGGCGGACGGTCCGGAGAATCTCCTGCAATCGGTCGGTGACGGTGCCGAGGGTCGATTGGACTTCGTGCAGCATCCCCGTTTGCGGGTCGGTGAGGCCGTCGGCTTCGAGGCAGCGCCGCAGCAAGTCGTTGGGGCGGACGAGCAAGTTCTTGATGTTGTGGGCGTAGCTGCCGGCCATGATGCCGATGCTCGCGTAGATCTGCGATTTCAATTCGAGCGCGGCGGTCTCGGCGCGCTCCGCCCGGCGGTCGAGGACTTCGTTTTCGCGCTCGGTCTGCTGCTGCTGCAACCGCGTTTCCAACAGCTCGCGCTCGCGGTGTTCGGCGGCGGCCAGCACTTTCAACTGCTCGGTTTCGCGGGCGAGTTCGTGGCGGACGAACCGCACGACGAAGACGACGGCGATGAGCATCGCCGCGATGAGCACCGCACCGGCGACGAGCGATTCGCGGCGGCGCTCTTGCTCGCGCTGCTGCAGTTTGTTGAACGCATGCAGTTGGTACTCGCACTCGATGAAGACGGGTCGGTCGCCGAGATTCGCCGGGGAATAACGGAGCGTCCGGACGCGGGAACTCGAACCGGAGAGGGGCCGCGGGAGCGGGTTGTCCCAGGCGATCCGCTCGGGGTCGGGCCCGTCGTCGCCGGGGATGACGAGTGCCAAGCGGAAGATGATCGGGAAGCCGGGGAGCTTGTTTTCGTAGGAGCGTGTCGGTTCCGTGAGCGCCCGGAGTTGCTCGTCGAGTTCGCTGCGTTTCGATGCCAGATCCGAGGGCAACGCCCGGCCGGCGGTATGTTCGTCACGCAGGTGCAGGTACTCGCGGAGCAACTCCAAGAGAGTTTTGCGGAACGGACGGGTCTCGTCGATCCACTCGCGGACGATGGCCTCGTCCGATTCCTCGGACCAGGCCGCGCGGGAGTGGAGGAGGTTTGCCAACCAGCCGACGAGGACGATCCAGACGACGACGAACGGGGCGAGTCCGACGACGTAGTTGCCGACGGACGTCCAGCGGATGCGGGCGGGTGTCACGGTTTCGCCACCCCGAGGTTCAATTGCCCGACGCTCTTCCACGCCCCCGTCGGGTCGCGCCGCCAGACGGACAACTGCGCCGAGCCGCGCGCGCCGTCGGCGTCGTCGCGGGGCAGGAGGGTCACGACGTGTTCGCCGGTGCCGCCCAAGCGGTCGCCGTTGGGGTCGAAGAACGCGGGCCGGCGGGCGTGCAGCCGGGCGATGAGAGCGTCGCTGCGTTCAACGAGTCCGCCGGCGGTCGGGAAACTGCCGTGGGCGACGACGCGGGCCATCTCGGCGAAGTGCATCAGTTCTTCAGTGCTGTTGGAGTCGCCGGCGCCGCGCGGCCAGCGGATGCCGTCGTCCCACGCGATGGGGTCGTTGTGGGTGAATAGCACCAGCGGCACCGGGAGCGCCCCGGCGCGCCAGGCGAAGTCGCCGTCGCGGAGCAGGGCGTTCACGGGGATGCCGTCGCCGGTGACGACGACGAG
>JAYSYN010000198.1:0-12846 GCA_043727575.1 Fimbriiglobus sp.
CCGACTTTAGCCAGGCCCGGAAGGGCCTGGTACCGATTCGGGATTCTTTTAGCTCCGAAGGAGCGTTCGATCCGGCTACGGACGCTCCTTCGGAGCTAAAAAATGATGTTCGCCTAGTTCAGGCCCTTCCGGGCCTGGCTAAAGTCGGACGCTCCTTTGGAGCGAAGAGTGCCATCCTCGGCACATGGCCTCTCAAAACACGTCGGCCGGGTCGGCCTTCAATAAGCCGATGAGCGCGATCATTCCCGAGGCGGCGCACAGGGCCACCGTGGCGAAGAAGAGACTGCCGACGCGCATCGGCGTCATCGTCATCGGCAAGCCGGTGCTGGCCGTGAGCAGCGCGTAGGCCCCCCACGAAATGAAGAAGCCGACGACAAACCCGGCGACCGCCAATATCAGCGATTCTTGCAACACGACCCACGCCAAGTAGCGGTTGCTGTGCCCCATCGCCTTCAGCGTCGCGTACTCGGGCAAATGATCCGACACATCGCCGGACAATATCTGGTAGCAGATGACCAAACCGACGGCGAAGCCCATGAACATGCCGAAGCCGAAAGCGAACCCGATGGGGGTGTTCGACAGCCAGAACGATTTCTCGCGGTCCTTCAGTTCGTCGATGGTAAAGACGTCGACATCGCCGTCGGTTTCTCCGGTGGCCAGCGCCATCAGGATGTCCCGCTTGGCCTGCTCGCGGTCGGTGCCCGGTTCCAAGCGGATCAGGCCGACATCGACCTCGGCCGTGGCGGTGCCGGCGGTATAGGGCTTGCGCAGCAGTTCGAGGAAGGTCTGCTCGGAAACGATGATCGTGCCGTCGGTGGTGAAGTCGGTGCCGAGCGCGAAGTCGCCGACGAATTCGATTTTGTGGCCGGTGAGTTCCGTCTCGGTGCCGACGGCGAGCGGGCCGTAACTCGTTTGGTTCAACCCGCCCTTGCTCTTCTCGGTTTTGCTGGCGCGGTCGAACAGCGCCTTCCCCGGCATGCGGATCCGGTCGATGCGATTGCGTTCGTCGTCCGGGTCGAGTTCGGGCAGGTTCAGCAGGTGCGCGTCCGGATCGACGCCGATGACGCGGATGCCCCGCGTCGGCAGGCGATTCGCGAGATCCGGATTGGTATCGCGCAGGGTGCCGAGGGCGTTTTCGAGGTGGATCGCGTGGACGCTGCGCACGCCGCGCACCGACGCGGCTTGCATCAACCGGCGGCGCGGGAACGGCTCGCGCATCGCCAGGGCCTGCCGGTTCGGCGAGACCATCACGAGGTCGGCGTTGAACTTCGAGTGCAGTTGCGTGTTGCTGTCGAGCAGGGCGTTGCGGAAGCCGAGTTGCACGAACATGAGCACGACGGCGAACGTGATGCCGAGCACGAATAACCCGAAGCGGACGCGGTCGTGCGTGAGGTTGGCCCAAGCGAGCGGGGTGCGTGCCATGCGGGCATTGTGTCGGATGGGGACCGCCGGGGCAAGCGGAAGTCGGGGGAGGGGAACGACGGGAAACTCTCGATTTTGGCAACGGTCGATCGTTCTGGCCGATTGCTGAAAGCTGTTCGCTGACCGCGGTCGCTGCCAAGAATGTTGGGAATCGAACTGGCGTTCGGCAATCAGCAATCAGCAATCAGCAAGAGCTGTGGCAAATTCCGGGCTTCCGCCGGCGGGCGGGGCGGGCTATAAGCCCTCCGTCCGTACTTTCGGAGGTTCCGCTATGGTCCGCGTCGGGATATCGCTGACTTCGCTTTTGTTCGCCGCTCCGCTGCTGTTCGGCCAACCCGCGTTGCAACCGCCGCCGGTGGCCCCGGCCGCGCCCGACCCGAAATTGGTCGGGCACCTCAACGGCTGGGAAGCGGCCATGAAAGGTGTCGAGAAATTCGCCGTCAAGGCGACGATGGTCAAGAAGGATTTGATCTCGAAGCGGGAATCGAATTTCACCGGGGACATCTGGTGCATGAAGGGGGGCTTAGCGCGCCTCAGCATCTACAAGACCGTCGGCAAGGATGAAAAGCCCAACCCCGCCGACTTCATGGCGTACATCTGCAACGGCGAGATGCTCTACGAATACGACGGCGGGGCCAAGGTCGTCACGACGGTCGCCCTCGGCAAGCAAGGGGCGGGGAACAATCTGCTGCTCGACCTGATGAGCGGGATGACCGCCAAAACCGCGCTCGAGCGTTTCGACTTGAAGCTGCTGAAAACTGATGAGAACTACGTTTATATTGAAGCGAAGCCGAGAACCGCCGAGGACAAAGCCGAGTTTGAGACGATGACCCTCGTGCTCTGCGACGCGAACAAGAAGGGTCGGGCGTACATCCCGCGGATGGTGGTCCTGCGGAAGGCCAATGGTCAATGGACGGAGACGTGGGATTTCCCCGACCCGAAAGTGAACCCCGAGGAGGTTCAGAGGCAGGACTTCGAACCGCTAAAATTGGATAAATTGCCGCCGGGCTGGCGCGTCCAAAAGGCCGACGCGCCGAAGAACCTCCCCGTCCCGCCGCCCGGCGGACGGTTGCCCGTGCCGGGCGCAAAGTGATTTCGGATTTCGGATTTGAGATTGCGGATTGTCAAGAGGGCGGAACTGAAGCTTCTTCCAATCCCAAATCCGCAATCCCAAATCCGAAATGAGACCTCTCATTCGCTTCTCACCGCGCGTCCCGCACATTCCTGAATAGTATTGTCCGGCGAGATGGGCCACGCGTGTTGGCTCCGGCGCCGTCATTCGCGGTTCCGCGGAACCGCCTGGAGTCTCTCCCATGAAGTCGATCGCCCGTTGGATTCTCACGGCCGTTCTGGCCGTCACCGTGGCCGGTGCGGCCCAAGCCCAGCGTCAACAACCGGGTGGCGGCAATCGTCCCGGTGGCGGCGGCGTGCAAATCGGCCTCGTCCTCACGAACAAAGATCTCCAAGACGAACTCAAAGTCACCGACGATCAGAAGAGCAAATTGAAGGACGTGACCGCGAAGCAAACCGAGATGACCAAGAAGATGGCCGACCTCCGCGGCGGCGGCCGGCCCGACCCCACCAAGATGCAAGAAGCGATGAAGGAAATGACGGCTCTGACCGAGGAAGTCAAGAAAGCCACCGACGAAGTCTTGACGGCGGACCAGAAGAAGCGTTTCAAGCAACTCGAAATCCAAGCCATGGGCACCCGGGCGTTCGCCAACGCCGACGTGGCCAAAGATCTCGCCATCACCGACGACGAAAAGAAAGCTTTGAAGGAAATCGCCGACGCCACCGCGACGGATATGGCCGCCCTGCGCAAGGAACTCGGTCTGCCCGCCCAAGGCGGCGGTCGCCCGATGGGCGGCGGCACCGCGACCCCACCGGACGCCGAAGCCATGAAGAAGTTCGCCGAGAAATCCAAGCCGATGACCGAAGCCGCGATGGAAAAGTCCGTCAAAGCCCTGACCGCCGATCAGCAGAAGAAGTGGACCGAAATGATCGGCGTCAAGTTCGACACCAGCAAGCTGACGGCCCGCCCGATGCGCATGGCGAACTGAGCGAGCGACTGCGGCATTTTCGTTTTGATCGTAGCGGAAGTCGCCGGACTTCCGCTACGGAGTTCTACCGTCACTTCAAGCGCTTCGCGGCTTCGCTCAGCTCGAGGCAAGCGCCTTCCAAATCGCGGTTGCCGGCGCTGCGGGCTTTCGCCAAGCCGGCCTCGGCGAACCGCAGCGCGTCGTCCCCGCGCTTGGCGCTCAACATCGTCTCGGTCGCCCCGATGTAGAACTTCGCTTCGTCCGGATTGCGGGCGATCAACTCCATGAACTCCTTCACGGCTTCGTCGGCCCGGCCCGACTTCGCCAGCAAGCGGGCTTTTTGCAGGCCGAACTCGTTGGCCCGTTTGCCGCCGTTGTTCGCCGCGTCGTACTCGGCCCCGGCGCCGGCGTGCCGCAGCGCGGTGTCCGGTTCCCCGTCCGCGTTGGCCGCGGCGATGAGGCAGGCGAACAGCGTGTAGCGGTCCGGCTTGGCGTCGTCCACCGGCTTCGCGATCCCCGCCTTGGCGAACGCCGCGGCGAGTTCCCGCGCGTCGAGCTTCAGCGACGCCCGCATCGCCTCTTCGATCTCGGACCCTGTCAGATCCTCCCCCTTCAAACCGGCGAGGTCCGCGGCGCTCATCGCCCCGAAATCCTTCTTCGGCTTCGGCGCGGCCGCGAGCAGTTCCGGCGGCGGCGTCCCCGGCCCTTGCCGCTCGGCCCCGAGTTTGTGCCGTAGTCGGTCGAAATCGTACACCTCCATCGGGTGCGATTCTTCACCGCGCTGTTGGCGCGGGGCCGACCCGGCGACGCAATCTTCGAGGAACTTGAGGACCCCCAGCAAGCGCTTCCGAAGGAGCGTGCTGCCGCCGGCGTCGAGCGCGGAGGCGCCGCCGAAAACCTTCATCGGCCGGTGGACCCAGACGGTCTCGAAGTAGTTCTCGGCGTAGGCCCGCAGCTTCATCTCGGCTTCGGTGATCTCGGTCATGCGGATCGGGTAGGCGAACGCCTCTTGGGCGATCTCGCCGAACTGCGGCGGGCCGCTCCCTTCGACGGGGGCCTCGATGGCCATGTTCAGCCGGTCGCGCATCTCGACGGCGAGCTTCTGGGCTGACTCTTTGTTCCCCGACCAGATGCGGACCAACCCGCCGTTGATGGTCAGGTTGCCCATCACCTTGGCCATGGTCGTGCCGGTGTCGAGCAGCGTCGGCAGCGCTTCGACGAGCATGCAGCCGAAGTTCTGGCCGCTCTCGTCGGACTGCTGCCCCATCATCCGGCCTTCGGCGTCCCACGCTTGGAGCAGTTGCAGCACCGCGTTCGGATCGCGGATTTGCAGGTAGTAGCGGTACTCTTTGTAATCGCAGTCCGCCTCCATCCCTTGGGCGCACTTCAGCACCTCGATCAGCGCGGCCGTCTCTTCGGCGTGCGCGTCGTCGTACTCGAGATCCAAACTCTTGTTCAGCGCTTCGACGGACGGCCCTTGGTCGCCGAGCCAGGCGCGGACGAGGCCGAGGTTGAACCACGCCGCCGGGTCGCCCGGCACCTTCGCGGTCAGTTCTTCGTAGCCCTTCTTGATTTCGGAGAGACGCCCCGATTCGACCGGGGCGATCGGCTGCACGGTGCCGCGCAGGGCGTACATCTTGCGGGCGCAGTGCGGCAACCGCGATTGCGGACCGAACAGCGCCGCGAACTGCCCGGCGGTTTCGTCGTCGCCGGGGCTGAACTTGAGCGCCCGGGCCAGCGCCGCGGCGGCCGCGACCGGCCGATTCAGGCGCAGTTCGAACTGCGCGATCATCTCGTGGACTTGGGCGAGGCGGTCTTGCGCTTCCGGGGAATAGCTCTCGGCGGCTTTGCGGAACAGCAGCAGCGCCCCGATGATTTCGCCTTCGCTCTGGCGGAAGATCCCCTTCAGCAGGTAGCCCATGGCGAAGTTCGGGTCGAGGGCGAAGGCCTTCTCCAGCATCTCCTCGGCCTTGGCGACTTGGTCGACGCGGAACAGCACGTGGGCGTAGAAGCCCCACGTCTGCGGGACGTTGCCGTGCTCTTTCACGAGCAAGTCCATCATCTTTAATGCGTTTTCGACCTGCCCCTGCTCGAGCATCGCCAAGCCGGTTTCGATCTTGTCCCAGTAGGCCGTGCAGCACCACTTGAACTTCTTGCCGCTGCCGCAGGGGCAGTTGTCGTAGGGGTTCGGTCCGGCCATGGTCGGTCTCGTCGGGGGCGGTGCGCGGTTCGTCCGGTGTAAGATACTGGATGCGGGGCCCGGGAAAATGACGGGCGCCGACAAAGCGCGACTCCGACCCGGAATCGATCCCGGCGCTCCGGTTCCGACGCGTTGAGAAACGCGTCGCCACGGCGATGATCGCCGCTACTTCTTCGCCAGTTTCTGCGAGGTTTTCAGCATCTCGCTCGCTTCTTTCAGCGTCGTGTCGGTGCGGGCTTCGCCGCGCAGCATGAGGGCGAGTTCCTCGATGCGGTCTTCGTCGGTCGCCAGCGGGGCGATCGTCGTCGAGGTCCGCTTCGCCGTGCTCGTCTTGCGGATGGTCCACTGCCGCGCCGCGTAGCTGGCGACCTGCGGCAAGTGCGTGACGCAGAGCACTTGGTGGGAACGCCCGAGCAGCGCGAGCTTCTGGCCGAGGACATCGCCCAAGCGCCCGCCGACGTTGGCGTCGATCTCGTCGAAGACGACGAGGGTCCGCACCGGGTCGTGGGCCGCGAGCACGGTTTTGATCGCGAGCATCGTGCGCGACATTTCCCCGCCGCTGGCGACCTTCCGCAGCGGGCGGGCCGGTTCGCCGGGATTGGCCGTCAGCATCAACTCCAAGTGATCCAACCCCGTCGCCGGGACGTCGTCCGCGCCGAGGGGCACGGCGTCCAACTGGGCTTCGAGTTTCGCGTGGGGCATGCCGAGGTCGTTGAGGTGCTTCTGGGCTTCGGCCGCGAGTTTCTTGGCGACCTTGGCTCGGGCCTTGGACAGCGCCGCCGCGCTCGATTTCAACTCGTCCGAGGCCGACCCCAGTGCCGCGTCGATGCCTGCGAGGTCGTCTTCTTGGCGTTGCAGCGATTGCTCTTGGGCGCCGAGCGTGTCGCGATAGCGGATCAATTCATCGTGGGCTTTGCCGTACTTCGCCTCGAGTTTCTTCAACATTTGCAGGCGACGTTCGACGGCGTTCAACCGCTCCGGATCGGCTTCGAAGCGCTCGCTCAAATCCCGGCAGGTCTCGGCAAGATCTTGGACTTCGGGCTTCAGTAATTCCAGCCGCTTGGCCACGGCGTCGATCTCTTTGTCGAGCCGGCCCCACGTCTGGGCTTCGCGCAGCAGTTTGACGAGGACTTCCATCACCGAGCCTTCGTCGTCGTCGAGCCGGGCCGCGGCGCCGGCGTTGAATTGCGCCAGTTCTTGAGCGTTCAACAGTTTCTCGCGCTCGCGCTGGATGGTGGCGAGTTCCCCCGGCAAGAGGTTCGCCGCGACGAGTTCGTCCCGCTCGAAGCGCAGCAGGGCGAGTTCGCGCTGCCGGGTCAGGCGATTCTCGACGAGCCGCTTGTGCTTGGCCCGCAAGTCGCGGACCGCGTCGGCCGAACCGGCGTAGGCCGTGCGGAGGTCCGCGAGTTTGCCGAAGGCGTCGAGGAGTTCGAGTTGGTACGCCGGTTGCAGCAGGGAATAGCTCTCGCGCTGGCCGTGGACGTCGACGAGCATCTCGCCGAGTTTGCGGAGCGTGGCCACGGATACCGGGGCTTCGTTGACGAGGGCCGAACTGCGGCCGCTGCGGGTGAGTCGCCGGGTCAGGATCAGTTCGTCTTCATCGAGCGACGTTTGCAGCATCTCCTCGGCGGCCCGTTTCTGTTCGATCCGACCGAGATCGAAGCGCCCGGTCACGCGGAGTTCGTCTTGGCCGGCGCGGATGAGGTCGGCCCCGCCGCGCTCGCCGAGCAAAAGTCCGATGGCCCCGAGCAAGAGCGATTTGCCCGCCCCGGTTTCGCCGGTCCAAGCGCAAAAGCCCGCGTAGAGTTCGACGCGGACATCTTCGATGAGGGCCAAATTCTGCACGGCGAGTTCACGCAACATACCCGCATGGTACGCGGGGCCGCGCCGGAAATGAAGGTCGGAGGTGTCCGCCGCGCCGCCGCGTTCTAGGATTGGTCCGAGGGGGTCCGATGCGGATACTGGTCGTCGCCGATATTCACGCCAATCGCGCGGCCTTGGACGCGATCGCCGAACCGCACGACGTTTGCTTGTGCCTCGGCGACATCGTCGAATACGGCCCGGAACCGGCCGCGTGCGTGGAATGGGCGGAACGGAACGTGCATTTCGGGGTCCGCGGGAATCACG
Source organism: Fimbriiglobus sp. (assembly GCA_043727575.1). Taxonomy (GTDB): domain Bacteria; phylum Planctomycetota; class Planctomycetia; order Gemmatales; family Gemmataceae; genus JALHQU01. The sequence continues at coordinate 7,789 of JAYSYN010000198.1, forward strand.
ATCACGGGGTCGTGCAGAACGTCGACCTCACGGGCACCGGCGGTTTCCGCTACCTCACGATGGTCACGCGACAGCCCACGCTGGCGGCGCTCGCCCCGGCGCACCGGCGCTACCTCGCCGACCGACCGACGACGCGGATGCTCACCCTCGGGGGCCTGCGGTTCTTGTTGGTCCACGCGACGCCGCGCGACCCGCTCGACGAATACACCCCGAGCGTCCCCAAAGCGTGGGAACCCCGGTTGCAGGGCATCAAGGCCGACTTCGTGCTCGTCGGGCACACCCACCACCAATTCACGTTTCCGGTCGGCGCAACGACCTTGGTCAACCCGGGCAGCGTCGGCCTGCCGCGCGACGGCGATCCCCGCGCCCGCTACGCCATCATCGAAGACGGCGAAGTGCAATTGAAGCAAGTCGATTATTCCATCGAAGAGACCCTCGCCGGCGTCGAGGCGATGGAAATCGACCCGCGCGCCAAAGCGATGCTCGCCGACGTCTACCGCCACGGCCGCTACCTGAACGGCAATGGCAACGGGCACCCCCCGGGGTCCGACTGACGGGGCAAATGCGAACGCCGCGCGGTAAGATGGAGACGAGGAGAAACCGATGCCGCTACGCGACCACTTCCGCCCGCCGATCGTCGACAACTGGTCTTGGGAAGGTTTTCACGGGATGTGGACGATGGTCATGGTGCAGCACCTTTCCAAAATTCTGCCGGACGAATACATCGTCGAACCTCGCGTCCACCTCGGCACCAACTTCGAGATCGACGTCCGCGCCTACGAGCGCGATGCCCCGCCGCCTTGGCTCTCCGAATCCGGCGGCGGTACGGCCTTGGCGACGTACGCGCCGCCAGTGCCCTCCCGAGTCGCGGAAGTCGAACTGACCAACGAGTACGCTTACGAAGTGCTGGTATTCCAGCGAAATCGCGAGTTGGTCGCGGCCATCGAAATCGTCAGCCCCGGCAACAAGGATCGCCCGGAGGTCCGGCGAGCGTTCGTCTCCAAATGCTCCGCGCAGTTGCAAAACCGCATCTGCGTGTCGATCGTCGATCTCGTGACGACGCGCCGCTTCAACCTGTAAGGCGAGCTGATGGAACTCGCCGGCGAGCCCGATCCCGACTTTACCGCGCTCGCCCCGGCGACCTACGCCGTGACCTGCCGGGTACGCAAAGTCGGCGGCAAGCCGCGGTTGGAAATCTGGTCGCATGCGCTGGTCGTCGGCCAGCCGCTGCCGACGTTGCAGATTTGGCTGACGGAGGACTCGGCCGTGTCGCTGGATTTGGAAGCCTGCTACGAGGATACCTGCCGGACGCTGCGGATCCGGTGAGGTTGAAGGGGGTGAGCGAACGTTTCACCGAGCCATTTCGGGAGTATGATGGCATGGTGCCTGTGATCTTGACTGCGGAAGCGACGGAGCAGTACGCTCGGCTTCCACCCCGATCCAGGGACGGATGCGAAAGTTATTCATTCGGCTCGAGAGCTGGCCCGGTGTGAGCGGTGTCAAATCCCTTTCCGGCGCCTTGACCGGATGCTACCGGCTTCGCACGGGCGACTACCGACTCCGATTCCGCGTGATAGCTGGTACGGTCATCATCGAACGGATGGGTCACCGAAAGGACGTTTATGACGACTGATATTCCCCGGCCTTAATACCTCACCTTCGCCGGCAAACGGGTTGTCGTCCTCGACGAAGAGGATTACGACCGACTCTCGCGTCGGGCCGATGTCTGGGAACCATCCCTGCCCGCTTCGGACGCAAACGGGAACTTTCCCGCCGTGGCGACCGCAAATGTGTTGACCGCCCTCGCGGTCATCCGTTGCCGTCGCCGGCTCGGATTATCGCAGGCCGAACTAGCCCGCCTCGCGGGCATTCGCCTCGCCACCCTCGACCGCATCGAACGCGCCGACCCCGCCGATCGGATGCCTACCGTCAAGGCCATCGATAAAATCGACGCCGCATTGAAAGCCGCCACCGTTGCGCGCAAATCGCGGAATGGCCGGTGAACCGATTCGTGCGCCCGGCTTTCGTGGCGACAAGTTTCCAACTTGTCGACAAATTCACAGGACATTGCGGGTCATTTCGCGGCGTCACAATTACTTATCGACAAGTTGGAAACTTGTCGTCACGTCGATAGCCCCGCCCCCGCTACAATTCCCCCGTCGAATCACCGTCCACCGGAACCGTCTGCCATGTCTGAAGTGCCGTACAAAATCGTCGTGGGGCTCGAAGTCCACGTGCAACTCCTCACCAAGACCAAGCTGTTCTGCGGTTGCTTGAACAAGTTCGGCCAGGCGCCGAATACCGCGACTTGCCCCGTCTGCTTGGGTTTGCCCGGCGCGCTGCCCGTGATGAACCGCCTCGCGTTCGACCTCAGCCTGAAGGCCGCACTGGCGCTGAATTGCCAGATCGCGTCGCACCCCGGCTTGCCGCCCGGCTTCACGAAGTGGGATCGCAAGAACTACTACTACCCGGACCTGCCGAAGAACTTCCAGATCAGCCAGTACGACCTGCCCTTCAGCCACGATGGGCACCTCGACATCAACATCCACCCCGACCCCAAGAAAGGGCACACGGCCAAGCGTATCGGCATCATCCGCGCCCACTTGGAAGAAGACGCGGGCAAGAACATCCACGATGAATCCGGCCGCGGCGGCGATACCCGCGTCGATTTGAACCGCACCGGCACGCCGTTGCTCGAGATCGTTTCGCACCCGGATATGAACAGTCCCGAGGAGGCGCTGGCGTACCTCGACGAACTGCGATTGATGCTCAAGGAACTCGGCATCAGCGATTGCGAAATGCAGGAAGGGAGCCTGCGCTGCGACGCCAACGTGAACATCCACGTGCCCCTGAGCGGGGGAGGTTACTCCCCCGAGGACACGGGCAAGGCCTACGCCGCGACGCCGCTGGTCGAGATCAAGAATCTCAACAGCTTCCGCAGCATCGGCCGGGCGATCGCCTACGAAGCGACCCGGCAGTACGAAACCTTCCAGAAGGACCCCGTCGGCTATCGCATCGGCAAGTTGCTGAAAACGACCGCCGGCTGGGACGACGCCCGCGGCAAAACCGAAGTGCAACGCCATAAGGAAGAGGCCGCGGATTACCGCTATTTCCCGGAGCCCGACTTGGTGCCGGTGGTCGTGAGCGCCGCGCAGATCGACCGCGTGAAGTTCGAAATGGGCGAACTGCCGCAGGCCCAGCGCAAGCGGCTCGAAACGCAGCACGGCCTGAGCCAGTACGACGCCGGTGTGCTCACGGCGAAGGGCCGGGCGATGGTGAAATACTTCGAGGACGTAGCCACCGCCATCGGCGATAGCAAAGCCGCCGCGAACCGCATCAGCGACTTGATCTACCCGGCGCTGACGGAGCGCAACGAAGAGATCGACCAGTTCCCGGTGACCGCAGTGCTCTACGCCGACTTCGTCAAGCGCACCGCCGCGCTGAACAAGCAAGATCGCGTCGATCTGTTCAAGTTCATGCTCGAGAACGAAGCGACGCTCGACGCGGCGATGGAGAAGACCGGCATCAAGCCGGCGACCATCGACGAAACCACCCTCCGCGCGGCGGTGGTCGAAGCGATCGGCAAGAACCCCCGCGCCGTCGCGGATTACAAAGCCGGCAAAGACGCCGCGAAGATGGCCATCGTCGGCGCCGTGATGAAGTCGAACAAGGGCGTGCCCAACGGCGTGGTGCGCAAGCTGGTGGACGAGGAACTGGCAAAGGGGTGAGGTTGACAATCCTAACTCCAGCAGGATTATTAGCCGGGCTTTGCGGGAGCATTGGCACGCATTCGAGTGAATCCGGCTGCCCGACCGGCAATCGATTGGGACCTCCGGAGCGGAGAGGGGGAGCCAGACACCCGCAACTCGAGTGAGTCTCGCGCATCTTCCGCAACGCACCTTGCACTTCCCGCTGTCTCGGGGACAATCCCCCCAACTCCCATCCCGAGGTGCGATCCCGTGGCCAAGACTCCGACCCAACATGCGGACGAACTCCGCGCGACTCTCGACGAACACAACCGGAAATATTACGTCGACGCCAAGCCGAGCATCTCGGACCGCGAGTTCGACAAGCTGCTGCAAGAATTGGTCGATCTCGAAAAGAAGCACCCGGAATTGGCGACCCTGGACAGCCCGACCCAGCGCGTCGGCGGGGCGCCGATCAACGGTTTCGCCAAGGTCAAGCACCGCGCGCCGATGATGTCGATCGACAACAGCTACGATGCGGCCGACCTGCGCAAGTTCGACGCCGACGTCCGCAAAGGGGCCGGGCCGGGGGAGATCGCGTACAGCGTCGAACTCAAAATCGACGGCGTCTCGATTTCCATCGTCTACGAAGACGGCCTGTTGAAAACCGGAGCCACCCGTGGCAGCGGTGACATCGGCGACGACGTGACCCACAACCTCCGGACGATCCCCGGCATCCCGCTCCGGCTGAATACGCCGAAGCCGCCGAAGCTCTTCGAAGTCCGCGGCGAGATCTACATGACGCGCGCCGAGCTCGTCCGCATCAACGCGCAGAAAGTCGCGGCCGGCGAAGACCCCTACGCCAACACGCGGAACCTCACGGCGGGGACGCTGAAGCAACTCGACCCGAAGGAAAGCGCCAAGCGCAAACTCCGGTTGTTCGCCTACGGCACCGGAGCCCTGGACGGCGTCGAAATCGCCACGCAGCGCGAACTCTTCGACACGCTGAAGCAGTTCGGCTTCCCCGTCAACGACTCGACGATCTTCTGCGCCACCGTCGAAGATGTGCTCGCCCAAGTCGACATTTGGAACACCAAACGCCACGACCTGCCCTACGACACCGACGGCCTCGTGGTGAAGCTCGACCGCTTCGACCAGCGCAAACGCCTCGGGGCGACCAGCAAGGTGCCGAAGTGGGCCAAGGCCTACAAATTCGAGGCGGAGCAGGGCATCACGAAGTTGCAGAACGTCGCCTTCGAGATCGGCAAATTCGGCGAACTCACGCCGGTGGCGGAGTTCGACCCGCCGGTGCAACTGGCCGGGACGCAGGTCCGCCGGGCGAGCATGCACAACGCGAGTTGGTGCGAAAAGC
>JAYSYN010000199.1:0-12821 GCA_043727575.1 Fimbriiglobus sp.
GCAATCGCAGCAGGCGCACTGGCTCTGAGCAGTGGAGGGCTGCTGATCGATCCGCAGTCAGGCGAGTCTTTCCAAGCGGCGGACGCAATGACATGGGCCGTCGAACAGTTTGCCGAGGCTAGAGGGGACATCGAGTTTTCGTAGCGGGCAAATCTGCTTGGTCGGCTGTCGCGACCATCCGACGGAGTTTGAACCCTTCTTCGCCCCAACGGGGCCGACTTATACAGCCCGGGGCGGAAGCCCCGGGTACCGATGCTCTCTCTTTTTCGCCCTGAAGGGGCCGTCTTGCCCGACGTCGGCCTCTTCGGGGCGAAGAGAATTATAACTCGGTTCCCGGGGCTTCCGCCCCGGGCTATAAACGTCGGCCCCGTTGGGGCGAAGAGAAAACAGAACCGCTACGAAAACGTGATGTCGGCTCTAAGGGATGAGTTTTGAGTCCCGAACAACGCATCGCTGAAGTTCGGCGAATCAAGAACCAAGCCATGTCGAACGAGGCTGTCGATCTCGCACAGACCCTCCACGAACGGGCCACGGGGCACGGCTTCACCCTGTTCGGAATCGCCCCGGCGACCGAGGCCGACGGATTCGACCGCTTCGCCGGTTGGCTCGATACGGGCTACGCCGGCGAGATGGATTACCTCGAACAAAAACGCGACCAGCGCCGCCACCCCGCTAGCATTTTGCCGTCCGTGCGCAGCGTGGTGATGCTGGGATTTCCGTACGGACCAACCGCTCCTACCAATTCCCCTTCCGAAACGAAAGTGGCGCAGTACGCCCTCGGCCCCGATTACCACCGGTTCCTTTGGGACAAACTGAACGACCTCGCGGCGTGGCTCGAAGCCGAAGTGCCGGGGTGCCGGGCCAAGGGCGCCGCGGATAGCGCCCCGCTGTTGGAACGGGATTTCGCCCGCCGGGCCGGCCTCGGCTGGTTCGGCAAGAACACGATGCTCATCGACAAACGCCAAGGCAGTTTCTTCTTCCTCGCGGCCTTGCTGACGAGCCTCGACTTGCCCGTCGACGAACCGCATACCGGCAACCACTGCGGCACCTGCACCGCTTGCCTCGACGCCTGCCCGACGCAGGCCTTCCCGGAGCCGGGTGTGCTCGACGCCCGTAAATGCATCAGCTACCTCACCATCGAACTGCGGGGGAGCATCCCGCTCGAACTCCGCGAGCCGATGGGCGGCTGGCTCTTCGGTTGCGACATCTGTCAAGATGTCTGCCCCTGGAACCGCCATCCCAAAACCGCAACGTTCCCGACGAACCCGGACTTGGTCGCGCTCGATCCGGTGGAATTGTTGACGCTGAGCGATGCCGAATTCCGCGAGCGATTCCGCGGCACGTCTTTCTTCCGGGCCAAGCGCACGGGCCTGCTGCGCAACGCGGCCATCGTCCTCGGCAACACCGGCGATGCGAGTGCGATCCCGTCTTTGGAGCGGGCGGCATCGGACGAAGACGCTTTGATCCGCGAAGCGGCGGAGTGGGCGCTGGCCCGGCTCCGCCGCCGCCTCGCGGAAGTTCACATCGACAAGTAAATGTAGGCCCCGAAGCCGACGGACACGAGGCCGACCGCACCGGCCATGAGCCACAGCGCGCTGCGATGGCGGCGGGCCAACGCCATGGCGCCGAGTGCGGCCCCCGCTTGGGCCACGAGCAGGGCGTAGAAAAAGTAGTCGCTGCGGACGCGGTGCCGCTCGGCTTGCACGGTGCTCGTGCGGACGCGGACTTCGTACAAGTGCCCGAGTTGCTGGTTCAACCCGGCTTCGATCCGGTAGCGGCGCTGCTCGACTTCCAAATGATTCGCTTGCTGGGCGCGGTCGCGGCTCGCGGTCACCGCGGCGAGCCTGCGATTGAGGACGTCGACCATCGGTTGCCACTCGGCGTCGATCCGCTTGAGTTCGGCGTTCGCCCGGTCGATGGTTTCTTCGAGTTTGACGGGATTGACATCGCGGGCCGCCCGGAGGAGCGCGGACTCCGGTTGGCCCTCTCGATTGGCGTCGAGCACCGCGACGATGGCGGGGTCGTCGGTGGCGGGGAAACTCTGCGGGGGAGGCCCGCCGCTCGACAACCACTGGCGGGCCGCGTCGTGCGCAGGTCCGGGCGGACCGAAGGAGTCGTCCCCAATGGCCGGTGCGTTCGGCGGGGCCGCGTCGGCCGGACGCAGTTGCAGCGCCGAAGTCTGCATCATAATCGCGCGATCCCGCTTGTGTGCCGCGAGGCTCCATTGGTCGTTCGACTTCGCCTGATCTTGCGCGGCGGCACTGCGCCAATACATCGCCCGGCTCATCTCGCTGGTACTGAGCCCGGCGAACGCCGTCGCGATGGCGGTCAGCGCGATCGGCAACGCCGCGCCGAGCTTTTCGAGCAGGCCCTTCGAGGCGGGTTGCATATCGACGGGGAAGGCTTCGGCGCTGCTCATGGTGGCTCCGGGCGAACGGTTCTCGCATCGCCAGTTTATCCCGGTGGACCTCCCGCGGTGCCGCCGGTTCCTAAAATGCAACCGTAGGCACGAATCGTTCCCAATTGATTGAGGCTCCCCGTGGCCGACGCCCGTCAGCATTCCGTACCCGCCGAAGATGGCGATCAAGCCGCCGTGCGCCTCGATAAACTCCGGCAGCTTGAAGCCCTCGGCATCGACCCGTGGGGCCAGCGCTTCGACGGCCGCACGCCCATCGGCGAAATCCGGACATTGGAACCGCGGCCCTTCGACGATGCCAATCCGCAGGGGCCACGGGTCATCGCCGCCGGCCGGATCGTGCGGCACCGCACCGGCGGCAAGCTGCACTTCCTCGAACTCTGGGATCAGTCCGGGCGCATCCAACTGATGATCCGCGTCAACAAGGTCGGCGAACTCGAATGGAAGATTCTGAACCTCCTCGACCTCGGGGACATCGTCGGCGTGAGCGGGGAGTTCGGTAAAACCAAGACGGGCGAACTGACGATCCAAGTCGACAAACTGACGTTCCTCACGAAGTCGTTGGAACCGCACCCGAAGGATGTCGTCGGGTTGGGCGACACGGAGTACCGCCTGCGCCACCGTTACCTCGACATGATCTACACCCCCGAGACGCAGACGCGCATCCGGCAGCGCGTGATGATCGTGCGCACCATCCGCAACTACCTCGATGCGCAGGGTTACGTCGAAGTCGAAACGCCGACGCTCCACGCCATCGCCGGCGGCGCCGCCGCGCGGCCGTTCGCCACGCACCACAACGCCCTCGGCCTCGACTTGTTCGTGCGCATCGCGCTCGAACTCCCGCTGAAGCGGCTGCTCGTCGGCGGGCTGGAAAAGGTCTACGAGATCGGCCGGGTGTTCCGCAACGAAGGGATCAGCCCGCGGCACAACCCCGAATTCACGATGCTCGAACTGTACTGTGCCTACGGCGATCTGTTCAGCATCATGGATCTCACCGAAGGGGTTTTCACCGCTTGCGTCGATGCGATCGCGGGCGAGAGCCTGCCGCTCCACAACGAATCGCGGGCGGTGCTGCCGGTGTCGGCGCGCTCCCTGCCCTACGGCGACCGCCAGATCGACTTCACCGGCCCTTGGCCGCGCGTTCTGTACTCGGACATCTTCCTCCGAGCCGTCGGCGTCGATCTGTTCGATGAACCCGGTGTGAAGGCCGCGGCGTTGGCGAACAACATCCACCTCGAATTGCGGGACGCGAAGGCCGACACGAGCACGCCCAAGCAGCACGAGGTGCTGGTCCACGAACTCTTCGAGCACCTCTGCGAACCCAAAATCGGCGAGAGCGACAAACCGACGTTCGTCTACGACTACCCGGCCGCGCTCTGCCCGCTGACCAAGCGCAAGCGCGAGAACCCGAAGCTCGCGGAGCGCTTCGAGCTGTACATCGCGGGGATGGAACTGGCGAACGCCTACACCGAGTTGAACGATCCGATCACGCAGGAGGCGACCTTCCGCGAGCAATTGACCGGGTTGAACGCCGACGACAGCATGGCGAAAATGGACGACGACTTCATCCGGGCGCTGCGCCACGGCATGCCCCCCGCCGGCGGCCTGGGCATCGGCATCGACCGCCTGGTGATGCTGCTGACGAACACGACGACGATCCGCGATGTGATCCTGTTCCCACTACTCCGGCCGGAGGCGAAGTGAGAATTGTCAACGGCAATCGGGCGGCATTACCATCGGTCGGCTCTTCGCCCCAAAGGGGCCGCCGTCTACAGCCCAGGGCGGAAGCCCTGGGTACCCGGACGGAAAAATCCCCCCCTGAAGGGGCCGTCGTGCGATTCGGGACCGACGCCGGCCCTTACAGGGCGGGGGACAATCCGATTCTTACCCAGGGCTTCCGCCCTGGGCTGTAGACGGCGGCCCCTTTGGGGCGAAGAGTCCCATGGGCTGAAGTGTTCAACCTTCGAGATGAAGAGGGCCCCGCTCAAGCTTTGGCATTGGCCTTTTCAAAGTACTCGCTCGCCTTCTTCGGGTTCAGCGCCAGCGAGCCCGGCTTCCAGTCGGCCGGGCAGACTTCGCCGTGCTTCTCGAAGTGCTGCAGGGCGTCGACTAGGCGCAGGATCTCGTCCACACTGCGGCCGAGGGGGCCGTCGTTGATCGTGATGTGCCGGACGATTTGATTCTTGTCGATGAGGAAGAGGCCGCGCAGGCAGATGCCGACGGTTTCGATGAGCACGCCGTAGTTGGTGGCGATCGACTTCGTGAGATCTTCGAGCAGCGGGTACTTCAATTCGCCCAGGCCGCCCTTGGTGCGCGGCGTGTCGATCCAAGCCTTGTGGCTGAAGCGGCTATCGGTGCTGCACCCCAAGACTTGAACGCCGCGCTGTTGGAACTCGGCGACGCGGTCGCTGAAGGCGATGATTTCGGTCGGGCAGACGAACGTGAAGTCGAGCGGGTAGAAGAACAGGACGACGTACTTGCCTTTGTAATCGACGAGGCTGACGGGCTTGAACTCCCCGTCGACGACGGCTTGGGTGGTGAACGCGGGGGCTTCTTTTTGAACGTGGACGGCCATCGGTGCAATACTCCGGGATAGGAATGCCAATCGGACGGCCGAAGTGGCCGTCCGATCATCGTAGCTAACAGAAATGACAAGGCCAACGTCCGGATTCAATCGGGGTCGTTCGGGTTTCCGTCGGACCGGGCCGCGAGCTTTTGCAGGGTCGACAAGCCGATGCTATCGCGGAGCGTACGAACCGACCCGTCGCCGAGCCCGACGATGCAACTCCCGGTATGGAAGCCGTAAAGTTCTCCTTGATTCCAACCGTTGACGGCGAGGGAGCCGGGGATATGGGCCGCGGTGGTCACTTTGCCGGGAGGGGCCGAGCCCGCGACCGTGGCCCGCGTACCACTGCAGGTGATGTTGTTGGTTTCGGACGACCAAACACCTGCGATGTACGGGAGCGAGCTGTTATACATTTTCCCCACGGCCCAACCGTCGTTGCGGGCCCCCGATTCCCCGATCATCAGCGTGTTGCTCAGCCCGTCTGTGATCGCGAGGATCTGAGTCCGTTCGTTTGCGCCGAGCACTCCTTTAATGGCGTCATCGCCGGGATAGGCCGCGTAACCGAGGCCGATCCAAACCGCGGTGTTATTATTCGCGCGGCTGATCGGCCAATAATCCGCGAGAGCGGGCTGTTGCGACCAACCCGTCGGAACCGTGGCCAATAGGTGGGTGCCGGGCACCGATGGGCATTCGTAGGTCGGTATGCGGACGCTGGAAGCGGGCTGGTTGACCGGACTGCTCCAGTCGGCTTTGAAGCTGTATCCCCCGTTCATCGACAAGACGTTGCCTTGCTCGATGTACGGGAGCAGAATCGACAAGAACCCTTGCTTCGAATAAATCCGCGTGCCAATTGGAACGGTCAGCAAATATTCGTCCAGTCCGGGGAGTTTCGTCGCCGAGGATGTGTTGATAATCGCGGGCGGCAGCGAACCGTTCGTTCCCTCGTAGTTGTGAACTGCCAATCCGAGTTGCTTGAGGTTGTTCGAGCACTTGATGCGCGCGGCCGCTTCGCGGACTTTTTGCACGGCGGGCAGTAGCAAACCGATGAGGATGGCGATGATCGCGATCACCACCAGCAGTTCGATCAAGGTGAATCCGGATCGAGAACGGGAATGCATACGAACCTCGAAGAATGGAACCGGGATTAAGAAAGCCGATGGGGAACTCGGTACTGTCATAGTAGAGACTACCGCCCCTCCGAAGTGATGCTCACACGGTTTTTTACACGCGCCAAATGCACTCGGAGGCGCCCGGGTGGCCCGGCCCCAATATCGATCCCATAACCGCCGGATTGGAAGCAATTTGTGGGACAACTCGGGGGACCAAAGATCAAATGAAGTTTCGATGAAGATTGGTCAAATGCGAGTGGAGCGGATCGGACGACGCCATTTGCGAATCTGCAACCAAGCGATCCCGGCGACCAATGCGGCGAAGACTCCGGTGGCAATGCCGAAGGCGAACGGATTGACCTCGGCGAAAATCGCGTCCCAACCGCGCGGCGGAGCCGGGGTCTTGTCAAGGGCTTCCGTTGGCAAGGCGGCTTCTGGCCCGTCCTTCGGCAAGGCCCGGAACAACGCCTCGGCGCTCGCGTGTTGCAACCGGAATTTCGACCAAGTCATCTTGCGCTCGCGGCACTGCTCCAAAATGTCGAAGGCTTCCGATGATTGTCCGCTGGTCAAATAAAGAGAACCGAGGAGCCAGAGCAGATTCGTGTCGAGCGGCGACCACAGTACCAGTTGTTGGACGACGGCGATGGCGTCGGCGGGGGGGTCTTTCGGGAAGAGCGCCAAGACGTCCGGGTCGACCGGCCTCGAGCGCGGGTCCGCATCGCGTTGGGCCGCGAGCAACCACGTCCGCGTGTACGCTTTGTCGATCTTGAGCATCCACTTCAACTGCTCCGGCTTCGTCCCCGCGAGTTCCGCCGGGGGTTCGCCGTCGAGCACGGCGTCGGCGTTGCGCTTGATGGCCAAGTCCCAATCGCCCAGCGCCGCGTGCGCCAATGATAAATGCGCGAGCAAGGCGTAGTTCAAGCTGCGGTCTTGCAGGGTCGGCTTGAGGAGTTCGACGACCCCGCGGAACTGCCCGAGGCGGAGCCGATCGGCGCTGAGACCGACCATCCCCGAGCGATCCGGTTCGAAGTCCCGGCTCAGCCGCAGCTTGGCGAGCCCTTTGAACGTCGGCGCATCCGCGGCGCCGGGCTGGACGTCCGGGCTGTTCGGTTGGAGCGCCGCGACGCGGTCGTTCAAAAAGAGCTTGAAGACGGTGAGCGGGAGCGGCTTGGCCGCGCCGTCGGGGGCGATTTCGAACGGGCACGGTTCGTTCGGGCCGAAGATGCCGGCGGGGGCGAACGGTGCCCAGGCGAGCAGCGCGACGAGTGCGAGGGGTTTCATTCCGCCACCTCCTCGGCGTCGAGCCAGTCGGCGATCTCGTCGGTGACGTCGTGTCCGCCGGTGTAGTTTTCCCAGAGGGCGTGCAGCGTGGCCAGCGGTCCCCACGGCAGCGCCCACGGCCCGAGCAAGACGCTGGCGAGCATGTACAGAATCCCCCGGCCGTAGATGCCGTCGGCGCTGCGAACCAAGTGGACCTTCGACCGGAAGAGCAGCGTGAAGGCGACGCACGAGACGGCGTATTCGTAGCGGACGCAACGGGCGCCGGCCATCAAGGCCCGGCGCAGTTCGTCGCGGGAGTATTCCGTCCGCCAGCGGAGTGCGTGCTTCGGCATACGATCAGTTTAGAGGCGGAGCCGCGGACGGCGACGCCGCTAGCGGCGGATGAGCCGCCACATCAGCAGCACCGCAGTGACGGCGGCGACGGCATTCGCCGCCCAGACGCCGACGGGCACGGGCACTTTGCCGTCGCGCGCCAAGCCGCCGCCGGACATGACCAGCGGGTAGTACGTGGCGACCGCGGGCAACCAGCAGATCACGAAGATGCTGAGGTAGTCGGCCCGGCTCGCCCACAGGCCCATGGGGCAACCGATGAGGCCGAAGAGCAGGCAGCCCATCGCCAGCGCCGGGCGCGAGTAATATTCCCAGAGCATCGTCCGGCTCGTGTGGCGGTGGTATTTGGCCGCGTCGGCGTAGTACCCGGCTTGCTTGGCCCGGGCCTGCGGATCGGCCGGGATCTGCGCCGCGTCCATGCCGTGGTCCCGGGCGATTTGATCCTGTTCGGCCGGCGCGAGGATTTGTCCCGGTTTGGCTTCCAGCAGCACGTTCCGGTAGTGCGTGGCTTTGTCCGATTCCGCGGCGTATTCGTCGGCGCGCCCGGGCAGCAAGTCCCACTCGATCGTCTGCGAGCGGTCGCGCAGGCTCTCGAGCAACTTGTCTTTGCGGAGGGAATTCGGCAGTGCGATCTCGAACGGCTTGTTGTCTTGGGAATCGACCCGCGCCGTCGGCGCATTGATGACCCATTGATCCGAATCGACTTTCAAGGTGTTCGCGACCAGGTCGATCTTCAGCTCCGCTTCGCGGGTCCGGGCCACGTAGTCGAAGGCTTCGTCGGACGACGCCGTTTCTTTGCTCGTGCGCCGCTTGACGACGACGTCGAGCAGCCGGCGGTCTTGCACGTCGCGGACGTAGAGCACGTAGGGCATGTTGGGGGCCCGGAAACAGCGCTCGCGCTTCAGCAGGTTGTAGAGCGTTTCTTCGGGATCGCGGATCGCTTCCTCTTGGATCATCCGCTGCGTGTTCGGGATCACGGCGAACTGGAGCGCGGCGGTGCCCGCGGCCGCGAGGGACCCGAGCAGGAACGCGGGCCGGATCATCGTGAGCAGGTCGACCCCGGCGGCTTTCAGCGCGACCGCTTCGTTGTCGTGGGCGAGCCGGCCGTAAACGACGCAGGTGGCGAAGAGCATCGTCGCGGGGATCGTGTACGGCAACAGGCTCGGCACCAGTAGCGGGACGACGCCCATCAATTGCTGGGGCGAGAGGCCGTATTGCGTCGCTTGCTGGATGATGCCGACCACGAGGAACAGCCCCGTCAACCCGGTGACGGACAGCGCGAAGACCCGCACGAGTTCCCAAAAGATCATCCGGTTCAAGATGCCGAACAGCATGGGTGTCCTTGTCGCGGGGCGGACTGCGTAGGGGTGATTTTACCATCCCCCGCCGATCTGCGACAGCCGGATGTGAACGCGGAGTCTGCCGTTGGATTTAGGAGGTTTTCCGGAGCGCTTGGCAAGAATCATTGCGTCCGTAGCGTCCGCAGCGTCCACAGCGTCCGCACAAGGGTGGGGGGTAACCTCCGCGGACGCAGAATTCGTGTACCGCAAAATTCGGAGCACACCTGATCCGGGTGGATCCGCGCGGCCCGGCGACGCGCACCCTCCATACAAAGACGCAAAGCCCGGGGAGAGGAATCGATGGCCGACTCGAACGCGACCGACGAACTGAACGCCCTCGAATCGCAGGGGTTGGCGAAACTGCAAGCCTGCACCGACGAGCCGAGCTTGCGAATTTGGAACACCGAATACTTCGGCGATACCGGCTCGATGAAGGCCGCGCTCGGCAAGATCGGCAAGATTCCGCCGGCCGAGCGCAAGGCCTACGGTCAAGACGCCAACCGCGTGAAGACGGCCCTCGAAACGGCCTACGCTTCGGCGCTCGAGATCGCCAAGGAAACCTCGCTCCAACTGAGCCTGACGACGAATCCGCTCGACGTGACGCTCCCCGGCCGGCCGGTCGCCCCCGGCCGATTGCACCCCGCGACGCAGATCCTCCGCGACATCCAAGCGATCTTCGCCGACCTCGGGTTCCAGGTGTACCGCAGCCGGGAAGTCGAAACCGACGAGATGAATTTCGAATTGTTGAACATGCCGCCGCACCACCCGGCCCGCGACATGTGGGACACCTTCTTCACGACCGTCCCCGGCCAGATTCTGCGGACGCACACGTCGCCGGGGCAGATCCACCTGATGCGCGAAATGGCCCCGGGCCCGATCCGGGCCATCCTACCGGGCATGTGCTACCGCAACGAGGCGATCAGCACGCGCTCCGAGATCCAATTCTCGCAGGTCGAGGGAATCGTCGTCGGCGAAGGCGTCACGATGGCCGATTTGAAAGGCACGCTCACCGCGTTCGCCCGGCGGATGTTCGGCCCCGATCGCCAAGTGCGGATCCGCAGCAGCTACTTCCCCTTCACCGAGCCGAGTATCGAAGTCGACATCGACTGGCCGAAGGAAGACCCGAACCGAGACCGGTTGACCAAAGGCACCGGTTGGCTCGAAATCCTCGGCGCCGGCATGGTCCACCCGACGGTTCTGCGCAACGGCGGTTACGACCCGGACAAAGTTACCGGCTTCGCCTTCGGCATGGGGCCACAGCGCATGCTGATGCTGAAGCACGCCATCGACGACATCCGTTTGTTCTGGCAAAACGACCTACGGTTCTTGCGGCAGTTTTAGCGGGGTACAATACCGACAGAGGATATCCCATGGGCGAAATTCGAATCAAAGTGCTGCTGACCAATGCGTCGGACGAGTCTCTTCACCGGCAGAAGAAACTGTCGAAGAAGAAAGTCCGCCGTTATGAAGCGGATGCGCTCGTCGATACGGGGGCCGTGCGCTCGGTGATCCCGCAGCACGTCTTGGACATGCTGGGAGTGGGCGTGCGCGGTACGCGCGTGGCGGAATACGCCGACGGCCGTCAAGAAACCGTCGGCATCACGGAGCCCATTCTATTCGACATCATGGGTCGGGATACCGCCGATGATGCGCTCATCCTCGGCGACGAAGTACTGATCGGCCAAACGATCCTCGAAAAGCTGGACTTACTCGCCGATTGTGCCAATCGGCGTTTGCTGCCGAATCCGGCCCACCCGGATCAGCCGGTGAACAAGGTCAAGTAAGGGACTGCGATGGGCGAAATCCGGGTAAAGGTTCTGTTGACCAACGCGAACGATGCGTATGCGCACCAACAGAAAAAACTGGCGAAGAAGAAAATCCGCACTTACGAGGCGGATGCTCTGGTCGATACGGGGGCCGTACGCTCGGTGATCCCTTCGCACGTGTTGGCGAAATTGGGCGTCGGCCTGCGCGGGACCCGCGTCGCGCAGTACGCGGATGGTCGCAGTGAAGAGGTCGGAGTGACGCAAGGGATCATTTTTGAAGTGATGGGACGAGACACCTTGGAAGAAGCCTTGGTGCTCGGCGACGAAGTGCTTTTGGGACAGACGTTTTTGGAATCGACCGACTTGATGGCCGACGGCACGAACAAGCGACTCTTGCCGAACCCCGCCCACCCGGATCAACCGGTGTTGAAAGTGAAATGACTCAGCATGGCGAGCCGGACCCCGTGAGGGGTCGGGTGAATCGGACCAACCCGACCCCTCACGGGGTCCGGCTCGCCCCGATGGATTTTCAATTCCCGCCCGGCTTGCGTTCGCCTTCGCCGCCCGGCCGATCGGGGGCACCCGGCCCGCCCATCGGTCCGCGTTCCTTCATTTCCTTGAGCATCTTCTTCTGGTCGTCGGTGAGCAGCTTTTCGATTTTGGCGTCGATGTCTTTTTGCAGCTCGGCGAATTTCTTCTTCTGCTCGTCGGTGAGCTTGAGCTGCTCGGCCAGCATGTCGGGCATGATCTGACCGGGTTTGGGCGGGGTGAAGCGACCCATGCCACCGGGGCCACCCGGACGGCCGCCACCCGGTCCACCGGGGCCACCCGGCCCACCGCCGGGGCCTCCTTCGCCTCCCGGACGACCGCCTCCCGGGCCACCTTGGCCACCGGGCCGATCGCCACCGGCGCCTTCGGCCGCGATAAGTGCGATCAATTCTTCTTTGGTGACCTTGCCGTCTTTGTTCTTGTCGGCCCGTTCGAACAGCTTCAGCAGACGCTCGTCGGTGATTTCGTCTTTCGTCAACTCGCCGTCTTTGTTCTTGTCGAGAGCCATCATTTTCACGACGAGTTCCGCCTCGGCGGTGGGCTTGGGTTTCTCGGCGGGAGGCGCGGGCCGCTGAGCTTGCGCCGCGCCGGTGAAGGCGAGCAAGCCGGCGGTGAAGAGCAACTTGGAGCGCAGACGCATGGCATTGACCTCGGGGAATCGTGGGTGTCGCGCTCCGAGCACACGTCGGACCGGTCGACCCGGTGAACGGTATCAATCGCCGGGGCCGCGTTCGCGCGGGCCGCGGGGAGGGCCGAACGGTTTGCCCCCGCCGTTGCGGAAGCCGGTGAATTTCGGGCCGAGCAGATCATTCCAGTGCTTCAGTTGAACCGGGGTCAAGATGGCGAGCGCTTTCTCCGTTGTCCCCTTGGGTCCGGGTCCGAAGCGGGGACCGCCCCCGGCTCCTCCCGGCCTGCCTCCGGGGCCGCCCGGGCCGCCGGTTTCGCCGCCCGGGCGCTCCGGATCGTTTTCCAGCAGCCGCAATCGTTCGCGCTGATCGGGGGTCAAATCGAGGGCTCGGATCACGGCCGCTTCGCGGAAGGCGAGCACCCCCCGGCTTTGCAGGGCGAGTTGCTCGAAGCGGCCGCGCTGCTCGGCGGTCAGGATCGCGGCGATCTCGGTCTCGTGCCGGCGCATCTCGTCGACCATCGCCCCGTCGCGTTGGTCGCGGGTCATCTTCAAAAAATCGCCGAATCGCTCTCCGCGCGGCTCGATGTCTTGAACGATATCCCGCACCCGCCCCCGTTGCGAGCCGTTCAATTTCAACTCGTCTTGGACCTCCGGCATGCCCAGCAGTAGGTATTTCCACGCCCCTTGGATGACCGCCAGATCCGACAAGATTTTCTGGACCCGCGTCCGCGTGAGTTCGAGGTCCGCGCGGGCCGTCGGATCGTTGCGGCGCTGTTCTAAGAATTCCTGATAGAACGCGAGCGCCGTCTCCAGCAGCCGCTTGCGGATGGCCTGCA
>JAYSYN010000200.1:0-4246 GCA_043727575.1 Fimbriiglobus sp.
ATAACTCCACGCGGCCCGCCTATCCAAGCGCGCTCCGGGAGTGCACCGCCCTCGACCAACCGAGGAGAGTAAGGGTGGGATTCGCTTGATTAAGGTCTAAAGCAGATTTCTTGGGTAAACCCTGATAAGTTTGAAGAGAAGGTATTGGATTGGCTCGAGCAGGGCATGCCCTTGCAAACCACCAGGCTCTTGGGCAATTCTGCAATATAACTATCTCCCGTATATGTGCAGGTTGGCATTGATGAAGTTGCAGTCACAATGCCGTAGTCTTTTCCACACTACGAAGCAAAGAGAGGGGTCGATGGCGATTTTAGAAGCCCTTCAGATCCGCATTCCCGACCACTGGATGGCTCGCCTGAATTTACTCGGCGAGCTGGGGCCGGGTTGGAACAGCTATTCGGCCCCGGCGCCGAATACGGTGGCCATCGAGCATGCTGAGCTGTTCCTCGGTGTCGCGCATTCCCAAGCACATCCTTCCCAAGTGGCTGGAACCGTCGGCGATGGGCGGCATCGGCGTGACGTTTACCCGCGGGGATCGCGAAGTCGTCGTCGAGTTCTAAACAGCGGCACGGCGCACGTCTTGTTCAGCCACGATTCGACCGACGCGATGGAAACGCGCCCGGTTTCAACCGACGCGAGTGGCTACACCACCTTACCTTTCTCGACGAAGTTCGGGCCTACTTCCATGGCACAGCCGACCGCGAATCCTAATCAGCATTTTCAGCCGACAGAAAGGCTCTTCTGCCGCGTGCATCGGGCTTCGTTGCTCGCCAACGGCAAGCCGACTCTGCTGGCGTTCGACCTGCCCGATATGTCGTGCAATCGGGAATCAGAGAGTACGGCGGAAGCCACGCGGAAAGGTTTCGACTCGAAGATTGGGGCGTTGTGTCGTTCCGCGTCGAAGATATTACTCCGCGCGACGCCTTGCTCCACTTGGCCGATTTCCCGGAGTTGACTTGCACGAAGTACGACGGGCACTGTAAAATACTCCCCACATGGAACGACACGCCCTCTCCCCGTCGCCGGTGCCTTCGGAACCCCGCGTTCCGATGCTCAGCGTGTACGTCGAAAGCGAAAGCGAGATCAACGACTTCAAGTGGATCGAAAGCGAGCGCGTCGGCTACGACCTCGGCGAGGCGGCCGTGAAGCGGTGGGTGAACCAACATTGGCGCGGCTACCTCCGGGCGCGATGGCTCGAACACCTCCAAGGGACGCAATTCTGGATCGAACTCGACCGCAATGATTTCGGCCTGCTCCAAACGAACTTCGAACAAGACCGCGACATTCTGCTGCCGATCCTCGATCGGTTGAAATCGGGCGAAGAAAACCTCGACGTGATCTGTTGGGCCGAGAACAACCAGATTCAATCCGAACCCGTCTGCCGCATTCTCGAAGCCCTCGACATCAATTCCCGCCGCCTCCGGCACCGATTCGATTGAACCCTTTCTATCCCCCCGCCCCCGGTAGTCCCATGAGCGCGTCACGCCGCCAATTCTCGGCCCAAGTCCTCGGCTCGCTCGTCGCCTACGGGTTGATCGAAACCCTCTGGAGCCGGGACCTTTTCGCGGAGTCGGTCAAGCCGACCATCGCCGCGTGGTTGAAAGATCTCGTCGAAATCTCGAGGGATTTGAAGGGTCGCAAACTGACCGACCTCGAGTTCCAAAAGAAGATGGAGGCGCTCTATCGCACCGTCGATTTGAAGTCGCTCGTCGAACTCGTCAAGCTCGACGACATCGAGAAGAAGGTCAAACTGCCGGACAGCGGGGCGTCGAGTTCGGGCATCGACCTCAAGCAGATCGAGGGTCTGCCCGCGGACATCGGTTTCGGCCGGCAGATCTTCGGCTGCAAGAAGGGGCGCTCCATCGTGCCGCACGGGCACAGCAATATGTGTACGGGCTTCATCGTCTTGAAGGGGAAGTGGGAAGGCAAGCACTACGACCGCGTCGAGACTCAGAAGGAACACTTCATCATCAAGCCGACCATCGACAAGGCCTTCGAACCCGGTGACCTGTCGACGATCTCGGATCACAAAGACAACATCCACTGGTTCAAAGCGGTCTCCGAAACGGCCTATATCTTCAACATCCACGTCATCGGGTACGACCCGAAGATCGAAGGCAACTCGGGGCGGATATACCTCGACCCGGACGGTGAGAAGCTCGACGGCGGCCTGATCCGCGCGCCGAGAATCAGCTCCGAAGCCTGCCATAAGAAGTACGGTTGAATCACTTCAGCGACTTCAGGAATTCGTCGAAGCCCTTCTTGTGCTTCTCGACGGTGGCCGCGGGGCCGACGAGGATCAGCGACACCGTCTCGCCGTCTTTGCCCTCGAAGATCACGTAGAGCTGGCGGTAGCTTTCTTTTTCGACGACCTTCGAGTTCGGGTCGAACGGGGCCGTCTTGGATTGGAAGTTGCCCGTGATGTCTTGGTATTTGCCGTCGAACGTGCCGACTTTCACCTTTTCGAGCTTGATGGCGTCTTCCTTTTTGACCCCTTCGGCGAATTTGAACTTCACCTCTTGGCGCTTCAGATTCGCGTCGATGCCGCCGCCGCCCTTCAACACGAAGGCCGTGAGTTCGGCGTCGTCTTTGTCTTTCTCGGCCTTGGGCAGCTTGAATTGCAGAGCGCGCATGGTGCCCAACGGCGTTTCTTCTTTCCACGCGGCGGGCGCGGTGCCCGCGAGCCCCGCGACTTTGACTACCGTGTCTTCGGCGGACGCGACCGCGCCGAATGCGGCCGTCAGTAAAACCAGTGCCAATCGACGCATGATGAGTCCTCCGAGTCGGTGTCCGATGCGGGGATATTCTACGGGGCCGAAGACATCCGAGGTGAGACTTCTGGCACAGGCCATTTCCCGAGCCGTGAGCAATCGCACGCCATCATGCGGTCGGCGAGGCGTGACTGCTCAAAGCCCGCCCCGGACGACGACCCGGCGTTCGCCGGTGCGGTGGGCCTCCGCCGTCAAACCGGTGCGGTGGCTGCGGAAGGTGATCGCCCCGAGCGTCTCGGTATCCCAAAGGACCGCGTTCGGGCCGACGTCGTCCTCGCGCAGGAAGTTGGCGTAGAGGTCGCCGCGTCCGACGGCGATAAACTTCGGATCGGCCCACGTTTTCCATTGCGGGGGGAACGCCGCCCGGCTGCCGTGGTGCGGCGCTTGCAACACGTCGACCCGCCGCGGAGGCTGCGCCAGCAGTTGCGCCGCGCCGGTTTTTTCAATGTCGCCCGTCAGCAAAAACGCGTGCCCGGCGTGGTAGATCAGCAGCACGAGGCTCCGTTCGTTCTCGATCCCCGGCGGGCCGACGGATGGCGGATGCAGCACTTCGAACGTCACATCCCCCGCCGAGAACTCCTGCCCGACCGACACCGTCCGCGTTTCGACGTTCCGCTTTTTCAACGCGAGTAGCGTCTCCGCCACCTGCGGCGTCGGCTTCTCCGCGAAGCTCGGCGTGAATGTCACTCGGCCGACGGCGAAGCGCTGCGTCAGTTCGACGAGGCCGTTGAAATGGTCGGCGTCCGCGTGCGAGACGAAGACTTCGTCGACCCGGCGGATGCCGCGGCTCCAGAGGTACGGGGCGACGACGCGCCGCACCACGTCGGGCCCGCCGGTGGTGCCGACGTCGTAGAGCAGGCACCGGCCATCGGGCGTTTCGAGCACGATGCAGCTCCCGTGGCCGACCGCGAGGAACGTCATCCGCAGTTCGTCCGCGGGTCGATCCGCCGGCAGCGCGAAGGCGAGCAGGATCCAACCGAGCAGACCGGCGCCGAGCCATCGGCTGCGGGCGACGCCGTTCAACAAGATCGTGAGTGCGAGGGCGTAGAAGCCGAGCAACCACCACGTCGGAACGCCGGGTAGGTAGGCGACGCCGCCGGGGAGGCCGTCGGCCGCGTGGACGACGCCATCGCAGGCGCTCAGTGACAACCGGGTGACAGCCGCGAGCCCGTCGGCGACGCCGGGGACCGGGGCCAGCAGGAAGAGCAAGAACCCCGCCACGAGGGCGATCGACGTGAGCGCGACGAGGATCGGCCCGACGAGCAGCCCGACGGGCGAGATGACGTTTTGCTGCGCGATCAACAGCGGCGCGTTCACGACGAACAATACGAAGTTCACGAGGTAGGCCGCGACCGCCGCGCGCAGAAAGCCCCGCCCGAAGCGCCACCACGCGGGTCGGGTACTCTCGATCAACTGTTCCAACGGGGTCGGCGGCTTCGGTTCGATCCAGCGGCCGACGCCGTAGATCAGCGTGA
>JAYSYN010000201.1:0-12707 GCA_043727575.1 Fimbriiglobus sp.
AAGGACGTGCGGAACGTGCCGGGCAGTTGGAAGGCGTGGAAGGCCCGAGGGTACGCCGTGCAGAAGCCGAAGGAGCGGAAGAAGGGGACGGACACGGACTTATCCTGACGAGCGGGCTGTGGTGACGAGCGACGGCCCGAGTCGGGTGCGGTAATCGTGAAGGCGAACCTTCCGGCACCGACTCGAATGATAACCATACCAGCCGAACCGAGCCACCCGTGGTGACCGTAACGGCTTTCCTTTCCCCCCTCCCGAAGGATGTGTTGTGATGTGGAAGACGATGTGCCTGATCGCGGCGGTGCTGGGCGGACTCGGATTCGTAGTCCTCGCCCAGGACGCCCCGAAGAAGAGTTCCAGCTACATGCCCGTGGATCAGACCGAGGCGTTCGCCACGGTGATGGAGCGGATGAAAGCGGCCAAGCCGGACGTGGCGAAGAAGCACGCCTCGCTGCTGGCCGAGCGATACGACCTGAGCGACAGCCCGGCCAAGGGCGTGGCCATGTCGAGAGGGAAGCGCGTCCAGCAGGGGACGCGGGCCAAACTGCCGAAGGACATGACCTGGGAAAAGCTGGCCGCTCTCAGCCCGGAGGAGATCAGGGAGAAGGGGCTGTTCCCGGTCGGGTATCTCCCGCTGCCGCACCCGAATCACCCGGAGGGCGGCATGGTCTTCCCCAAGTTCCACATCGAGGAGATCAAAAAGCAGGAAGGGCGAGATTTGACGCGGTTCGATCTGGATTACGACTTGCCGGACCACTTCCTGCCCGAGTTCCCCCCGCCCATGTACCTGACGACGCGACTGGACTTGGGGGACGTGTCGAAGGGCAAACTCGTCACCATCGACAATTACTTCGAGTTGTTCAACGGCGTCCTCAACCCCAAGCAACTGGAGGGACTGCGGTTGCTGGTGACCCCGTTCGCGCAACAGCAGTTCAACCTGACGGATGACCGCCGCAGCGAACGCCCGAGCCGTGGCGTGACGTGTTTCGACTGCCACGCCAACGGACACACGAACGGGGCCACGCACCTCGTCGGGGACATCCGGCCCCAGGAGTTCCGGCACCGCATCGACACGCCAACCCTGCGGGGCGTGAACGTCCAGCGTCTGTTCGGCTCGCAACGGGCCTTGAAGACGGTCGAAGACTTCACGGAGTTCGAGCAGCGGGCGGCGTACTTCGACGGCGACATCGTGATCGCGACCAAGAAGGGGGTGAACGTGTTGGATCGCGGCAGTCAGGTTCACCCGATGGCCGAGTTCCAGGCACTTCTCGACTTCCCCGTCGCCCCGAAACTGAACGTCCTGGGCAAGCTCGATGCGAAGAAATCGAGCGAGCAGGAGTTGCGGGGCGAAAAGCTGTTCACGGGCAAAGCCCAGTGTGCCAACTGCCACGCAGCCCCGTACTTCACCGACAACTCGATGCACAACCTGAAGGTAGAGCGGTTCTACAAGCCCCAAATGATCAACGGGCGCATGGCAGCCGTGGACGGGCCGATCAAGACGTTCCCGTTGAGGGGCATCAAGGATTCGCCGCCCTACTTGCACGACGGTCGGCTGCTCACACTGGAGGACACGGTCGAGTTCTTCAACCTGATTCTGGAGTTGAAACTCACCGACGAAGAGAAGGCGGATTTGGTCGCGTACATGTACTGTTTGTGAGTCTGGAGTGAAGGCCGGGGATGTAGCTCTCTCAAATTCCTCCGGGTCGTGAATTCGTTTTGTACCCCCGCCGACCAACGAGGTCAGCGGGGGACGTTCAGTGGACATGAGGTCAGTCATGAGTCGCAGGTCGTTTATCTATCGGGCCGGCGGGTTCGTTCTCGGTCTACTCGGCTGGGGCGGTCGATCCGCCCGCGCCGACCGGGGTCGGGCGACGACGTTGACGATCCTGCACACCAACGACATTCACGGCCACCTGACCGCTTGGAAGGGGTGGGAGGGCGACCTGAAAGACAAGGTCATCGGCGGCTTCGGTCGGCTGGCGGGTGCCGTTGCCCAGGCCAGGAAGGGGGCCGAGAACGTTCTGCTGCTCGACGCGGGCGACCTGATCGGCGACTCGATGATCGCCGACCTGACGGAAGGCAAGGCGATGGTGGAAGCCCTGAACCATCTGAAGTACGACGCCATGTCCATCGGGAACCACGAACCCGACTTCGGCATGGCGGTGCTGCGGGAGCGGATGAAGGAGGCCGGCTTCGTCGTCATCGCGGCCAACCTGATCGAGAGGAAGGGGAGCAAGCTGTTCGCCAAGCCCTACGTCGTCAAGAAGGTGGGCGGGGTGTCGGTCGGCATCCTCGGGCTGGCCTACCCGAAAACGGGTTGGACGACGGCGGCGAAGAACGTGGCCGAGGTCGAGTTCCAAGACCCGATCCCCGCCGTCAAGCACTACCTGCCGAAGATGCGGGACGACGGGGCCGAACTGGTGGTCGTCCTTTCGCACCTCGGGCTGGGCGGCGACAAAGTTCTGGCCGAAGCGGTCGTGGGGATCGACGTGATCGTGGGAGGCCACAGCCACAACCGGATGTCCAAGGCCGAGAAGGTGGGGGCCACGCTGATCGTCCAGGCGGGGGCGCACGGCTCCGACCTGGGCCGG
Source organism: Fimbriiglobus sp. (assembly GCA_043727575.1). GTDB lineage: Bacteria > Planctomycetota > Planctomycetia > Gemmatales > Gemmataceae > JALHQU01. The sequence goes on from JAYSYN010000201.1 coordinate 2,589, forward strand.
CTGGAGTTGACCGTCGAGAAGGGGAAGGTCACGGCGCACACCGCCACCCTGACTCCCCTCGATCACGACAAGGTGGAGGCCGACGACGCCGCCGAGCGGCTGCTGAAGCGGCTGTTGGAGCCGCATCGCAAGGCGATGGACGAGGTCGTCGGCAAGGCGGGCGGGTGGCTGGTGCGGGCGCAGACGCTCGCAGGCCAGGAGGCCCGCAAGCGGGACGAGGAGTCGCCCATCGACTCGCTGTTCGCCGACATCCTCTGCGAACGGACCAAGGCGGACGTGGCCCTGCTGCCAGGCGTGGGCTACGGGGTGGCAATCCCGCCCGGCCCGATCACCGCCGCCCATCTGAGGCAGATGGTGCCGCACGAAGGCAAGGTCGTCACGATGCGGCTGTCGGGCGGCCAGATCATCGAGGTGCTGGAGCAGTCCGTCGAGAACACCTTCACCGACGACCAAGCGGTGAAAGTGGGGGGCATGATCCAAGTGTCCGGCATCCGGTTCCGCTACGACCCGAAGAAGGCGAAGGGGAGCCGGGTCTGGCACGTCGAGCGGACGGAGGGCCACTGGGACGCGAAGGCCGAATACGTCGTCGCCACGAACACGATGATGGCCGGCGGGGGCCACAACTACAAGACGCTCACGAAGGGCGGGATGCGTGAGGAACACGGCACGCAGTACGAAATGACCCGCGACTGGTTCGCGAAGAATTCGCCGGTCACGACGCCCAAGCCCGGACGCATCGCCAAGGCCGACGCTCCCGAGTAGCCGGAAAAACGGGCGGGATCGACATCACGACTGTCATCTGCGAGTGGACGCATTCATGAACAACCGAATCTTATCCGTCGTCGCCGTCGCCAGGATCGCGACGGGCATCTCCCTGGTGGGCCTGCGCGTCGGGCTGCCCGCCTCCCAGGCCGACGAGCCGAAGCAGGATGCGCCGCGCGTCGTCCTTGCGGAGACGGGGGACGGGGTGACGAAGATCCACTTCACGAACGTGGCGGTCCACAAGGGGTCGCCCGAACCGAACCCGGTCAAGCGGCGGTTCCGGGCGGAAGTGCGGTACTGGCTGATGGACGCCAAGACCTACGAGAAGGGCGCACTGGGCATCGGCAACCCGGAACTCACCGAGTTCGTCCGCAAGCTCGGCAAGAAGAGCCTCCCGGCCAGCCAGCCGACCACGCTGTCGGTGATGGCCTACGGCATCGCAAGCGGCGTGCTGAAGGAGTACCCCGTCATCGAGAAGATCGAGGTGCAGTTGACCCACTTCTCCAAGGGGTTGACCGCCGACGACGAGGGGGAAGACAACCACGTCGTCACGATTGTGCTGGAGCGATAACTCACCAAACGGAGGATTGCGTCGTGAAGAATTTCGTCTACGCCCTGGTCGTCGGCGGACTCGTCGTGCTGGCCGGTGCCACGGTCGGTTCGCGGGCCGACGACAAGCCGGCACCCAAGGAGGCCGCGAAGATGTTGAAGGTCGTCGTCCACGTCAACTTTGCCGACGCCGAGCGGCAGAAGCACGGGCTGAAGAACGTCGCCAACATCCTGAAGGAGGTCAAGGGCGAGGCCGAGATCGTGGTGGTCTGCCACGGCGCGGGGATCGACCTGTTGGTGCAGGAGAAGAGCCAGAACGCCGAGGCGGTGGCGGAACTCGTCAAGGCGAAGGTGCGGTTCGAGGCGTGCGAGAACACGCTGAAGGACAAGTCGATTCCGAAGGAGAAGTTGCTGCCGGGCGTGACGACGACCCCCTCCGGGGCGGTCGAGGTCGTCCGCAAGCAGCAGGAAGGGTTCGGTTACTTCAAGCCGTAAACAGACAAAGGCACCTCTCCACCAAGGGACGTTGTCAGCGGCAACTGTCCATCGCTTGCGTCTAACCGTTGGTGGGGAGCCGCCGAGGTGTGGCACTGCGGAGAGGGCCGACTGCGAAAGCAGATGCCGTTGATCAAAGAAAGTTTCTGGCTAAATTGCAAGATATTGTCTGCGAATCGAACAGGAAGGCGGACGCCGCCATCGGGCCTATGAAATGAATCTGGTGGCAACTGCGAGAGAAAGGAATTCTCATGTCGGAGTTATTCGACAAGCTTGATCCCCAAGCCGAGAAGGATCGGCAGCGTCATCAAGACGAAGTCGCCCTTCGCATCAACGCACTACCTCTTCCTTGGGACGTGAAGGTTGAAATTTGGCAGGAGGAGTTGGCCCAGTCCGAAGCGACCTTCTGCCGGGTGCTGAATCGATTCGGGATAGACGTTGCCGTGTACGAACCGGCGGATGATTCATTCCTCCTGGGCGAGATGCTAGAGTAGCAGTCAGACAGCCCGACTTCTTGATCGGGAAGGAGCAAAAACCGATGCCCTGGACCGAATGGAGGAAGAGGATTTTCATGGGTCAGATCAGCCGATCTCCCCTCTGAATCCACAAGCGTAGAATAGGCATCAAAGTGCTTGAATTCTTTACTATCGCAGGAGGCCAGCCATGTTGCTGCACAATTTCAAATGGAAGCAGGAAGTGATCGAGTCGCTTGAGCCGGTCCTCGTCGATTTCTGGGCCGAGTGGTGTGGCCCCTGCCGGACGATGAACCCATTGCTTGAGTCGTTGGCCAAGAATTACAAAGTCTGCAAAGTGAACGTGGACACGAATCAGCCGCTGGCCTCGGCCTACAACATCTCTTCGATCCCTGCGTTGCTGATCTTCAAAAATGGGACAGTCGTGGCACGTCACTCCGGGGTCATGCCAGAGGCGGCATTGCGAGCGGAGATGCAGCGGTTTAGTCGGAAGGATTAGCGAGGCCCAGCCCCGCCAGTGCTTCATTCAGCATTTCCATCCGTGCCAGCCCCGCGCAACGATCCGGGGATTTTCGATTCGCCCCAAAAAGCCCCTATCCAACCGGAAGTTCAAGCTCGGCAATCAGACCGTGGCCGGGGCCAGTGACGCCGGGATCGAGGGACGGCACAGCGGGGTTCCCCCGTGCTGCGTGACTAGCCGGTCGATCATGGCTTGGTGGTCGGCGAATCGTTGAATGATGATGCCGTCGTCACGCAATTCCACCAGAACTGTGGCAGCACACGCCACGTTCCGACTGCGGTTCTTCTGGGTCACGTCCTTCCGAAGCAATGAGCGAGACGGAAGAACGAGCGGCAAGGTTCGCCCGCGCTGCGATTCGAGGTCTGCGGCGCACTGACGGGTCATTTGCGTGCAGATCGGAACTATGCCGGCTCTGCGCAACGCGGCCATCACCTCGGGTCGCGGGTGCTTGTGCTGGTTGCTGGTTCCCACCGAAACGAGGCCGAAATTCGCCTTCATGGCGTTCGTGTAGAGCCAGTCGAGGTCACTCTGGACGCGGGCCTCGAAGGCAGCCTGAGCCTCTCCGGGCTGCTGTCGTTCCCAGACGCCTCCGGCGTGGTGTGGCACCGCCAGAAGGTCGCATTTGAACGGGCGTTTTCGCCGCTGCATGATCTCTCGCCACTCGGCGATTGTCGAATCGCCCGCGAACAGGATCTGCTGCTTGCCCCGAGTGAGAACGAGGACCGCGCTTGTAAAATTCGGGTCGCGGTCGTCTACGGCCCTGAAGTTCGTCACACAGTCAGGGGCGATAAGAGAGAGCAGCACTCTGTCGTCGCGGTAAATTTCCTTCGGCCTGTCTTCTCGTACCAGTAGGTGGATCTGTCGGCGATCCAAACGGTTTGCACGCATTTCTTCCAGCACCCGCTGCCAGAAGAGCGACTTGGGTCGTCGCACGTCATCGAGCATCCAGAGTTCTTCGACGCGGCCCTGGAACGCCGTGAGGACGGCGGCGGCACCCCGAGAGTGGTCGTCGTGGCTGTGAGAGATGATCAACCGGGTGATCGTGTCGATTTGAAATCGCCTGAGAACGCCCAGGACGGTTTCGGCTTGGGCGGCTCCGCAATCGATCACGATAGCCCGCCGGTTGCCCAACAGGATCACGTTGCTGGTGCCTTGCCCCACATCAGCGAAACAGACTTCCAAGCGGCGACTCCATTGGGATCACTCGAACTCGTCCCAATCGACTGGCTTGGCTTCTGCGGTTGTCGGAACGGATTTCCACAACGCCTCATCGGCACTTGTCGGCCTCAACGCGGGAAGCCGACGCACGACGATTGCCCGGATCATATGCCCGGTGACGGCGTCTCTGACGACCTCAGCCTCGAACCGTTGGCCTTCGTGCAAGCCGGCGAACTCGGGCGGCATCTGCTCCAGCCAGACACGCTCCTGCCGTCCATCCTCCCAGCGGATTTGGTCGGGAATCGGGCGGCGATGGGACAACACCCCGATCTGGCGGATGACGTAGGGAGTTTCACGACGGTAGGCAGCCACATCAACAAGAAGTTCGATCTGGCCCCATTCCTCTTTCTCTTCCACGGTCATTTCCCAAGGGCGTTTGGCGAGTAGGGTCTGAAAGCGAACGTGAAACTGGTTGCCCCAATCACGTTGAGCCTCTTCAAAATTCTTGCCAACCCCGACGATCTGAAGGTTGCACGGGGTCATCGCCAATTCCCCGTTCACACCGCGCGTGCGCGGGTAAAAGGTCGCCAGCAACGGCGAGCGGGCGTGATATACGGCCTCGCCGATACGAACGTCCTCGACCGTTCGCTGGAGAACGTCGAACAGGCTGCCCCGGATGCTGCCCCTCGCCTCTGCCGACAAGGAGCGGAACATTTCGTAAGGGCGGACATCGGCAACTGCGCCAGTGTCGAGAGCGATCATGATTTATACCACCTCTGGCGCAGGCTCGAACGTCTGCCACGTCTTGTCGGTAAAGCTCTTCCTGAAGCAGTCCTGTAATCGGTCGTGGCCCTGATCCAATCGGGTGCCGATCTCGGCCTCCGACAGGCTCAGGCCGCTCGCACCGCTTAACCGCCAATCCATGCGGAACCGAGCGTTTACCCCCAGCGGGTCACGCTCATCTTGCAGCCTGACCTCCATCATGTCCTCGGTGTCAGGCGGCTGTGTGGCGTATTGCACCACGAAATTCAGGATCGACCCAAACATTACGTCGGGCAAGGTGATCCCGAGTGTGAAATAATCTCCCAAGTTCAGAATTTTATTGCCATCGAATGGAATGACAATCAGATCGACATAGTGGAGGGCGAACTCAAGCACCCGCGTCGGTCGGAACATCTCGACGTAAGCCCTGAATTTCTCCAGAGCCTCGGCCTTCAACGCGGTGAAGCCCTCGTACCCCTTCTCCGTTCGTAAGAAATTGCAAGCGATGCCATCATGAGACAACTGGAGGAACCGATTGCCTTCGGTGTTCGCGGCACGAACCGCCCGAAGATGAACCTTCTCGTCCACGATCTGGGGCTTCTGGTTCTTCTTCACCTTCTCGACTTGGAACTGGTGTTGAACAACCACTTCCCGCTCAGGGTACAAGTCTTGGTAGAGGTCGAGGTACGATGAGGCATCCTTGAAGCCCCATTCCCGGCGGTCGTCGCCGTGGTCGAAGCGGAACTCGACCCACGCCTGAATAATCGGAGGTTTTCCGAGCTTCATCACCCACCCCTGGCAACCTCGCCGACGATGGCGAGGCGTGTTCGCGATCCTTCCTCTCAGCATATTGCCGGCTTTCGCCGTTTCACCTGCCGCAGCACCTCATCAAGCGTCTCGTCATCGAGTGCAGCGAGAGTTCTGAATGCGTCGGGCCGGGCGATCACCCGGTCGCGGATGTCGGCGGGGATCTTCTTGGCCAGAAGCAGTAACTCGTTCTCGTCGGCCTCCAGGGCGACCGCCAGCTTTCGGATCAGATCCACACTTGGATACGGAGCGAAGTCGAGCTTCTCGCTCTCGATCTTGCTCAGGTAGGTGTAGTTGATTCCCACCTGATCCGCCAGACGCTTCTGGCTCAGGCTTTTCGCCCGACGCAGTTCCCGCAGACGCGAACCGAAGGTCATCATCGCTATCGTCCTTGCAGTGGAGCCTGGGTCATCATAGGATAGTTGCAGTCGATATTCAACCCTGGAAGCCGGACGATTGCCCCTATGCCAAGACGACCACCGACACCGAGCGCCGCCTCTGGAACGCCGCCGATTCGTTCCGGGCGAACTCCAGCCTGAAGTCCTCGGAATACTCCGTGCCGGTTCTCGGCATGATCTTCCTGCGCTACGCCGACTTCAAGTTCGCCCAGGCCGAGAAGGAACTTGCGGCCAAGGGATCGGGCCGGCGGGTCATCGGCAAGGAAGACTACCAGCGGCGAGGTGTCCTTTACCTTCCGCCCGCCGCCCGCTACGCCAAACTCCTCGCCATGCCCGAGGGCGAGAACGTCGGCAAAGCCGTCAACGAGGCGATGAAGGCCATTGAGGCGGACAACGAAGAGTTGAAGGGCGTCCTGCCGAAGTCGTACACCCGGCTCGGCAACGACCTCTTGATCTCTTTGATCAAGAACTTCAGCCAGATCGAGTTTTCAGGCAACAGACGCGCGAACAGAACGACGTGATCGACCAATGGAAAACAACCCATGACCACCACTTCGCCTCCCGAACAGGGCCAGCTAGTGCAGGTACGGTCACGTCCTTGGGTGGTGAACGTCGTGAAGCCGAGCAGTTTGCCGACCCCGGCGATGAAATTGCCCGTCGCCGTCACGCAAAACCTCCTGACGCTCTCGTCTGTCGAGGACGACGGCCTGGGCGAAGAACTTCAGATCGTCTGGGAGATCGAGCCGGGCGCGAAGATCCTTGAAAAGGTCGCCCTTCCTGAACCCAGCGGCTTCGACGCACCCGAAAAGCTCGACGCCTTCCTCGATGCCGTCCGCTGGGGGGCTGCTTCGACCGCCGACGTGAAGAACATCCAGTCGCCGTTCCGCAGCGGCATCGAGATCGAGGATTACCAGCTTGACCCGGTGGTGCGGGCGATCCTGATGCCGAGGGTCAACTTGCTGATCGCCGACGACGTGGGCCTCGGCAAGACCATCGAAGCGGGCATGGTTGGGTTGGAACTCATCATTCGGCACCGGGCCAGAAAGATTCTCGTCGTCTGTCCGTCTGCCCTGCAAATCCAGTGGCGGGACCAGATGCGGGACAAGTTCGGCCTCGATTTCCGCATCGTGGATTCGAGCCTGATGCGCGACCTTCGCCGTCGCCGGGGCATCCACGTCAACCCCTGGTCCCATTTCCCCCGCCTCATCACCAGCATCGACTTCCTCAAGCGGGAACGCCCTCTGCGGCTGTTCCGTGAAACTCTTCCCGCACCCGGCGAGCCGGTCTATCCCCGCAAATACGATCTGCTGATCGTGGACGAAGCTCATAACTGCGCCCCGTCAGGTGCCGGCAAGTACGCCACGGATTCGTTGCGAACGCAGGCTTTGCGGGAGATGGCCCCGCACTTTGAACACAAGCTCTTCCTGACCGCCACACCGCACAACGGCTACCGGGAGAGCTTCAGTGCCTTGCTCGAACTACTGGACAATCAGCGGTTTTCACGGGGGACCGAACCGGATCGCAAACAACTTGATGCGGTCATGGTTCGTCGCCTCAAGAGCGACCCCAGCTTCGCCTTCAACCATTTGGGTATCCGCCGCTTTCCGCCTCGGATTCTCGAACCCATCGAAGTCCCATACACCGCCGAAGAGCGGGAGATTCATGCGGCCCTCCGTCAGTACACGAAACTGCGGTCTTCACGGGCGGAAGATAATGCCGAGCGGTTCGCCACCGAGTTCGTCTTGAAGACGCTGAAGAAGCGGCTCTTCTCCTGCCCTGCGGCCTTCCTCACGACGCTGGAGCAACATGAGAAGTCGCTGCACACGTCTCGCAGGAAGGTGGCCAAGCCTTCGTACAAGACGCTTCAGTTTGAACTGGATCGCATGGATGAAGAGTACGCCGACGACACTGACTACGACGAAGCCACCGCCGACGCGCTTGATACAGCCACCCGCCTTTTTGCGGAGCCGACCGCCGACGAAGAGGCTCTCCTCAAGCAGATGAAGGAATGGGCCAAACGTGCCAAAGGCCAGCGAGAGTCCAAGGCCAAACAACTGGTGGCGTGGCTCAAGGAACATCTCCAAGCCCGGTGGGAAGTGGTCGAAGGAACGGGTCATCATCTTCACCGAATACCGAGCCACACAGAACTGGCTACAAGAAGTCATGGCGGTCGAAGGGTTCACAGACGGCGACCGGCTGTTGACCATGTACGGCGGCATGGACCCGGAGAAACGGGAAGAGGTCAAAGCCTCGTTCCAAACTTCACCCGACATTAGCCCGGTTCGTATCCTGCTGGCCACCGATGCCGCCTCGGAAGGCTTGGACTTCCAGAACTTCTGCTCCCGCCTTATCCACTACGAGATCCCGTGGAACCCCAACCGCATGGAGCAGCGGAATGGGCGTGTGGACCGTCACGGCCAGAAGGCCGATAGAGTTCAGATCTACCACTTCGTCGGCAAAGGCTACAAGGACCGGGCCTCTCGGAACTTCAACGGCACCGTCTCCGACATGGAGGCCGACCTTGAGTTCCTGATGCGTGTGGCGCTCAAGATCGAAACGATCCGTGAAGACCTCGGTAAGGTCGGCACTGTCATTGCCAAACAAGTCGAAGAGGCGATGCTCGGAAGGCGAACCACTCTCAACACCGAGAAGGCCGAGAAGGAAGCCGAGCCGATTCGCAAGATGCTCAAGTTCGAGCGGGATTTGCAGAAGCAAGTTCAAGCGTTGATGGAGCAGTACCGGGAAACACGGAGAGAACTTCGCCTCTCCCCGGACAACATTCGCCAAGTGGTTTCGGTTGGCCTGATGCTGGCGGGACAGCCGGATCTGATGCCCACGAAGACCGGAGACGGCAAGCCGTGTTTCAAGTTGCCACCGCTCAAGGGAAGCTGGGCAGCGTGTGCCGAAGGGCTGGAGCATCCCCACACGAAGGACATTCGCCCCATCACGTTTGATGAGACGGTGTCGAGGGGTCGCGACGACGTAGTGCTGGCGCATCTCAACCACCGCCTTCCCCAGATGTGCTTGCGGCTGTTGCGAGCCGAGGTTTGGGCAGAAAAAGGTCGGTCGAAACTTCATCGGGTCGCCGCTCGGATCGTCCCCAACGATGTTCTCGATACGCCTGTGGTGATTGCCCATGCCCGATTAGTCGTGATCGGCGGCGACAGCTTCCGGCTGCACGAAGAGATCATTGCCTCGGGTGGACTTATCAAGGATCAAAAGTGGGGTGGGCGGGTGAACGTCAGTCAAACGGAATCTGCTTTGGCGGGAGCCACGGCGAAAGAGCCTTCGGCAGCAGTAAAGGCCAAGCTGCTTGAACTCTACCCCACGCTGACCTCATCGTTGGCCTCAGCGTTGGAAGCCCGAATGAAGCAGAAGGTCGATGGCCTTCAGAAGGATCTGGCAGGGCGAGCCGACAAGGAAACCAAAGACATTGAGTCGATCCTCACCGAACTCAAGAAGTCCATCGAGGCCGAACTCAAAGACCCGGTGTATATCCAGCCCTTGCTGTTCGATGACCCGGAGCAGGAACGCTTCGAGCGGAACAAGGACGCCATGCGTGCGAGGGCCAAGGAGATCCCCGAGGAAATCAAACGAGAAACAGCGGCGATCCGGGCAAGGTTCGCCAACCCGCAGGCTCGCATATTCCCTGTGGCAGTGACGTTCTTGATTCCCGAACGAATGGCGGGGGGCAACTGACCATGTCCATCGCACGCCACCATGCGGAATGGCTTTCCCTTGTGCCGGTATCAGGCCCGTTCCTGAGCTTGCCGGTGCTGATGGAAGCATTCAATACCGGGCTGGAACCCCACGATCCCGACCAGTCTCGGCTGTTGCGCCAGGAATACGCAAATTGGCAGGAGTCGTTCGAGAAGCGGAAGGCCGATCCCGCTCCGCATCAGCAGTGGATAAAGTTCGTCCTCATCAAGACGCTCGAACTCGATGAGCGGGTGCTGGCTGAGGGGCAGGCGATTCCGCAAACGCTGCAAGCAGAAGTCCCCGAACATCACGAACTGCTGCGTCCGAGCATCGTCGTCATTGACCCCACGACGACGAAGCCCAGGCTACTCGTCCAGATCTATCCCCGCTCGCAAGAACTCACCAGCTACGTCGTCAACTCCCGATGGAAGGCATCACCCGATACGCGGATGACCGAGTTGCTTCATGCGACCGGCGTGCGGATCGGCCTCGTCAC
>JAYSYN010000202.1:0-12628 GCA_043727575.1 Fimbriiglobus sp.
CCGGGCTGTGCTCGGCCCTGTACAGCGACTGCTGGGACCGCTACTGGACTGCGGCCTGAGCCGGGTCCCCAAAACTCCAAGAGTTGTTGCTACACCCTCACGGTCATTCCCTCTTGCGAGTAGTCATCTCTACAGGGATGATCCCACTTCCGTCGCCGTTATTCCCGTTGTCACTTCTCGATCCCGAAACTCCGCAGGATGAACTTGTACTGCGTGCGCTGGTAGTGCGGCGACAGGATGCCGTGGCGGGAACTCGGGTAGACCATCACATCGAAGTCCTTGTTCGCTTTCTGGAGCGCTTCGATGAACTTCAGACTATTCTGCGCGTGGACGTTATCGTCGACGAGACCGTGGACGATCAACAACTTCCCGTGCAGATTTGCGGCGGCTTTCAGCACCGACGATTTCTCGTAACCGGCCGCGTTGTCCTTCGGCAAGCCCATGTAGCGCTCGGTGTAAATGCTGTCATAAAGAGCCCAGTCGGTGACCGGCGCCCCGGCGATGCCGGCGCTGAATTTCTTGGAGTGCGTCAGCGCGTAGGCCGCCATATAGCCACCGTAGCTGTGGCCGCTGAGGCCGACGCGGGTCGTGTCGGCCCACGGGTTCTTGCCGATCCAATCGACGGCCGTTTCCAAGTCTTTCAGTTCTTGCACGCCGAGTTGCTTGAAGCAGGTCCAGGCCGATTGCGCCCCCTGACCGCTTGCGCTGCGCGGATCGACCCGCAGCACGACGATCCCCTGCGCCGCCAAGATTTGCTCGGAGCCGCCGCGGGTGCCGGCGCCGTCCTTGACCGTGGGGGCGTGCGGCCCGGCGTACGTCAGAATCCAGATGGGGTAGCGGTTGCCCTCGTGGAAATCGGGTGGATACGTGATGGCCCCATCCATGGCGAAGCCGTCCGGGGTTTCGATTTTCACCCGCTCGTACCGACCGTAAAGGAATCGCTCGCGATCGTACGACGGGTTGCTGTCGAGAACGCGCACCGGCTTGCGGACGAGTTCGCGCAGCACCGCTTGCACCGGCGCGGCATCGTTGCTCTGGCGGTCGATGTAGAACGCCCCTTTGGGTGCTAGCGAGATCGCGTGCGTGCTGCCGGTCTGCGTGAGGATCGTTAGGCTCGACGGATCGCGCAAGTTCGTCATAAGGAAATCGACGCCGGTGGGGCTGCTGGCGTTCGCGGTGAAGTAGACGTCCCCGCTGGCCTCGTCGATCCGTTCGATGCTTTTGATATCGAAGTTCCCCGCGGTGTTGGCCCCGTTCAACTTGCCGTCGGCGGCGTAGTGGTAGAGCTGCTTCCAACCGCTGCGCTCGCTGAGGATGAGAAACGAGCCGTCCTTCAGCCAATGCGGTTCGCCCGAGTCTTCGACCCAGGCTTTGGTCGTCTCGCGGAACAGCACCTTCGGCTTCGCGGCGAAGTCGGGCCACGTCGCGAAGTCGAGCCACGTCTGCTCGCGGTTCTGCAAATACGCGAACGGCACCGGCGTCTTGCCGGGCACCCAACCGACGCGGGCGATCACCGTGGCATCGGCTTTGTACCCTTCGAGATTCGCGAACACGGGCTTCGGTTTGTCTTCTAATTTCACCACGCCGATGCTGACCGACGGGTTCGCATCGCCCGCCTTCGGGTAGTTGATCGTGGACGGTGTGCCGCGCAAAGATGAGCCGTCGAGGACGTTGAACTTCGGCACCGGTTTGTCATCGAAGCGCATGTAGGCGATGGCCGTGGAGTCGGGGCTCCACCAAAATGCACCGCCATTGCGGTTGAAGATTTCCTCCTCGTAAACCCAGTCGCCGCGACCGTTGAGGATTTCCCCCTCGCCGCCGTCGGTGGTGAGTTGCGCGACCTTCGCAGTCGCGATGTCGATGCTAAAAAGGTTCCCCTTGCGCACGAACGCGAGGTGCCGTCCATCGGGGGAGAAGGTCGGGAATTCGTGTTCTTTCTCGCCGTCGAGGCGCAGTGCCGGGGAGCCGTCCCGGGCGACGAGCACCAACCCGGCGCCGGTGTCGAAAAGAATCTTCGAGCGCTCTTCGTTGAAGGTGAACCGCGTCCCTTTCGCGAATAGAGCGAGCGCCTTCGCATCGATCCCGGGAACTCCGGCCAGCGATTTTTTCAAGTTCTCCGGATCGACAAACAACTCCGCGCGACCGGATCGCGCCGCGACCTTCCAAAGCTTACCTTCCTTAACCTGCAGCCAATGCTCACCGTCGGGGAGCCATGTCAGGTCGCCGAGGCCAGCCGGGGGCGCTCGCAACGGGGCCGCTTGTTCGATCGAGAATTTCTTCTTGGCAACGCGATCTTCGGGCAGCGGCCGCGGGGCGCCTGTGAAGACCGACCCGAGCTTCGGCAGACGTATTACGGGGAAAGGGGCCTTCGCCGCGAGCCCGGAGTCGAAGGCATTCCACGTCGTCAGGCCGTCTTCGGATTGCGGCTCGAGCAAGTAGGCCGCGAGCCGTCCAAAGGGTTGGGCCGTCCGCACGAGGAACATCCCCGGTCGGGCCATCGTGATCGATTTCGCCAACGTCGTTTCGACGGTCACAGTCGTGTGCTTTTGGAACGCGGTCTTCGCCTTGGCGATCTCGGTGACGGTGTAGATCTCAGTGTCGAGTTCGATCTGTTCGCGGAGTTCCTCGACCTTGATCCCGTGCCGGCGGAGCGTATCGGCGACCGCGGCGAACTCGGCGGGGATCAGGTAGGCCGCCGGGATCTCCACTTCGAGCGTCGGCACGACCTTCGTGACGATCTTGAGTTCGAAATCCTTCGGCTGCCGCGGTTCAACCGGCTTGCCATCCTTCTCGACGAAGCCGAAGACGGTGGCGGTCTTCTCTTGCGCGATGGTCTTCGTCCGCAGGGCGATCTTCGCCGGCGTCTCCCGTGCCGCAACAACGATTTTCTGGATCGCGGCCAAGTTCGCCGCGACGTGTTCGAGGTTCGCCTTCACGAAGGTGTAGCTGGCATTCACACGCTCCTCGTAAGTGGCGTAGCTATAGCTCTCGCTGAGGATGCCGAAGCGACCCTGGAGCGCGAACAGTTGCAAGCCGAAGCGCGGGCCGGCGGGGTAGGTCGTCCACTCGGTGCGGTCGCGGTTGAAGTTGCCGTACCAGAAACTGTCGAAGCCGGTGGTCTTCTTCACCTTCTCGGTCACGTCCGGGAAGAGTTTGCTCGCACTGTAGGAAATGAGGTCGGGGTGCGCGGCGGAGTAGCGCGGGCCGTCGTAGGTGAGCTTATAGCGGTGTTGGCTACCGTTCGTCGTATGGCAATCGACGACCATCAGTGGATCGTAAGTTTGGATCGCCTTCAAGAGGGCTCGGATTTCTTTGGTCTCCAGCTTCACGAAGTCGCGGTTGAGGTCGAGCCCATCGGCGTTCTCACGTTGGCCGACGCCGTTCGCGGGCCCGTTTTGTTCGGTGCGGTTCTTCTTGTCGATGCAGTCGTTGCCGTCCGGGTTGATGTTCGGCAAGATCACGATCCGGAGCGACTTCAACAGTTCACTTTTGCCGACCGCGAGATCGCGGGCCAGCGCCAGCACCGCTTCTTTGCCGTCGACTTCGCCGGCGTGAATATTGGCGAACACGAGGACCGTCGGCCGCTTGTCATCCGTGCCGATTTGCAGCGCCAGCGCCGGGAGCGCCTTGCCTTCGGTGCTGGTGCCGTACTCGGAATACTTCACGATCTCCGGTTGTTGCTTCGCCAATTCTTTGGCGAACGCGAGTACCTCGGTGTGCGTCGATGTGGTCTTGTAGCTCGATTTCTCCGCGACGGTTTGCAGCGGCTCGGCGACCGCGGCGATCGTTGAAACGAAGAGAAATGCGAACCCGGCGATCAAACGGAGCATGGAGCAGCCTCGGGGAATCCATCAAATCCGAAACTATCGAGCGGCCATCACTCTCGCCACTTCGGCGCAGTCCTTGTCGCCCCGGCCGCTGAAGCAGAGCACCACGATGTCGTCCTTCGGCCGACCCGCCGCGATGCGCATCGTTTCGACGACCGCGTGCGCCGTTTCGAGGGCCGGCAGAATCCCTTCGAGCTGACTGCACTGGTGGAACGCGGCGAGGGCTTCGTCGTCCGTGACGCTGCAGTAGCGTACGCGGCCGTTCTCGTGCCAGTAGCTGTGCTCCGGGCCGACGCCGGGGTAGTCGAGCCCGGCGCTGACGGAATGCACGTCGGCCGTCTGGCCGTCGTCGTCTTGCAAGACGTAGGTGAAAGTCCCGTGCAAAACCCCCGGCATCCCGTAGCCGAGGGTCGCGGCGTGACCGCCGAGTTTGGGTCCGTGTCCGCCGGCTTCGACGCCGACCATCTCGACTTCCGTGTGATTGACGAACGGATAAAACATCCCCGCCGCGTTGCTGCCGCCGCCGACGCAGGCGACCACGACATCCGGCAAGCGCCCCAATTGCTCGCGGCTTTGGACCTTCGTCTCTTCGCCGATCACCGATTGAAAATCGCGGACGATCATCGGGAACGGGTGCGGCCCGATGACGCTGCCGATGATGTAATGCGTGTCCGCCACACTGCTCATCCACTCGCGCATCGCCTCGTTCACGGCGTCGCGGAGCGTGCAACTCCCGCTGGTCACCGGAAAAACTTCGGTGCCCATCGCTTTCATCCGGAAAACGTTTAGCTCCTGCCGGCGGATGTCCTCGGTGCCCATATACACCCGGCAGGGTAAGCCGAACAGCGCCGCGGCCGTGGCCGTGGCGACGCCGTGCATCCCCGCGCCCGTCTCCGCAATCAAACGCGTCTTGCCCATCCGCTTGCACAGCATGGCTTGGCCGATGGCGTTGTTGATTTTGTGGGCGCCGGTGTGGTTGAGGTCTTCGCGCTTCAAATAAATCCGAGCGCCCCCGGCTTCTTTCGTCAGGCGCTCGGCGAAGTACAACCGCGACGGCCGGCCGACAAAGTCGTTGAGAATCCGGTGAAATTCCTCGCGGAATTCGGGGTCAAGCCGGGCATCGCGGTAGGCCGCGTCCAGGGTGTCGAGCGCGAACATCAGCGTTTCGGGGACGTAGCGCCCGCCGAAGGGGCCGAAGCGACCGCGGGCATCGGGGACGGTGGAGACGGCGGGTTCGCGCGTGGCTGGCATAAAGGGGATCGTCACGGGAGGATGTCGAAAGGCTAATTATATAGGTGCGAATGCGAAGCGAACGCCGGCATACCCGCCGATTCCGCTGGGACTTCGCCCGTGCGGGACTAAACCATGAGGGACCGATCCCTGAGACTTGGCGAGT
The DNA here is from genome assembly GCA_043727575.1 of Fimbriiglobus sp. Classification (GTDB taxonomy): domain Bacteria; phylum Planctomycetota; class Planctomycetia; order Gemmatales; family Gemmataceae; genus JALHQU01. Next base: position 5,224 of record JAYSYN010000202.1, read on the forward strand.
TTGAGTGATGAACCGTCCGCACCCGGCCGCCCCTGCGCCGCCAATCCCCGCCGCAACCCCGCGCAGCGAGACCGCATTGGCCCGGTTGTCCAAAACCGCCACCGACTGGACCGGCACCTCGACCGCCTTCGCCCTCGCGGCTTCGACGATTCTGATTTGGCTGATCACGGGTCCGTACTTCGACTATTCAAACACCTGGCAACTCGTCATCAACACCGGGACCACGATCGTCACTTTTCTGATGGTCTTTTTGATCCAACGCTCGCAGAACAAAGATTCTCAGGCGATCCATTTGAAACTGAACGAACTCGTCGCGGCGGTGCGGGGCGCGAGCAACCGGCTCATCAACGTCGAAGAACTCACCGAAGCCGAGGTCCACATGCTGCACCAGCACTATTGCACGCTCGTGCAACTGGCCAAGAAAGACAAGCGGTTGACCGACTCGCATTCCGTCGAAGAAGCCGCGGCCCGGCACGAAGAGAAGAAAAAAGCCAACGTTTAGGTTCCGACCGCAGTTCGGAGTTCGGCGAACAGTCGCCCCAAGGCCGCCGGTTGGTAGTGGGCGTTCAACCCGCTCGGACTCGGGAGTACCCAAATGCGGGTCGCGCCGATTGCATCGGTTTGCAATCCGAGTTTGCTTTTGGGCCGATCAAATGCGATTCGGTACGCCCCGATGCTGAGCACGGCCAAGACCTTGGGTCGGTGAATCAGCACCTTCGCTTTTAGCCGCCCGCAGCCCGATTTCAATTCCGCGTTCGACAGTTCCGCCATTCCCGCCGTGCCGCGCTCGTGGATATTCGTCAAGCCGTAGCCGAGTTCCAAAAAGTCGCCGTCTTCGTACGGGGAAAACAACCGTTCAGTGAATCCGCCCGCGAAGACCGCCGGCCAGAACCGATTTCCCGGCCGGCCGAAGTGGTGCCCGATGGCGGCGGAGTACAAGCCGGGATTGGTCCCGCAGAACAGGACTTTCAAATCCGGCCCGATGAGATCGGGAACGCGTCGATTCGCCGCGGCGAGGATTTCCGCCCGACTCGGTTTGGGGTTCACGGCTTCACTTTGTCCGGGAAGACTTTCTTCAGCTTTTCCATTTTCGGTTGGATGATCGACCGGCAGTATCCGTTCTTCGGGTTCGAGACGAAGAAGTTTTGGTGGTAGGCTTCCGCCGGGAAAAATTCGCCCGCCGCCACGATCTCGGTGACGACGGGTTTGTCGTACACTTTGGCTTCGTCGATCTTGGCTTTGTACTTCTCCGCGAGTTCCCGTTGCCGGGGGCTGTGGAAAAAAATGGCCGAGCGGTATTGAGTCCCGGTGTCGCGACCTTGACGGTTGAGCGTCGTCGGGTCGTGAGTACGCCAGAACACCTCGAGCAGCTCCGGGTACGAGATCACTTCCGGATCGAAAGCGATTCGGACCGCCTCGGCGTGGCCGGTATCCCCCCGACAAATTTGCTCGTAGGTCGGGTTCTGCACCCGGCCGCCGGTGTAACCGGAGGTGACCGATTTCACGCCTTTCAGTTCCTGAAAGATCGCTTCGGTACACCAGAAGCAGCCGTTGCCGAACGTGGCGGTCGTTGTGTCGTCCGTCGATTCGGACGGTTCGAGGGCGGGGAAGTTTTCGGGGGATTGGAAATCGTCGCGATTCCGCATCATGGCGTAGACGGCGAGGGCGATGAGCGCGAGTGCGGCGGCAATCCAATAAAAGGGTCGCATGGAAAACTCCTCGACAGAAGTGAACCAATCATAACGCGAAGACGCACATGGATCGGCGGAGCGTTGGAGTTCAACCTTCAGGTTGTCTTCGTCGGGCCGAGTCGGCGAGGCACGACGCGTTGACTTCAGGTGTCGTGCATCGAAGACTCGGCCCGACTTTCCGAGCATGCGGGCCACAACCTGAAGGTTGAACTCCAACGGAGATTCTCACCGTTTCCCGAATGCCGGATGGTTCTTCCGCCCGCCCGATTCCATGTACGCGATCAAATCCAAAATATCCTCAGCGCTCAGCACATCGACCAAATGTGCCGCCATCGGCGAGAGTTTGGACGCTTTGCGGGTGTCGATGTTGGACTTCTCGATCACGACGCGCTTCGCATCGAGCGGGTCGGGCTGCACCGCAATCGAAGTTGGCGTTTCGTCGATCAAGCGACCGACGACCGACTTGCCATCGAGCGTGGCGACTTCCACATTCTGGTACTGCTCGGAGACGACCTTCGACGGTTCGACGATCGACTCCAAAATGGCCCGGCGATCGAAGCGGCTGGCCACCGCGGTGAGGTCGGGGCCGACGGCGCCGCCGTAGTCGACGAAGCGATGGCACTTCGCGCACTGGGCATCCGCGAACGCGGCTTTGCCCTTCTCGAAATTGCGCCCGCTGCTCGCCTTTGCCAGTTGCGGTTCGAGGTCGTCCATTTTCCATTCCTTGACGAACGGCCGGACTTTGGCTTCGACCGTCTCCGTCGATTTCGCGTCGATGGCCACTAGGATCGGCGTCAATTCTTTGACTTCCGCCGGGGCCATATTGGCGACGTATTCCTTCAAGAAGTTCTTGAGGAAGTTGGCGTAGCTGGCTCCGTCGCCGTAACCGCGACCGGCTTCTTCGAACCACTTCACCGTCTGTACCGGATGCGGCAGTTTCTGTTTGTCCTTGGCCCAGTAGCTGAGGTACTCTTTGCGTTGGTCCATCGTCCAGAAGCCGAGGGGGAGCGTTCGCAGGTGGAACAGGTAGTGGAATCGCTCTTCCTGAGTCTTCGCCTCCGCCATCATCTTCAATCCTTTGGCGAGTACCTTCGGCGACTGGAGGTAGACGAGCACTTGTACCGCCTCGCGGTTGAAACTGTCTTCGGCACTCGGAAACAGCGGTTCGAGTTCCGCCGAGATTACCTTCACGGCATCGGCACTCGCGTTCCCATGTCGGCTGAATGCCACTTGCAGCACACGGAGCTTGTCGAGTTTCTGCGCGGCCGTCAACTTGGCGAACGGCAATTTCTCGAGCGCGGTCAGCAAGTCGGTGTACGCTTTGAAGTCCCCCGAACGGGCGAGCGCGAGCAAGGCCGTGAGCGCCGCGGCCGGGTCTTTCTCGGCGAGGGCCATTTCCTTCCACTCGGAAACCGGTTGCGATTCGAGCGCGACGCGGGCGGCGAAGCTCAGAAAGCGATCGTCGCTGCCGAGGTGTGGCCAGCACGTCGCCACGGCCTTGGCGTCTTTCTTACCGTGGAAGGCCTCCAGCGAATGCCGAAGTTCGCGTTCCTTGGCCCCGGCTTTATTCGGTTCCACGGCGGCCGCGGTCGATTCGGTGCCGGTGTAGCTGACGCGGTACAGCCCCGCCTGGTTGTTCCGGCCGCCGACGGTGAAGTACATCGCGCCGTCGGCGCCGATGATCGTATCCGTCAACGGCAGCGGCTTCTTGGGCGACTTGCCATCGAGCCCTTTCGGCGCGACGAAGTTCTCGAACGTCGCACGGTAGCTCGAACCCTTCGGCGTCAGGTGGAGCGCCATCAACCGGCCGTAGGACCAATCGCAGATGAAGATCGCGCGTTGGTACTTGGCCGGGAACTTGGCCCCGAGGCCGTTGCCCACGCCCGTCGGCGAGCCGATGCCGATATTGACCGTCGGCGGGACGTTGTCCAAATAGTAATCGGGCCAGACGCCGGTGCCGGAGCGCCAGCCGTGTTCGGAGCCGCTCGTACAGTGGTTGACCCGCGTCGGGCGGTACCAAGGCATGCCCCAGTCCCACTCCATGTCGCTGTCGAAGGTGAAGAGTTCGCCGTCGGTATTGAAGGCGAGGTCGTAGGCGTTGCGGAAGCCGCCGAGCACCATCTCCCACTTCTTACCGTCGGCATCGGTACGGACGACGTAACCACCCGGCGCCAGAATCCCCGCAGCGTGGCCGTTGCCGTCCCATTGGCGCGGGAGCACGTGATCTTCGCGGTAGTTCTTGTAAGGCGATTCCGCATCGAGGCCGTCGAGCACCTTCGTGTGGTTGCCGATCATCGCGTAGATTTTACCGTCTCGGCCGAGGGCCAATCCATGCGCGCCGTGTTCGCCGCCGGCGCCGAAGATTTTGAACGGTTGGGTGTCGAACTCGCCGGGCGTACCGGACTCTTTGCAGCGGTAAATGCCGTACCCTTTCGGCCCGGCGCCCATGACGTACAAGCTGTCGTAGGCGTACAAGATCCCCATGAGTTCCGTGATCGGCAGCTTCAATTTCTCGGTCGATTCGACTTTGCCATCTTTGATCGTCATGCGCAGCGTCGGCTGGCCGCCTTGCCCGCCGATAATGAGCCGACCTTTGTCATCTTGACCGAGGTTGATCCACGAGCCTTCGGTCTTGGCGTCGGCGCTGGCGAGGAGTTCGATCTTGAATCCGTCGGGCGCCGAGAGATCTTCGGGAGCCGTCGCGGAGGCTTTGGGTTTCGGTATGGTTTGGGCGGGAGCCACCGCGGCCACGGCGAAGGAAGTCAACAGAAGAAGGAGCGATTTCGGCATGGGGAGAGTCTTTCTGCAAAGTGAGGCGTGATTCGGCATTCTAATACATTCTCAGCCGGCGGGTAGCCGCGTCACCGCGGTCGCAAACTCACTTGCCGGAATTGATCTCTTGTCCGAGCGACGAGTCGGTGTAGAATCGATTAATCGGCACCCGTAGCTCAATTGGATAGAGCATCTGCCTCCGGCGCAGAAGGTTATAGGTTCAACTCCTATCGGGTGCAGTTTCGCTTTCCGGGTTCGGTCCGGTCACTTCTTTAACAAGTCGCGGATTTCGGCCAACAGGATTTCCGACGCGCTCGGGACAGTCGGGGCTTCCGCTTCCTTTTTCTTCAATCGGTTCATCACTTGGATCATGCCGAAGAGGCAGGCCGCGATGATGAGGAAGTCGATGACCGCCTGAATGAATGCCCCGTATCTCAGCTTCACCGGGATGGTTTTGGTCGGATCTTTGGGATCTTTCATTGAGCCGGGCAGATCGACGGCGAAGTCGGAAAAATCGACCCCGCCCAAGGCCCAGCCGATGGGCGGCATGATCAGATCCCCGACGAGCGACGTGACGACTTTGCCGAACGCCGCGCCGATGATGACGCCCACGGCGAGATCGACGACGTTGCCGCGGAGGACGAACTTTTTGAATTCTTGAACGATCGACATGGGGAATCTCTGCGAAAGGACAACATCAGTATTTCGTGAGTTCGCCCGTCGACCCGAGTCCCAATGCCCCGACGATCTTCGCGGCTCCGTCGACCATCATTTTGAGTTCGCTGTTGATCGCGATGAAGCGCCAGCCTTGGGCCAGTCGCATTTGCGTGTCTTCGACGCTGAACGAATGGATGCCCGCCGCGATCCCCAAGCGCCGGCAACCCGCGAGAATTTCTTGAAGGGTCCGTTCGAAGACGTCGGCCGCAGGCGGTTTACCCGCGGCGTCGCGCATGCTCGCCATCAAATCGTTGGGGCCGACGAAAATCGCGTCAACGTTGGGCCGGTCGTAGACGGCGTCGAAGTTCCGCACGGCGTCGATGTGCTCGCACTGCAGCACGATCAGGACTTCGTCGTTGACCTGCGAATAATACTCGGCGGCGGTCGCATTCCAATTGAGGGCGTGGACGCTACCGCCGACGCTGCGGTTACCGACGGGCGGATATAGACAGGCACTCACGGCGTCGGCCGCTTCCTGCGGCGTATTGACCATAGGCACCACGACGCCGTGGCCGCCGTTGTCCAGCACGCGTTTGATATGGTCGTGGCGGTTGCTCGGGACGCGGGCCAAGGCGACGCAGCCGGCGTCGGCAATGCTGCCGAGCATGTGCGTGGCCGTCTCGATGTTCACGAGGCTGTGTTCGATATCGACGGTGAGCCAGTCGAAGCCGCTGCGGGCCATGAACCGGGCGGCGGTCACGCTGCCGAGCGACATCCACGTGCCGATGGCGGGCTGGCCCGCGCGGAGTTTCGCCTTCACGGGGTTGCGTCGCACGGGTGATCCTCGCCGCTACTTTTTTGGGAATTCGACCGGCTTACCGGACGTGAACTTGTTGCCGCCGCGGATGGTGTCGGCTTCCCCCGGGCCGCGTTCGGGCGGGGCGATCCACCACTTCGGCCCGGATGAACCGAACTCGAAACCCTTCTCGAACAGCTTATTCATTTCGGCGCGGTCGAACTCCAAACCGCCCAGCGGCGTCGGGAAGTCGGCGGGGATCGCCGTCATGTTGAAGGTCACCCCGGCAAGCCGGCACATGTGGTACAGGTTCGACGTTTCGCGCCGCGCTTGGGCCGAGAGAACCGTGGCCGTGGAGACGCTCAGCAGTGCGAGCACTCTCGATTCCACGGGGGACGGTTCGACGAACGACTTCGACGATTGGATCATGTAGAGGTTGGCGGGCGGCTGGAGTTTCGCCGGCAGGCGCGGGTCGGGGGCGGCCGCGTCGAGGACGTGAGGCGGCACGAAAATCGGGGCCGTCACCGCGCCGTCAACATGGAGTTCGGTGTAGCGTTGGCCGTCGATTTCCACGTCGATGCGCACCGGGCTGAACACCACCGGCATCGAACAGGAAGCCAGCAGGACGTTCACGATCAACTTCTTGGCTTCTTTGAGTTTCTTCGGCCGCTCGGGCTCCGGGGCCGCCGAGACGTCGGCGATGGCACCGAGATCCCACGTCACGAAGCGGCGCGTGTCGATGTTGGTCGTGCCGACGTACAACCGACGACCGGAGCGGTGGGCCGCGCCGATCGCTTCGATGATTTCGAGGGTCATGCTCGATTCGACGATCTCGCGCAGCGGGGCCGTGGATGCGAAGGCATCCCGGAACGGCACGGAGATCCACGATTGGTAGGTGAAAATGTCTTTGCGCGTGATGCGGGTGTAAAACCGCTCCATGAGGCCGTCGTATTGGGGCCCGAGGAACGCGAGCGGTGCCATGAGCGCCCCGGTGCTGATGCCGGTGACGACGTCGAACTCCGGCCGGTGGTCGGTTCGACTCCACCCGCCGAGAACACCGGCGGTATAAGCGCCGAACATACCGCCGCCGGATAGGGCGAGGATGTGTTGCGGCCGGCGCGGCAACGGCGCGAGCTTCGGATCCGGCTCGCCCGCCTCGTTGAATTCGGCCCGGCGGATCTCGGTCGGGTCTTCGGGCGGAATCGGCGGGCGGTCGGCCGGGAGCCAGCGGCCGGGTCCGCCGGTTTCGACGGGCGCCACCACGCGGGGTTTCAGGCAACCGACGCCGAGCGCGAGCAGCGCGAGGAGAATCGATCCGAAGCTGGCGCGTTTTCGACCCATGAAGCCGGGGATAGCCGGTCGGCACCGGCGACGCAAGAGCGGAGTTGAAAGAGGGTAGACCTCTCGATTTTGCCACGGGCCATCTGGTAGGCTTCACTTCCCATACCCGACACCCGGAGGCACGGATGCCCACCATCAGTTTCCAGTA
>JAYSYN010000203.1:0-35852 GCA_043727575.1 Fimbriiglobus sp.
CTCGGCATTCTGACGCTCGAAGACGTCCTCGAAGAAATCGTCGGCGACATCGAAGACGAGCACGACGACCTCACGATGAAGGCCCGCTACGCCCGCCGCATGAAACGCTCCGGCACGGCCGTGCCGAAGTCGCCGTCGAAGCCGTAGCCGGACTCACCCGACCCCTCACGGGGTTCGGCTCGCCTTCCTTTCCGCAACCGCGCTGGCGTTTCCTCCCCGCGTCCGTTACCGTAACCCATCGCCCGTCCATCGTCCCCATCCGGAGGCCGGCGCGTGCTCACGTTCGTCAAGTCGTATTGCGGAATCGCCTTCGCGGCTCTCCGCCCCTTGCTCCACCTCATCGCGTTCTATCCGCTGCTCCTGCTCGTCGTCGTGGTTCTTCTTTTCCTCGTCTTCGGGGTGCTCCTCGCCGACTACGACGGCTTTCATCAAGTCTGGCACGAGACTTGGTGGGTCGGGATCGCCAACGGGTTATTGGTGGCCTCGGTACTGGGCGTTTCGATCTTGGCGGTCCGGCGCGCGGATGCGAAAGCCGCGACCGTCCCGACTTCCAACGCGACCCCGCCGGCCGCGTGGACCTACGACCTCGCTTGGGGCTTGCTGTTGGTGGCCTGCGCGACACCGATGGTTTGGAAACGGCCGGTCGATTTCGAGGGTGTCAACCCGTCTCACGGCTGGCGCTGGTGGTTCCCCCTGGGTCTCGCCGCTGGCGCTGGTGGTTCCCCCTGGGTCTCGCCGCGCTGGCCGCGTTGCACTTTTCCAGCCGGGCGATTTTGGCGAAGCGCTTGCTCACCCTCCCGAAGTCCGGGGTGCGGATCTCGATCGGTCTCGGTATCGGCCTGCTCGCATTCCCGACCTTCGCCCACGCGTTCTATCCCGATTTCCACTCCGCGTATTTCCCGACCTCGATCTCGGCGCTGCTGATGCTGGCCGGCCTCGCGGCGTTCCTCGGCGCGGTGACGTGGTTCGCCCAACACCGCCGTTGGTGGCTCTGCCCGGCGTTGCTCGCCGTGGTCGTGCTGCCGTTCCTCTTCCCCCAGAACCAAGTCGAGAACCGCCTGCCGCACATGCGGGATTCCTCCGCGGACACCGATTACTACGCCCGGCCGCGGAAGCTGGTCGACATCGACGCGATCCGCCGGACTGAGTCCGGACAGCTCAGCGACCTCGACGCACTGCAAGCGTGGAACCGCCGCATGCGAGCCGAATTCGGCGAAGCGCAACCGGTGGTGCTCGTGACGTGCAGCGGCGGGGCGTCCGCCTCGGCCATCTACACGGCCGACGTGCTGCTGACCCTCGAAGAGCAGTGCCCCGGGTTCTCGCGGCGCATCCGACTGGTCAGCGGGGCGTCGGGCGGAATGCTCGGTGCGTCGTATTTCGTCACGCAGCTCCGGCCCGGCGGTGTCATCGACACCGCGCGAAATCATCCGGCTTACCGGGCCTACGTCGACGCCGCCCAGGACTCCGACGTACCCGCCGACTCCGAAGAGTTCCGGCAAATCGACGCCGCCTACCGCACCGTCATGCGCGAATGCCGGACGGAGTTCTTCCGCGGTCTCGAGGCCGACTTCCTGAGCCCGATCGTCCAAAAGTGGCTCCACAAAGATCTCCCGCTTTCGCCGCTCGGGTTCTTGACGGGCGGCACGACCAACGACCGCGGGTCGGCCCTCGAGCGCGCGTGGTCCACCCACTTGCGCGGGGCGCTCGACGTGCCGTTCGGCGATCTCCGCCCCGAAGAAGCGACCGGCGACTTGCCGTCGCTCGTGTTCACGCCGATGATGGTCGAAGACGGCCGGCAGCTCCTCATCAGCAATCTCGACCTCGATTACATGGTCGAATCGGGGCGGTTGCACGGCGGGATGATGTCGTACACCGGACTCGAGTTCTTCAAAGCGTTCCCACACGCCGACGAGTTCCGCCTGAGCACCGCGGTGCGGATGAACGCCTCGTTCCCGTTCTTCAGCCCGGCCGCCGCGCTGCCGACCGACCCCGTCCGCCACGTCGTCGACGCCGGGTACTACGACAACTACGGCATGGTCGTCGCCACGAAGTGGTTGAATCACGAACCGAATCGGCGGTACTTGCACGGGGAGTTCGCCGCGGCGAAAGGGGCCGCCGGGAAGATCCCGCAGATCCTCCTGCTGCGCATCAAATGCTTCGGCAACGATCAAACGGCGCAGTTGATTCCGACCGCCGAGGAACTGCGGACCTACGCGGCGGATCGCGGCGTCGCCCGGGTGCCGACCTCGAAACTGGGGGCGACGGCGGACGAGTGGAAAGCGGCCGGGGAATCGGAGTCTCCCGTCCGCACCGAAGGCGGGATGTTCACGGCGACCGCTCCGCTGACGGGTTTGTTTTCGTCGTGGCGGGCGAACATGATCTACCGTTCGGACGAGCGCCTCAACGCGGCCGTGGCCCGGATGGAGCGGCGCGACAACGGCGCATTCGGCGTCGCGGTGGACGCCCGCACCATCCTCTGCGGAGTCGAGCCGTCGCTCAATTGGGTGTTGACGGCGACCGAGCGCGAGGCGATCCACGAGGACGTGCGCCGCTATCTCGCCGACCCGCTGATGTTCGCCAATTTCTACCGGCAGCGCTCGACCGAGCGCCGGATCACCGCCGCCGGAGACCCGTCTCAAAATGCCCCGCTGCCCCCGCAATCGCAGCGGTTGGAGAAACCGGAGATCATCGCGAAGCAGACCGAACTGCTCTACGGCACGAAAAATTTGACGCCGACGCAGCTCGATTCGCTCAAGGACAAAGTCAAACTCGGGGAGTTCCAAAGTACCTTGCCCCTCAGTGCGAGCCCGAAGCGCTGATTCGCAACGACTCCGCCAAGCGGCGCAATCCCTCGTCGAGGCTCACCCGCGGGACGTACCCCAAGTCCCGCTTCGCCGCCGCGATGTCGTACCAGTGGCTCGTCGACAGTTGCGAGACCACGAACCGCGTCGTCGGCGGTTCGGCGGACAGGCGCAACAGACTGTAAAACTTTTCCAGCGCGAAGGCCGCGGTCTTCGCGAGGCCGGTCGGGATCGACCGCGTCACCGCTGGCAGCCCGGCATCGGCGAGGATGCGATTCAAAAAGTCCCAGAGCAGAATCGGTTCGCCGTTGCTGATGAAGTACGCTTTGCCACGGCAGTCCGCGATTCGATCCGCCGCGTTCAAATGCGCATCGGCGGCATTGTCGACGTAAGTCACATCGACCGTCACCGGCCGGGTGCCGACGCGCCGGAGCTTGCCGGCCTTGGCTCGCGCCAGCACGCGCGGGATCAGGTGCGGATCGCCAGGACCCCAAATCAGGTGCGGTCGCAGTGCGACGGTACCGAGGGTCGCACCGTTCGCGGCGAGCACTTCAGCTTCCGCGATGGCTTTGGTCGCCGGGTAGTGCGCGAGGAAGTGCGTCGCGTATGGTAGGTTCTCGGTGGCCCCTTCGAGGTCGGCCCCCGTGTGGACGACGCTCGGCGTGCTCGTGTAGACGAGTCGAGTGACACCGGCTTGTCGGCAAGCCGCAATGATGTTCCGCGTGCCGACGACATTCGTGCCGAAGTAGTCGGCGTATCGGCCCCAGACACCGGCCTTGGCCGCGACATGGAAAACGACATCGCACCCGGCGACGGCGGCTTGCACTGGGGCAAGATTGCCGAGATCGCCGTGAATTTGTTCGACGCCGAGTTCCCCGAGCCACGGGTACGCGGAGCGGGTGAAGGAGCGCACGGTATCGCCGCGCGCGAGGAGCTTGCGGACGATGGCCCCGCCGAGGAACCCGCCGCCGCCGGTGACGAGGGCATTCACGCGGGGCCTCCTTTCCAATTCGGCCCGAGCTTGCGGTCGGCCCAGACCGCGAGCTTCTCGCGGAAGATTTTGGAGTTGTGGCGGACGTCGACTGGGAAGGAATTGGGGTACCACAGAAATGCCGTGATCGATGCCGTGTGCGGGTGTTCCAAAGCTTTGGCTCGAAGACGCGACAGCATACTTGGCCATCTCTCGAAATCGATCCTCATGTCTGGGCGATCTACTCGAGCTTGCAAGTAGCCGTATTTTTCGATGCACACCACCGCATACCACACGCCGTTGCGTTCAATTCCCACCAGTGCTGATCGCACAACTCCCGCGAGAGTGTTGAACACCGATTCCACCATGTCGGTGTACATCGATCCCACGCGATGGCTCTTGCGACCGCAGAACCACAATCGCCCCCGCTCGTCGATGTAGCCGACGTCCCCCATACGGTGCAGGGTTTCGCCGGTGGCCGGGTCGTGGATCTTCGCGAGCGCGGTGGCTATCGGATTGCGGAAGTAGCGCGGCGTGACGACGGGGCCGCGGACGACGAACTCGCCGATGTCACCCACCGGGACAAGCCCGGTGGCTCGTAAATCCGGAATCGCACCATCCGTGATCGGGATGACCATCACCTCCATCCCCGCCACCGGCTTCCCGACGCAGACGCCGCGCCCTTGTTCCGTCAGCACGCGGGTCTCGTTCAATATCTCGGCGCTGGAAATATTCGCCACCGGCAAGCACTCGGTCGCGCCGTACGGCGTGAAGATCGGCACGCCGGCGGGCAGCAACTTCGTCATCCGTTCCAGCACGGCCGGAGTCGCGGGGGCGCCGGCGCTGATCACCCGCCGCAGGCTCGCGTAATCGGCCGAGTCGGCGTCCCACTCGTTCGCCAGTCGCTCGAGCACGGCCGGGGATGCGAACAGATTCGTGCAGTGGAACTGTCGCAGTTGAGCACGCACGGTGGCCGGGTCGATGGTGGCCGGGCGGGTCGCGTCCATGATCGGCACGACGCACGTCATGCCGAGGGCGGCCCCAAATAACGCGAACAACGGGAAGGTGCAGAAGTCGATTTCGCCCGGTTCGATGCCGTACGTCGCCTTCAGCATCTCGATTTGCGCCGAGAAGATGGCGTGCGTGTATTCCACGCCCTTGGCGATGCCGGTGCTGCCGCTGGTGAAGAGGATGGCCGCGAGGGAGTCGAGATCGTTGCTTCGACCGCTTACGCGGCCGGCTCGCCTTCGAAGTTCTTTCGTGGAGGTCGTGCAAAAAAACCGCCACTCGCCCGCGTTCACCGTCGTCCGCACGCTGGCCTTCGCCCAACCGAATAGCCGCCGGGCGAGGTGCGCCTTCGCCGAACCGATGAACGCCCCCGGTTCCGCTTGGGCCAAGCAGACGCCCAGATTCTTGATGCCCATGCCGGGGTCGATGAGCACCGGCACGGCGCCGATCTTGAACAGCGCGAATGTCAGCGAGAAGAAATCCAACCCCGGTGGCACCATCAGCGCCACGCGGGTCCCGGCGACGATCCCCACGGATTGCAGGCCCGCCGCGAGCGCGTCGGAATCGGCATGCAGTTCGGCGAAGGTGATGGACCGATGGGGGATGTGCAGCGCCACCTGCGCCGGATGCGTCCGCGCCCGCTCGGCCAAATGCTCGGCGACGGTGCGCATCATGTTCGCTTCAAAAAGGCGGCAATCGCGGGGATGACTTCCTCGCCCGCTTCTTCCAAGAGGTAGTGGCCGCAGTCGGGCCAAGTTTTCGTTTCGGCGTGCGGGAAGAGCCGTTGCCACTCATTTAGGAAGTGTACGTCGAAGACGAAATCCTTCATGCCCCAGAGCAAGAGCATCGGTACCCCGGCGAACTTCGGTGCCGACTCCTCGACGCCGACGACGATGTCGTACCCGGCGTCCGTCGGTTTCAGCGGGATCGTCTGCACGAACTTCAGCACCGCCAACCGGTGGGCCGGGGTGTCGTAGGGTTTGAGGTACATCGCCTCCACGTCCGCCGGCAGGGGCTTCCGGGTCACGCAACGCTTCGCGGCCGACTTCACGAACAGGTTCCGGTTCAAAATCAACCACGCCCCGAGCCGAGTGTTGCGACCCAACCACAAACTCCACGGGAAGCCCTTCGCCTTCGGTAGCCGGGTGCAGCCGGTGTTCGTGGCGACGATGCGTTTGATCCGCCCCGGGTGCCGGGCGGCGTAGCCCATGCCGATCATCCCGCCCCAATCTTGCACGACGAGTGTGATGTCGGACGTGACTCCGAGCGAATCGAGCAGCGCTTCGAGGTCGTCGATGCGCGACTTCAAACGGAAGTCGTACTCCGCGGCGGTCGGCTTATCCGATAACCCGCAGCCGATGTGATCCGGGGCGATGCAGCGGTACTCACCGCGCAGGGCGAGCACGAGGTTGCGCCAGTAGAAGCTCCACGTGGGGTTGCCGTGGACCATCACGACGGCCTCCCCGGCGCCTTCGTCGAGGTAGCTCATGCGACCGAGCCGCCGGGGGGTGAAGGGATACAGCGTAGGGTTTGGGGTCTGTTTCGGACATGGATGGCGCCGCGTAAATGGTACTTTCTTCTTCAGAACCCAAACCCAATACCCCGGCCGCAAGGCCGCGTCACCACTCGAACCCGAGCATCATGCAATTCAAGCCGCTGCCGATGCCCAAAAACCCGACCTTGTCCCCGGGCAGCAGGAACTCCCGTTCGTCGGCGAGGGCGGCGGTGAGGGGCAGCGACACCGTCCCGATGTTGCCGAGGTATTCGTAGGTGCTGTAATCCTTGGCTTTGTCGATGCCCAGCGTCCGCAGGATCGCATCGCGGTTGCTCGACCCGACCTGATGGCAGATGACTTTATCGATCTGCGCCGCGGTCAGGCCGAGCTTCTCCAAGAACGTCCGCCACGTCGACTTCGCCAAGTCGACGCCGTAGCGCAGCACATCCCCGGCGTGCGTCGTCATGAACGGGATCTTCAAATGCTTCAGGCCGTCGTCGAAAGTCTTGGCCCCGTGGCCGAGGGTGTGTAGGCCCGTGTCGATGCCCCACTGCACGTACCCGGCGACCTTCGGCCCCACCACCGATTCGATCTTGCTTGGCACCGTACTCTTCAAAAACCGCCCCACGGCCGTGCCTTGCACCGGTTGCACGCCCCAGTTGCACAGCGCGTTGTGCTGGGGGGCGCTCATGGCGCTGCCGCCGACGAGCCGGCGGCGGTGGTGTTGGATGATGTCGCCGGACGCGACCAATACCGCCACGGCCCCGCTGCCGCCGGTGAGGGTGGCGAGGCACTCGCGGTACATCGCCTCGGCTTCGGTGCGGTCCATCTGCGCGCCGGTGTGGTTCAACCGGTCGATGGTGGCGTCGTTGATTTCGCGGGCGCTTTCGCACGACACCACTAGCCCCGCCTTCACTTGTCCCAATTCGATTTGATTCGCCACGGTCACGATGCCGTTGAGCACCCCGAGGCAGGCATTGCTGATGTCCATCAGCGTCGACGGTTTCAGTGCGAGGTTGTCGGCCACGGCGCACGCGGTCGCGGGTTCGTACTGCTCCCGGCAGACGCCGGCGTAAATCAGCGTGCCGATGTCCTTCCGCGAAATGCTCGATTGCAACAGGGCGTGCTCCGCGGCGACCGTCGCCCCGCGCGAGAGCCGGTCGTTCGGCTCCCACCAACGCCGCTCGGCGATCCCCGTCAGCAATTCCAACTTCGGCGGCGGGAACCCGTGTGCATTCAAAAACGGCTGGATCCGCCGCTCCAAATCCGCCGTCGAAACGACGACGGGGGCGATCTGGTAACCGAGCGAATCGAGGAAAACGCGGGAGTAACGCATGGAGGACCGGCACGGGGAAGCGGCAACGAATCTAACGGGACAACGATAAGAGAATAGTACGTAAATTCGGGGGATTTTCAGGAGGGGGGAGAAGTGCTGCGGATCGTGTCTGACAGTGGACGACGCCGAGGATGAGCAGATGACGGGGAGAGTCCGAATCGGACGCGGTCGTGGGGAGATTCGCCCAATCGAGTGCGTGCCATGCAGGTTAAGGTGCGCGAAGAGTAGTGGTGGAGCAAGCGGAGAGACTATTTTAGAGCGTCCGGTTTCTTCTCGGCATCCTTCTTCCCGCGAAGCTTTGCGATGGCGGCACTTACTTCCTCCTCCCAAGGGAACAATTCGTCCTTAGTTGGGTCGTATGGCAGAAGTTCGGGAATAGGCACACGCAATTGCCCAAGCAATTCGGCGCTTTTTGTAAGTTCGTAGCGGCGGACAAACGGCTCGCCGTCGGCCCAAGCCCATTTGTAGGCGGCGAGAGCGTGGTGCTTGGCTTTCGTTGGGTCGCCGATTGCAAGCCAAAGCTGGGCTAGCAGGCGATGTGAGGGATCGCACAATTGTGAAAGTCGCTTGGCTTCGGGTTGAACATCGGCGATTTTACCAAGATGAAACTTGGCCAGTGCGAGACCGGTCTCGGAATGTTCATCAACCATACTGCGCTCGCGGGCCATTCGCACGGCTTCTTGGTAGCTAGCCGCAGCCGACTCCCACTCGCACTGCTCTAGATTCCACTCACCTCGCAGAGAATGAAGCGCACGAATAAGAGTTCTATCACTACCGTTAATCGCCACTTGTTCAGCAGTGAGGAGTTGAACATTCTGCAATGTACCATGCCAATGCTGGTTATCTGCAAAACACTTTTCAACCCAGCCAACCCGATATCCACCTCTGTGTGCAACATCTTGGGGTAAATCGCGACTCAATGGATGAAGAACATCCCAAGTATCGTTCGCATCGAGCCATTCCCCCCTGAGGGACTGATATTCGAACATGGCTAGCAGATTCAAAAACTGCGCCCCTTGGTCATCTATAAGAGTAGATATTTCCAATGAGATCTTCTGAACGCGGAATGCAAGTGCAAGCCGACTCTGTGCTGCTAAAACATTTCGAATATTGCAGAGGATAACTATTAGATTCCCCCAACTTTCCTGGCTGACATGAACTCGTAGTGAAGCGCCATATGCTAATAACGCGGCTGAGAACTGGCCGGAGGATTGCAAAGCAATCGCTGATACGTTTAAAAGGGTGGCAGCGTCTTTTATTGACACTTGTACTGGCAATGCTCCCCACCCTGCGGGAAAAAACGGTCGTAGCAAAGACAACGTTACCGGATGATCTTCGAGCATAAACGACAACGTTGCCGCCAATTCATCACACAATATAATTGCCGCCTTTTGAAACTGTTCGATTTTGAGTAGTGTCCGTACTACGTGCAGACTACTAGAACCGGTTTCACAACCCCATAAAGCCCACGGATTTCAGCAGTTGACAGGGTTGTGAAACCAGTTCTAGCAATGTCCTGCAACGATTTGGCTTCAAGATGAGGCCGGTCGGATATTTTTGTGAAATGGTCAATAACACGCAACCCATGCCGCCTCTTGTCGTCGGCCCTCATGGCGCCTGCGACTACGCCGCGAATCACTGGGTGGATATTGTACTTTCTATCGCTGCCGCTCCATTGCACTAAGCCTCGCCGCTCAAGATCGTCGACAGTCGTTTCTAGTTTTTTCGGCGCAACTCGGTATTCCATTGAATCCATTCGAGCATTCACTGCACTTTCGTACTTCTTCCAGCGTTTGAAATCGGAGCGATATTGCTTCTGCATTTTTGTCTTTCGCGTGCTTGACAGTCTTTCCCATGGCATGAATAATTTGTCACGTTCCCCATCCTTCATGGAGTGAAATAATCCATTGATGAAAAATTGGCTCGGCTGGTCTAGGCTCATGCTAGAATCGTTCAAGTGCACTTTCACGCCTTCTGCCAAGTGCCGATGATTCTCTGGCGGCTCAGGCTGCTCCACTGCCTCCAGCTCTGGTGGCAGATGAGGATTGAAGGCTTTCAGCGTCTCGTAGTCCACCGAATCGCTAATCAGCGCAAGTGTAGAGAGGAGGACGCGGCTCTCAGGCAATAAGTCGTCCAGTGCGGCGCGGAGGATGTGGTTGCGGCGCTGGATGAGGTCGAGTTCCGAGAGATTGAGCGCCGCCCCAGCGTGTGGGTCCGCCATCCAAGCGTCGAAGTTCCCCCTGTTCTCCCGGTAGTTGTTAACGAGGCCGCCGAGGACACCAATCACGAGGGGGTGGTTGTCGCAGTTCTTCGTCAGGTAATCCTGGATGGCGGCGCTATCACCCTCGATTCCGCAGGAGCGCAGGAGTTTCTCCGCATCCGGCGGGCGCAAACCGGGCAGGGTGATGCGTCGCGACCCCGAGATGGGCTGGCCGGAAGGATTCAGCAGCACACGCGGGGTGAGACGGGAACTGACGAGGAGCTTTGATGGCGCCGCGGCGGCGAGTTGGCGCAGGAGGTCGTTGTCTTCGTCGCGGATGGCGTCGCATGGGTTGCGGTTGACGATCTTGTCCGTGGGGATGTTCGCCTCTTCGTCGGGCACCTCCGCTGCGTCGATGCGGTGATACGCCACGAGCACGCGTTCCAACCCGTCGAGAATGAACAGCCACGGCTTGGCGTGCAGTTGGGCGAGGAGTTCCTTCGCCAGTTCGGCGGTCTTTTTCTTGGCGAAGTGCTCCAGCGGTTGGCCGGTCATGTAGGCGAGGGCGCGCTGGCAAAAGTCCGCCATGATGGCCCCCTTCTCGTAGAAGGAGTACCAGAACCGCCCGGCCCAATCCGTCCGCACCTTCGTGGCGTGGTTGGTGGTCCACTCCCACGTGAGCATGCTCTTGCCGTTGCCGCCTATGGCCTCGAACAGCAGGAGGTTGGTGGGGTCGGCCGGTTTCGCCCAATCGCTCAGTTCCTGGAGTTGCGAGTCGCGTCCGACGAACTTGTGGGAGCCGATGTAGTCCGGCTCGGCGTAGAACGCCGGCGGCTTGGGGATCGGGGTGTGGCCGTCTGCGCGCGGAGTGGGTGCGTCGACTTTCTCGCCTTGGGACTCGAGATGCGTCCCCAGCTCCGCGAGCGAAGAACCGAGTTTGTCTTTAAATTCTTCGAAGCTGTTGAAGACCGCGTAGACGCGATTCACCGAGGACCCAGGTTCGCCTTTCTTGGCTCGTTCCCGAAAGGCATTCAGCTTCTTCTCCTTCTTGAGATCCTTCTCGATGTCGGCCTTCTTCACGGGGTGGTCATCCCCCATGACGAACAGGAGGATCGGGCGGCCGAGGCGCTGGGCTTCGTCAAACTCCAGTTCGGTGATGGAGAGCTTCGCGGGATTGCGCTTCGGGCAGTCCGGCGTCTGGCCGTACTTGAGGCCGATAACCCCGATGTAAGCCGCGCTATCGCGCACCATTTCCAAAGAGGAATCGATTACGTCGATTAGCCGCGCCGAGTCGTTCTCCATGATGTTGGCGTGCAGCTTGTGCTCGTGGATCGCTTTGATCAGCGCCGCGCGATGATCCTGCAAATCGGTGAAGGTGCTGGAGACCATCACTTGCGGAATAGCACGGGGTGCGTGCGTTGCCATCGAGGATGCCTCGCGGGTGGAGCTGGCGTTGCGGCGGGGTTCCGATGCAATCTGAGACCGGTACGCATGTCGAGGTTCAGAACGTTAGTGTATTACGATCGTCGGGTCCGATCTAGATGACCAAGCTTACCAGTTATTTTGCGCGTGCCCTAACCCCTTGGTGCGCATGGTCAGTCCAGCGACCGGATCTTGAGTCCAGCGTTTTGATTCTGAGTCTACGCGAGGGTGTGCGTCTTCTCGCTGGACTCAGCTTTCCCCGTCCCGGTCTCGGTTCACCAATGCAGCATCGTCGGCGAGGAGGGGAGGGGGGAGAGGTAGACCGGGCGGACGAAGCCGCCGCGGAGGGGGGCGTGGATCAGGGCGTGGTTGCCGCCGACTTGGCCGGAGTAACCGGCCGGGGTGTACGGAGACAAGATGGGCGTCAGCCAGCGCGCGAGGGCGGGGAACATCTTGACGCCGGTGCTCTTGCTGTGGTGGCCGTCTTCGATTTTGATCACGTCCGGGCAGATGCCTTTCTTGCGGGCCACGTCGATGAAATGCTCGGCTTGCGCATCCAGATTGAATTCGTCCTTGCCGGCGTAGCCGATGAACAATTTGTAATCGTCCGGCCGGATCGATTTCGTATCGAGCAATTCGATGGGATTGTTCGCCGAGAGAATCGCGAGCACATCCGGATTGTTGCGGCCGAAAAGCGGATCGATCAGGCGACGTTGGCGGACCGTGATCAGCCCATAAAACCGGCCGATGACCTCGAAGCGCGGGAAGTCGTTGCGCATCGCCACGCAGTTCGGATCGTAGTTGCTCATGTATTTGCCGTGGCAATCGATGTAGCGCATATTCAGCGGCGGCATAATACCGGCGATGCTGCCGAACAATTCTTTGTGTTTGAACCCCAAGCTGTACGCCCCGTACCCGCCCATACTCGCCCCGGCAATCACGTGGGCTTCCCGCTCGGGCCGTATCGCGTAATTCTTGAACGCGAACGGCACGATGTCGTCGATGATGAGGTCTTCAAATCGACCCGCTTTCGAATTCAAATAGAAACTGCCGGTGTTGAAGAGCGAAGGTTTGCCGTTCACGCTCGCGTCGGGGGCGACGATCACCATCGGCGGGATGGCCCCGGTGCGGATGCCCTCGTCGAGATACGGGACGAAATCGAGGAAGTTCTTCTCGTCGTGCCCAAAGCCGTGCAGCCAGAGCATGAAGGGGAATTGCGTTTTGCCATCGTACCCCGGCGGCACATATACGTAGAGGTCGCGTTTTTCGCCGAGGGCCTTGGAGCAGATTCGCCGGTCGACGCCGTGGTTGTCGGTGTGGTCGTACACCCGGCCGCCGATTTTGCCGTTCAACCGCTCCATGCGATTGGGGCCAAAGTTTTTAAAGACGCTCCAGAACGCCCCGGAACGGGCCGGGGTCAGGCCGAGGGCGACGCCAGCGAGGAGCAAAGCCAGTGCTAGTCGGGTGGTGGACATCGTGGCTCCGGTACTCCGTTCCGCATCGGGATTATCGACGGCGGAAGGGAACCGAATTGAGCCGAGTGGCTTGCGCGGGCCGATTGAACTGCGAACGGGACCGGCCGGGGCGGATCAGCGGAGAGTACCGAGTTTGCCGGTTATAGCGGGCGAATCGAACTCGTCACAAAGGGCCGGGTTGAACGGGACGCCGGCACCGGGCGGCGGAACGATGGGGACGAGTTGCCGGACGATGGCGGCGATGAGTTGCGGCAAGCCATCGCCGCGCGTCGCCGACACGGGAATGACTGTCGGATGATCGACCGGAGCGACGGCCGCATCGACTTTGTTGCCGACGAGGATTTCCGGCGGCGGTTCGAGGCTCGGCCACTCGGGAGACTCGACCGCGAGGTCGACGACCCAAATTCGCAGGTCGGCCGCGGCGTATTCCGCGCGGGCCTTGGCGATACCCGCCGATTCGAGTTCCCCGGCACCGCTCCGCAGCCCGGCGGTATCGGACAGTTCGACCGGCCAGCCCTCGAAGGCGAGGCGGACGCGCACGACGTCGCGCGTCGTCCCGGGGATCGGCGCGACGACGCTGCGTTGAAACCCGGCGAGAGCGTTGATCAGCGAACTTTTGCCGACGTTCGGCGGCCCGGCGATGACGACCTTCCACGGTACGACCAGATGCCGACCGAGGGAGGCGAATGGTCGCAGCGACGCGGGATCGCTCCGCAGAAACGCGCCGTTGTATTGATCGAGCAAGATCGCCGCGGTACGGAGCGTCGTCGCTCGGGTCAGCGGTTCGAGCGCTCGCGGCTCGACGCCGGAGCGGTCGAATTGAACCGCCGGAAATTCGACGCAACCCGCACCGACCAACTGTTCGACAATCCAGCGGACGACGCGGATTCCACCGTGGCAGTGGATCTCGAATTCGTCCGCGGCCTTCACCGCGAGGATCACTTCGTCGCCGGTGCCCTCGCCGAAGTTTCCGAACCAGACGCGGCGGATTTCGGGTTCTTCCGACAGCACGTCTTTCGCCGGGCGAAAGAATCGCCGAACCGAGTCCCAGGCCATGGGCCCGTGCACGGCGACGGTAGCGATGGCCCCCGAACCGGTCGGCGTGAGCACGGACACGAAGGTGTCACCGGTGGTCATCCCATTGCCTCGGCCGCGAGGCGAATTCCTTCGAGGACGAGATCGGGGAGGTGGGTCGCGGGTTCGGGTACGCTGCCACGAAGGAGTTGGGCGTCTCCGCCGGTGAGGTAGACGGGAAGGACTTCACCATGATCGTAACCGGCTCGCAGGGTCAAGATCGCACCGATGCTGGCCCAATAGATCCCGGTGCGAATGGCGTCTCGAGTCGTGCGGCCAGGGATCGGTTCCTGCGACTTGTCGATGACGACCTCGGGAAGTTGCGCCGTGTGTTCGCGCAGGGATCTCGCCATCAGAGCCAAGCCGGGCAGGATGGCACCACCGGCGAACGCGCCCGCGGCATTCACGAGGTTGATGACGAGCGCCGTACCCGCTTGCACGACGAGGAACGGACGGCCCGCTTCCGCCGATTCCTTGGCGGCGAGACAGGCGAGTAAGCGATCCAAACCCACAGTGTCCGGTGTATCGACATCGAGTTTCAAAGGTATTTGTCGATACGATTCAATAGGGATCACATGGTCGAGCGTTTTCTTCAATCGATCGAATACGGGTGGATTGACGCTCGCCACATACCAGTCGCTGCCTTGATCCACATCCCAAGCTAATCCTTGCTGAACCCAACTCTCGCGATCAAAATTGAGAACGGCGGTGTCGACGATCCGGCCATCATTTACCAACCCCCATTTCATGCGGCTATTGCCGATGTCTACGACCACGTCCGGTGTCACGGGGCAACCTCCTCGGGGACCTCGCTGCGGATCGCCTTCTCGGTGGCAAAGACGACTTGCTTCACTTTCTTCCCGGCATCCGCCTTGCGGAGTGCGACGATCAGTTGCGACGCCCGGCCGACGACCTTCGACAACCCCTCGCCGGTGACGGACGACATCAGGAACACCTCTCGACAGAGGTCGTGTTCGAGTTGATCTTTGACCTCCGCGGCCCCGGTCAATTCCGCTTTGCTGATGCAGATGATCTCGGACTTCTCCGCGAGTTCTTGACTGTAAGTACCGAGTTCGCGGCGGATCGTGTGGTAGTTCTCGATGGGGCTGCTGCCGTCGAGCGGGAACGGTTCGATCAAGTGGATCAGCACGCGCGTGCGTTCGACGTGGCGGAGGAATTCGTGCCCGAGCCCAATACCCTGCGAGGCGCCTTCGATCAAGCCCGGGAGGTCGGCGAGGACGAACGTCGAATCGCCTCCCAGCGAAACAATGCCGAGGTTCGGGTGCTTGGTGGTGAACGGATAATCGGCGATTTCCGGCGTCGCCCGGCTGAGCCGCGAGAGCATCGTCGACTTGCCCGCGTTCGGGAAGCCGATCAGCCCGGCGTCGGCGATGACCTTCAATTCGAGGGTGATGTGGCGTTCTTCGCCCTCTTCGCCCGGCTCGAATTCGCGCGGGGTGCGGTTCGTCGAGGTGGCGAAGTGTTTGTTCCCGCGTCCGCCGCGACCGCCTTTGCCGACGACGACTT
The DNA here is from genome assembly GCA_043727575.1 of Fimbriiglobus sp. Taxonomy (GTDB): domain Bacteria; phylum Planctomycetota; class Planctomycetia; order Gemmatales; family Gemmataceae; genus JALHQU01. Next base: position 15,309 of record JAYSYN010000203.1, read on the forward strand.
CGTCGCCGATCTCGATGAGGTCTTTCAGTAAATTCCCGCGTTCGCGATCGCGCACGATCGTGCCCGGCGGCACCGGGATGACGAGGTCGCCGGCGTGCGAGCCGGTGCACTGGTAGGTGCCGCCCGATTCCCCGGCTTTGGCGCGCCAGTGCTTCTTGTGCAGCAGTGGCGACAGGTTATCGGCGTTGCCGACGGCGCGGACGATGACGGAGCCGCCGCGGCCGCCGTCGCCGCCGTCGGGCCCGCCGCGCGGCACGTACTTCTCGCGGCGGAACGAGCACATGCCCCGCCCACCGTTGCCGCCGCGGACATAGATTTCGATGCGATCGACGAACATGAGTCGGGTTCCGGGTATCGGGTCTCGGGTATCGCAGAAAAACATTGGGTCGCGGCAGCGATTCGGTGAGGAAGGGGTTTGCGATACCCGATCCCCGAAACCCGATACCCGGTTCTCACATCCGTTCCACGGTGTGGATACCCAACAAATTCAACGCCTGCTGAATCGTCCGGCTCGTCAAATCAACCAACAGTAACCGGCTCGCTTTTAACTCCGGGGTCTCGGCGGTCAGCACCGGGCAGGCTTCGTAAAAAGTGCTCAGCGCCTTGGCCAAATCCCATAAGTAAGACGCGATCAAGTGCGGTAGGTACTCGTTCCCAGCCCCAACCAAAGTCTCTTCGAACTTTAGCAGTTGCAGAGCCAGATTGCGCTCGGCCGGTTCGGCCAAAAGTACATCCGTTGCGGATCGTTGATACTCCGCCTTGCGCGAGATGCTCCGGCAGCGGGCGTAAGCGTATTGCATGTACGTCGAGGTGTTCCCTTCGGTCGCCAGCATCTTGTCGAAGTCGAAAACGTAGTCCGTCGTGCGGTGGTTGCCCAAGTCGGAGTACTTCACGGCGCCGATGCCCACAATGGCCGCGAGTTCCGTCAACTGCTGTTCGGTCATCTCGGGGACGTCATGCCCGCGTTCCCGGCGTTCGGCGCTATTCGATTCGTACTTCTGCAACGCGCGACTTGTGGCTTCATCCAGCAAGCTATCGAGTTCGATGGTGCCACCGTCGCGGGTCTTCAGCGGCCGTTTGTCTTTCCCGAGGATCGACCCGAATTGCACGTGTTCGAATTCGACGCCTTCGTAACCCCAACGACGGGCGTTGGCGAACAGTGTTTTGAAGTGCAGCGCCTGACGGGCGTCGACGACGTACACCATCGCGTCGGGTGTCCAGGTCTCCGTGCGATACTGGACGGTGGCCAAGTCGGTTGTTGTGTAAGTGAACGCGCCATCTCGCTTGCGGACGAGTGCCGGCGGTTCTTCCTTCGCCAACTCCGTTTCCTTGGGGACGTTCCCCTTCGCATTGGGCACCACGATAGCCCCGTTGCTCTCGACTGCGACACCCTTCTGCAACAAGTCCTCGACCACCCCGGCGAGCATCGGGTTGTAGAAACTTTCGCCGTGGGCGACATCGATCTTGACGCCCAAGCGTTCGTAAATCGGTCGGAGCATCTCTAAACAATGCGGCATGAACTCGTGCCAGAGCGCGACATTCTCCGCGTCGCCGGCGTGCAGCTTGGCCGTCTCCTTGCGGCAGGCGTCCATGATCTCGCCGGTACCTTCGTCCTCGTCGTCGGCCGCTTTCGCCATTTGCCGAATGAGCAGATACAACCGCGCGAGTTCGCGGACGGTATCTGTGCGATAGGCCGCGTCGTCGCGGAGGTGCTTGTAGCCGTGGATGAGGATGCCGAACTGCGTGCCCCAGTCGCCGAGGTGGTTGTCGCCGATGACCGTGTGCCCGAGGAATCGCAAGATGCGCACGAGCGAATCGCCGATGATCGTGCTGCGCAAGTGGCCGACATGCAGCGGCTTGGCGACGTTGGGCCCGCTGAGGTCGATGACGAAAGTTCGTGGTTTTGCCACCGGCGAAACGCCGAGCCGTTCATCGCCAGCAATCCGCTGCAACTTCTCCGCGAGCCAACTCGACTTCAATTTCAAGTTAATGAATCCCGGCCCGGCGACGACGGCCGACTCGAGCATGTCATTCGGAAGTACCCGTTCGACAATCGCCTTAGCCAACTCCGGCGGCTTCTGGCCGAGTATCTTGGCCAACGGCATGGCGAAGTTGGCTTGGTAGTCGCCGTTCTTGGCGTCCGCCACGGCCTTCACCATCGCGGCGTACTCCGGCACTTTGGCCGCATCGGGTGCGATGGCCTGCAGTACCGGTTTGAACAAGTTGCGGAGTTCTTGGAGCAAGTTCATTTCAATTTTGGATTTGGGATTGCGGATTTGGGATTGAAGAATTCGGATATCAAATCCGAAATCCGCAATCCCAAATGGCCAGCTCAGTCGATTTCCTGTTCCCAATCGAGCTTCTCGGCGTCGGCCCAAAGCTCTTCGAGATTGTAATACCCGCGGGTTTCGGCGTCGAAGACGTGGACGAGGACATCGCCGTAGTCTTGGACGACCCATTTGCTCGATTCGTACCCTTCGACGCCCGTGCGGGTGTCGCCGGCGCGGCGGAGAGTCGCGTCGATCTCTTCGACGATCGTGTGGATCTGCCGGCGGCTGGTTCCGGTGGCGATCACGAAGAAGTCGAAAATCGGCGTGATTTTTCGCAGATCCAAGATGACGATCTCTTGGCCCTTGTTGTCGGCCGCGGTTTGTGCCGCCAGACAAGCCCGTTGGAGGGCATCGGGTATATCGCGGCTGCGGATGGATGCGGTCGAAGCAGACACGCCGACCGTCTCGGGCGAAAACATGGTGGCGACGCTGTTCAAGTCATCTCCCTATTGGGCAGAGCCCACGGCGGATCGATGAAAGCGTTGCACGCTTTCGAGTCGATCCCCCGGAATCATTCGGCGGTTCGCAACTGCTCTATCATCGGCGCCGAACGCGGGATGTCAAGGGCTGGCGCCATCGTCGTTCGGAAATCCGCCCGTTGACACCGCGTCCGTGCGGGTCACAATGGATCCATCCCGCTTCCCGAGGTGCCCCGCCGTGGCCGAAGAAACGACGCCCGAACTCCGCCAGACGCGGATGAAGGAATTCATGAGCCTGCTGCCGCTGACGATGGAACTCGCCGGCTTGCCGAAAGCGCAGCTCGGCACCATCTTCAGTGAGGGCCAAATGGAAGTCCGCGTGTTGAACATCCGCGCGGCCTACAAACTCGCGCGGACGCTGGTGAAAGAAATCGGGGAGGGATAGCTGGCAGTTTCAGGTTTCAAGTTTCAGAGTTTCAAGACGATCACAACCGTGTTATTGAAACTTGAAACTCTCATCCCCGCACCGCGACGGCCGTCGCGGTGGCGAAGAGCCGGCAGTAACTGAACGTCAGCAAGACGTCGCCGACGCCGCGGGCTTCCATGCGATCCCGCGTTACGCCGGTGACCACGGCTTTCGGCTCGATGGCACTGGCGCAGAGGATTTCCACGTCCCGCCAGTCGATGCCGCGCTTCCATTTGAACCCGAGCGCGCGGAAAGTCGCTTCCTTCGCGGCCCAGACCGCCGCGTAACATTCGGTACTGTGGCTCCGATCCCGGCAGTAGCGGGCCTCGGCTTCGGTGTAGACCTCGCGCATGAATTTGTCGGCGTGGCCTTCGATCAGTCGTTTCACGCGGGCGCACTCCATGATGTGCGTCCCGATCCCGGCGATGTCCATCGGCCCCTCGGTGGGAGTGAGGTCAGTAAGATCATTGTGACAGATCCCGGGCCGGGTTCAAAGCCCGCTCGCCGGAAGGACTCCACGATGCCCGATGAATTGCTCGATGGCCTCACCCCCAATCAGAAGCTCGCCGTGCAACACGGCGCGGGGCCGCTGTTGATTTTGGCCGGGGCCGGGTCGGGCAAAACCCGCGTCATCACCCGCCGCGTCGGCTACTTGTTGCAGAGTGGCGTCAAGGCGTGGAACATCCTCGCCATCACGTTCACGAACAAAGCCGCGGGGGAAATGCGGCAGCGCGTCGAAACGATCAGCCCCGGCAACCGCGTCCTCGTCAGCACCTTCCACAGCCTCGGCGCGCGATTGTTGCGCCAATACGCCGACCGGCTGAACCTCGATAAAAACTTCACCATCTACGATACCGACGACCGCAACAAACTCGTGAAGGACGCCCTCGAGCGCGCCGGCATCGACAACGTGAAGTTCACCCCCGAGCGCCTCGGCGGCGCTATCAGCAAAGCGAAGAACGCCCTCCTGCCACCGGGACAGTACGCCCTGACCGCGGCCGACTTTTTCAGCCAAACCGTGGCGAAGGTCTACGCGATTTACGAGAAGCGACTCCGCCAAGCGAACGCCATGGACTTCGACGATCTCCTGTATTTGCCGGCGCTCGCCCTCAAGCACAACGAGGAACTGCGGGCCGAACTCGACGCCCGATTCAAGTATGTGCTCATCGACGAATACCAAGACACGAACCAAGCCCAGTACGAATTCGCCCGACGCCTGAGCCTGAACCATCCGAACATCTGCGTGGTCGGCGATCCGGATCAAAACGTCTACCGCTGGCGCGGCGCCGACTTGCGGAACATCATGGACTTCGAGCGCGATTTCCCCGGCGCGAAGGTAATCACGCTCGAACAGAACTTCCGGTCGACGAAGAGCGTCATCGCCGCGGCGAACAGCCTGATCAAGCACAACAAACACCGCAAAGACAAGACCCTGACGACCGAGAACGGCGAGGGTGCACCGGTCAAGGTGCTGCGCTTCGACAACGGCCTGGATGAGGCCGAGGGCGTTGTCCTCGCGATCAAGAAGACGAACCAAGACGGGCGCTTCCGCTACCGCGACCACGCGATCTTCTTGCGGATCAACGCCCTCACGCGGTCGCTCGAATCGGCCTTCGTCAAGCACGGCGTGCCGTTCCAGATCGTGAAGGGCCTGGCCTTCTTCGACCGCAAAGAAAACCGCGACGTGATGGCCTACCTTCGCTTGCTCGTCAACCCGGCCGACCCCGTCAGCTTCCTGCGCATCGTCAACGAGCCGACCCGCGGCATCGGCAAAGTTTCCCTCGATAAACTCGTGGCTTTCGCCACCGACAACGAGTTGACACTGACGGTCGCCTGCGGGCAGGTCCACCGGGTTTCGGACATCCGGGGCAAAGCCGCAACGGGCCTCAAGGACTTCGGCCGGTTGATGAACGAACTCCGGGCCAAGCAGGATTTGCCGCTGCACGAGTTGATCGGCCAAGTGCTCGATCTGTCCGGATACCGCAAGATGTTGAAGGAATCGGGCGACGAGGACGACGCCGACCGCTTGGCGAACATCGAGGAACTCATCACGGCCGCGCGGCAGTTCTACGAAGCCGATCCATCGCGTACCCTCGGCGACTTTCTCGAGCAAGTCACACTCGCCAGCGACGTCGATAGCTGGGACGAAAAATCGGACTGCGTCAGCGTGATGACCCTGCACGCGGCGAAGGGGTTGGAGTTCCCGGTTGTCTACGTCATGGCTTGCGAGCAGGGGATTCTGCCCCACAACCGGAGCATCGAAAGCGGCAAGGACGACGACCTCGAAGAGGAGCGACGGCTCTGTTTCGTCGGCATGACGCGCGCGATGCAGGAGTTGACTTTAACGCACGCGCGGATGCGGGAATTCCGCGGACAAGTCACGTATGCCATCCCCAGTATGTTCTTGGACGAACTGCCGCGCGACGTTCTGACTCAAGACCCGAGTGCGGGGAAGAATCAAGCACGCACGGCCATCGACGAATGGCGTTCGGGGGTCAATGCCACGGCGGCGCGGGCCGGCTTCGCGACCAAACCGATCGCCCCGGCCCCGAGTGGCACCCCCATCGCGGGGACGAATTATACCGTCGGTGGCGTCGTGCAGCACGACGAATACGGCATCGGCCAAATCACCGACGTCAGCGGCTTCGGGGCGCTCCGCCGGATCAAAATCCGCTTTCCCGCAGCCGGGGAAAAAACGTTCGTCGCGGACAAAGTCAAGTTGAAGATCGTTCCGAAAAAAGGGTGAATCCGAGCCCGCCATGACCGACGACGACACTCTCTTGCGCTCCGTGCTCGACCACCCAGCGGACGATTTGCCTCGCTTGGTCTACGCGGACTACCTCGAAGAAACGGGGGACACGGTCCAAATTCGGCGCGCCGAATTTATCCGCGTGCAGTGCGAACTGGCTCGGATCGAACCGGCCCACGCGGGTCCAGTCGCCGAATCGATCTTGGCGCTGCGCACCCGAGAGCGCATCTTGCAATCGGAGTACCGTGAGGCGTGGCTCGCCCCGCTGCGCCGGCGCGGGGAACCGCTGTTCAGCCCGAGTTGCCACGGGCACTTCTGCCGCGGCTTCGTCGAAATCGTCTGGATGCCCGCCCGGCAGTTCCTCTGGAAGGCGGAACTTCTATTCGACCGCGCCCCCGTCCGCGAACTCCGCGTGACGTTGACGACGGTCGACGAAGTGGCCGAGTTGATGAACGGCCCGCAAGTCGCGCGGTTGGAATCGCTGGACCTCTCCGACCACAAACTCGGCGATCGCGCCGCCTTCGAGGCGGTCCGCTCCCCGTCGTTGCGAAACCTGCACCACCTGCGACTGAAAGCCTGCGGGCTAACCGATATCGCCGCCGTCGACCTCGCCGAATCGGCGCTCGCACGGTCGTTGCACAGCCTCGATGTACAGTGGAATCAGTTCTCCGAGACGGGGAAAAAGGTTCTCCGCGCCGCATTCGCAGACCGGGTCACGTTAGAGGGATGACCCCGACCCGCCCCCGTTCCGTCCGGGCCACGAAGACGGCCGTCGTCATGTCGGCCGCGACGTTCACCGTCGTCCGGCACATATCCAAAATCCGGTCGACCCCCAAGATGATGGCGATGGCGCTCGCCGGGACTTTGCCGTTGGTCGCCGTCACGAGCACCATGCCGATGAGCGGCAACGATCCGCCCGGCACGCCGGCCATGCCCGTCGCCGTGAGGATGCTGAGCACGAGCACGATGATCTGCTGTTCGAGGCTGAGGTCGACGCCGAAGACTTGGGCGAGGAACAGCACCGTCACCGATTCGAAGAGCGCCGTGCCGTTGTGGTTCATCGACGCGCTCAGTGGGAGTACGAAGTGCGCGATTTCTTTCGGGACGCCGAGGTTCTCGGTGGCGTCGCGGATCGCCGTCGGGAGGGTCGCGCTCGACGAACTCGTGCTGAATGCCGTGACAAGGGTCGTCGAAATCTTCTTGAAGAAGTGCAGCGGATTCATGCCGCCCAACAGCCAGACGAGCAGCGGCAACACGATCACTAAGTGGATCGCCAATCCGCCGAGCACGGTGACGATGAACGCGCCGAGCGCGATGAGCAGTTGGTAGCCGAAGAGCGCCGTCGTGCTGAAAATCAGGGCGAACACGCCGACGGGGGCGAGTTTCATCGCCAGGCCGATGACGAATTCCGTGATCTGGTTCACCCCTTCGAGGAACTGCACGATGACCGCGGCGCGGGTCGGCTCGATCTGCGTCAAGGCGATGCCGACGAGCACTGCCGTGAAGATGACCGCGAGCATGTCCTTCTCGGCGAAAGCCTTCAACGGGTTTTTCGGCACGATGTTCACGAACGTGTCGATGCCGAAGTCGTTCTTGGCATCGAGTTTCCCCTTCGCTTCCTTGGCGTAATGCGCCAGCAATTCCTTCTGTTGCTCCTCGGGAAATTGCCCGCCCGGTCGCAAAACGTTGACCAGTGACAACCCGATGACCGCGGCGAAGCCCGTGGTCACGATGAAATAAGCGAAGGTCTTCGCCCCGACCCGGCCGACGTGCCCGGAGCCGCCGAGCCGGGTGACGCCCAGCGCGAGCGATGCGAATACCAACGGGATGATGGCGAGGAAGAGAAGATTCATGAAGATATCGCCGACCGGCTTCGCGACGTATTGCACGACCCAGCCGACCCACGCGGCACGCGGATGGATCGCCGGTTCCGGGATCGCCGCCGTGCCCGCGATGGCGGCGAGGGCTTCGGGCTGTTCGAGATTCAGCGCCGGCGACGCCGGCGGGGTCGTGTAAAAGTTGACCAGGGAACCGACGAACGCTCCGAAGATCAGACCGAGTAAGATGCGGGAGTGGGACACTTTCGCGGCGGCGGCCATACGCGGAACCTCGGGTGAAAGATCGTCGCACTTTCAGTGTATGAACTCGTGTCCACCTGAGTTGTTCCGTTGGCATGGAGATTGTTCCGATGCTCACCCTTCGCAAATCGGCCGAGCGGGGCCACGTACAACACGGTTGGCTCGACACGTTTCACACCTTTTCGTTCGGCGATTATTTCGACGCGGACCACCACCATTTCCGGGCGCTGCGCGTCATCAACGACGACCGCATCGCGGCCGGGCAGGGCTTCGGCACACACCCGCACCGCGATATGGAAATCTTCACGACGATGCTCGCAGGGCAACTGCAACACCGCGACAGCATGGGAAACGGGTCGGTCATCAAGGCCGGCGAATGGCAGATGATGTCGGCGGGCACGGGCGTGCAGCACAGCGAGTTCAACCCGTCGCCGACGGATGCCGCCCACCTGTTGCAAATCTGGATCGTGCCCGACAAGAAGGGGTACGCCCCGCGGTACGACCAGAAATCGTTCGCGGACAAACCAACCGGCGATTGGGCGTTGATCGCGTCTCCCGATGGAAGAGATGGCTCGCTCGGCGTCCGCCAAGATGTCCGCATCCTCGCGGCGAAAATATTGCCGAATCAGACGGTGACCCACGGCTTCGCACCGGGTCGGGCCGGTTGGTTGCACGTGGCGACCGGCTCGGTGACAGTCGATGGTCAGCGGCTCGAAGCCGGGGACGCGGTTGCCATCGAAGACCAAGATTCGGTGGAAGTCGCCGGCATCGCCGACGCGGAATTGATCCTATTCGATCTGGGACGATCGGACGCGTAAATTGCAACTCGGTCCGATCTCACTTTTCTTTCAGTGAGAATTGATCGAACATCCGGTCCGTGCTGTCGAAAACTTTGCAATCCACCGTGCCGCCGTGGACCGCGAAATAACAATAATGGAAATCGACGCGTTGTTCTTTCTTGAAGAATGCCGGCGTCGGTTCGAACGGCTCCAAGGATCCGCCGCCCCCGCCGGAGGTGAGGTATGTAACGCCGGTCTTGGTGTCGACTTTCTTGTCCCGGATTGGCCACGTCCGTTCGTACGCGTGAATATGCCCGTTCAGCACCAAGTCGACATTGTGCTTTTCGTATAGCGCGATCAAATGTTTGTGCTTCGGCGCGCCGTATGTCGAATTGCCTTTCTCGGTATTGCCGTAATCGTCGCTGTCGGACGAATGGCACGGGTGGTGGTGGAAGCAGATTTTCCACCTCGCGTCCGACCCGGCCAACACTTCGTCGAGCCACTTGTATTGTTCGCTCTCCGGGTCGACCGGCTTATTCGTGTCGAGGCTGAAGAACTCGGCGTTGCCATACTTAAAGGAGTAGTAGTACTCCGGCTTCGGCAGGGAGAAGTACTTGTAGTAATGGGCGTGGTTCTTTTCGTGATTGCCGATGCACGGGTAGACCGGGACGCGGGCGAACAGTTCCACGCAGGGTTTGAAGAGATCGTCGGTCCATTGCTTTTTATCGGGACCGTTGTCGACGACATCGCCCAAATGTACGACGAAGTTCGGCCGGCGATCCCACATCAATTTGGCGACCTTGCCCGTGACGACGGGGTTGCGTTGCGTATCACCGATCACGGCGAACGAGTAAGCGTCGGTCGCGTCGACGGCGGTGAAAAAGGTCGCCGGTTTGCCGATCAGCTTTTTCCCGTCGGCGTCGGTGCAGACCATCCGGTAGAAGTGCTTCGTCTTCGGCGGGAGGTTGTCGAGTTTGATTTCATGGAGCGTGTCGGCCTTCTCCACTTTCGCGATTTTGTCCGGCGGGAAGTTCGTGCCGTATTCGAGTTCGCAGGTCGACGGCGTCGGCGTTTCGCACATGACGACGATGCTGGTCCGCGTGGCGAATTGCAGGTACGGCTCCATTACGAAGCCCGTCCCCGCATCGGCTTTGACCTCGGGCTTATCCTCGGCCGGCGTCGCCGGGGACGACGTTCCCTTCACAATGGCCAGCGCCGAAACCGCGACGATACAAAGCCCGGCGATGAACCACTTGCGGAGCGCGTGCGACATGGGAGCCTCAGGGGGAAACCGTCGATTTCAAAGCATATTATACGGGTCGACGTCGACTTGGAATTCGACGCCGCTCGGCGTCTTCGTCACGGCGAGCACTTCGCGCAACACGCTGTGCAGGACGCCGCTGGTGGTGCTCAGCAGTTGAAAATGAAACCGGTAGTGGTCGTTCAATTTGAACACCGGGCACTCGGCCGGGCCGAGGATGCGCACGGCGAGCGGTTGCCCCGGCCCGCTGGCGCGGATGTTGGCCTGCTTGAAACCCCCGGCGAGTTGGTCGGCGAACTTCTCCGCGGCGTCCTGCTTCTCGCTCCGGACGATCAACCGTGCCATTCGCTGGTAGGGCGGGTAGAGGTGTTCGCGGCGGAAACCGAGTTCGAGCTTGGCAAACGCCAGGTAGTCGTGCTTCGCGGCCAGCGCGATGCACGGGTGCTCGGGCGTGTAGGTCTGGATCAGCACCCGGCCGCCTTTATCGCCGCGACCGGCGCGTCCGGAGACTTGCGCCAACAGTTGGAATGTCCGCTCGGCGGCGCGGAAATCGGGCAAGTGCAACCCCGCGTCCGCGTTGATGACGCCTACGAGCGTGACGTTGGGGAAGTCGAGCCCCTTCGCGATCATCTGTGTGCCGAGCAAAATGTGTACGTGCCCGTCGCGGAAGCTGTCGAGCACGCGCTGGTGGCTCCCGGCTTTCGTCATGGTGTCCGAGTCCATGCGTTGAATGACTCGGTCCGGGAACATCGCATCGAGTTCGGCGTGGAGCTTCTCGGTGCCCAGGCCTTGGTAGCGGATCGACACCTCTCCGCAAGCCGGACACTGCAGCATCGGCGGCGTTTCCCAGCCGCAGTAGTGGCAGACGAGCGCGGCCTTGGCCCGGTGGAAGGTCAGCGATAAATCGCAGTGGGTACACTGGGCGACGTGCCCGCAATTCGTGCAGTGGACGTGGGTGCTGTAGCCGCGGCGATTCAGCAGTAGGATCACCTGCCCGCCCTTCTTGGTCGCGTCGCGGATGGCCGCTTGCAGCGTCGGCCCGATGGCGAAATACTTCCCCGGAGTCTTCGGTTCGTGCCGCATGTCGACGAGTTGCACCTTCGGCATCGCCCGGTCTTCGACGCGCTTCGGCAGTGTCAGCAGTGTCGCGGCGCCGGTGTGGGCCGCGTGCCAGGTCTCGAGCGCCGGCGTCGCCGTGCCGAGTAAGATCGGCACGTTCGCCAATTGCGCCCGCATGATCGCCACGGCGCGGGCGTGGTAGCGCGGGGTCGAATCTTGCTTGAAGCTCGTCTCGTGCTCTTCGTCGATCACGATCAACCCGAGCTTGCGCGTCGGCGCGAAGACCGCGCTGCGGGCCCCGACGACAACCTGCACATCCCCGGCCGCGACGTGCCGCCAGTACGTGGCCCGTTCGCTGTCAGTTAGATTGCTGTGCAGGACGGCCACCCGACCGCAACGGCCGCGGAAGCGTTCGATCGTCTGGGGCGTCAGACTGATTTCGGGGACGAGGACGATCGCTTCCCGGCCGCTTTTGACGACTTCCTCGATGGCGCGCAGGTAGATCTCGGTCTTGCCGCTGCCCGTGACACCGTGCAGGAGGAACGCGCGGTGCCCGCCCGATTCCAGGGCCGCGCGGATCGGCTCCCAGACTTTGGCTTGGTCGTCGTTTAACGTCGGCGTGCCGTGGGTACGGGCGAACTCCGCCTCGCTCGGCACGGGATCGAGAAACCCGGCCGGGAGGCGCTCAACCCGCTCGTGGAACTTTCGAAGCAATCCTTTCGTGACGAGTCCCGCGACCACCGCCACGCCGACGCCGACAGCCTTGGCGAGTTCGTTCTGTTCGAGCGGCGCCCCGATGGCTCGGAGGTGATCGAGCACTTGCTTCTGTTTCGCCGTCACGCTCGGGAAGATCGCCGGTTGTTCGTCGCGCGGCAGCAGTTCGACAACCGTCGAATTCCGCGTCCCGGCGTTCCCGCGCACCCCGGCGGGGACGACGGCGTGCAGCACCTGCCCCCAGCCGCAAAGGTAGTAGTCCGCCATCCAGCGCGTGAGCTTCAGCAGTTCCTCGTCGAGCAACGCGACTTCGTCGAGCACTTTGCGGATCGGTTTGACTTCGCGGGTCGGCAGCACTTCCGTAACGCGGATGACGTACCCGACGGCGAACCCCTCGCCGCGACCGAACGAACACTCGATGCGCTTGCCCACGGCGATCGCGTCGCGCAGGTGCTCCGGAACCGAGTAGCTATACGCAGTGTCCAGCGGCCGGTCGAACACGACATCCGCGAATAGAGGCGCAGGTGTGGAGGGAATTTCCATCCGGATACCCTACCGGATCGGGGCGCCGCGGGGCAATGTCCGTAGGTGGGCGACGTGACGAGCAGTTACCGTGTTACGCGAGTCTCAGCTTGGCCATTCGCCATCGGCCGCACGCGGATTTCGACATCTTGCCCGAGGAGATTGAGGAACTTGAAGAGCCGGTCGATGGAGTAGCCATCGGTGCGCCCGCTGCACAATGCTGAGATTTTGGGTTGATCGAGCCCGAGAAGGCCGGCGGCTTTCGCTTGGGTGAGCTTGCGATGCTCGATCAGGTCGCGGATCTGTTGAACCAGGGTCGCTTTGGCGAGCAAGAGGTCGGGGTTAGGAAGGCCGAGGTCTCGGAACACGTTGCCGCTCCCCATGAGGATTTGGGGTGCATCTTCAGTCGCGACCTTCGGCTTTTTGCTGCGCAAGGTAGTCGGCATGGAGTCTCTCCGCCTCTTTGAGTCTCGATTTGATCTTGTTCAAATCCGGTGTTGACGTTTTCACACCGGACTTCGATTTCTTCTGGAAAACGTGGAGTACGTACACCACGCCCGCGAACTTGACAGTATACACCGCGCGATACGTACCCCCCTGTGGAGTCTTCGACCACTTCGAGAACTCCAGCACCTCCGAAACCTTTTAAGACCTTCGCTTTGGGATGTTTCTTGCCGTGCTGGGCATCGAGAATCGCTTGCCCGAAGGTGAGCCTCACCGATTTCGGGAGTTCGCGAATATCGTTGATGCACAAGAAATTCGCGGGTTTCTCAGAAGCCGACGATTCGATTGTGTCAGATGTCGAAATGTTGATTATGCCATTTCTGGCATGCCTTTTCAAGGTGGGAATGCTAACCTTTGATCTCGTTAGTTCGTTCTTGGCAGGATCAGTCGTCCTCATCCTCCAACTTCTTTGTCTCTTTGGTCGAAAAGTCCAACACCGGAGGAATTTCGGCGCTGATCGCAGTTGCGCGAGCCAAAAACGCTGCCCACCATCCTTCTGGTGTTTTGCCTGCTTCATGCAAGCGGCGACATACGGCTAACGGGTGAAGGAGCAGCACTTGGCCGTATTCGCGGTTTCCGCTTGCTTGAACCCGGATGAAGCCCATCTCGACAAGCTTCAGCATGTGCTCCCGCCATGTTCGTACGGCCCGGGTGCTCGCGTATCCTGCGGCATACGCACACTCTTGTTCGTCGCTAATCTCGATAATGGACTGACCGAAATCCCGGCACCAAAGCTCGAGATAGGCCGACGATGGATCGCCCCCTGTTGTAAGGTGCTTGATGAGATGCATGACCCATGGAAGGAGGCGGGGCACAGTCGCGAACCCCTTCACCTTATCCTTGTCCCTGAGGTCCCAAATCCAATGTGATGAGCCAGGCCAGAGTTGATCCCGAAGTGTGGTGCGTTTCTTATCTTGGCCATTCTGCTTTCGCATCGAATTGAGGCCTTGTGAAAGCGACGCAGCCAGGGATTGAGCAGCCATTGTGAAGAACCTTTGCAAAGAGTGGGGTTGCAGCTTTTACTCACAGATATTGTACACTTAAGTCGTTATATTACAATGACTTAAGAGCGACATGTCATGTATGGGTGGAGGCCCAGAACAGATGCTGCAACTGTACAATATGGCAATAATATGCTGTTTCGATAGTCAAATCGGCGAATATTCGCATCGATTTTGAGACAGAGTAAGGACTTAAGTATGATTTGCGTGCTCCACGTCCTCGCGTGCACCATCGTCCTCCCGTCCTCCCCGTGGCCCATGGGGCCCGGTGTATATGCCAGGTGTGCGGCGAAACACCTAAAACGCAAAACAGGGCGAGCCCTATGGCTCGCCCTGTCGTTGATTCACTGCTACAAACCGAGCCGCTACGCCCCGACTTCTTCCTCGACGGGGGCACCGGCGCCCGGCATTTGGATCAGCGGGCCGGCGGCGCCGGTGCCGCCGCGGAGGTCGGTGCGTTTCTCTTTTGCGGCTTTCGGTTCGCCGCCGGTCATCTTCTCGCCGGGGCGGATCTCTTGGATCTGGTCGTCGTCCGGCATGTCCGGGATGATGTCCGGCACCGTCGGATTGTCCACGTCCCGCATCGACAGGCCGACCTTGCGATCCTTGGCATCGACGCGGAGCACCTTCACCGCGACGTCGTCGCCGACCTTCACCACTTCCTCCGGCGACTCGATCTTGTCGTCGCTCAGCTCGCTGATGTGCAGCAAGCCTTCGAGGCCCGGTTCGAGTTCGACAAACACGCCGAAGTTCGTGAGCTTCGTCACCTTGCCCATGACCTTCTGACCCGGCATATAGCGGCCGGGGATGTCGCCTTCCCACGGGTCGTTGGCCATTTGCTTCAGGCCCAGCGCGACGCGTTTGCGCTCTTGATCGACGCTGAGGACCACGCAGGTGATCTTCTGCCCCTTCTGCACCACTTCGGAAGGGTTGGAAACCTTGCGGGTCCACGACATATCCGAGACGTGCAGCAGGCCGTCGATGCCCTCTTCGATTTCGATGAAGGCCCCGTAGCTCGTGAGGTTCCGCACGACGCCCGTGACCGGGGTGTTCGGCGGGAACTTCTTGGCGACTTCGTCCCACGGGTTCTGTTGGCACTGCTTCATCCCCAGCGAGATTTCCTTCTTCTCGTGGTTGATGTTCAGCACTTGCACTTCGACTTGGTCGCCGATGTTGACGACTTCCTGCGGGTTGCTGATGCGCTTCGTCCAGCTCATTTCGGAGATGTGCACGAGGCCTTCGATGCCGGGCTCGAGCTTCACGAACGCCCCGTACGGCATGATGTTGACGACTTCGCCGGTGTGTCGCGAGGCGACCGGGTACTTCTTCTCGATGTCCTGCCACGGGCTCGGCGTCTTGTGCTTCAAGCTGAGCGCGATCTTGTTCTTCTCGCGGTCGATGTTGAGGATGTAGACTTCGAGTTCTTGATTGATGTTCACGACCGTGCGCGGGTCGGACACGCGGTGCCAGCCCATGTCGGTGATGTGCAGCAGGCCGTCGATGCCGCCGAGGTCGACGAACGCGCCGAAGTCGGCGATGTTCTTGACGATCCCCTTGCGGATTTGGCCGACTTCCAGTTCCTTCATCAGGCGTTCGCGCTGGCCGTCGCGACGGATTTCGATCAGCTTGCGGCGGCTGACGACGATGTTGCGGCGCTGCTCGTCGATCTTGAGAATCAGGCACTCGATGGTCTGGCCGATGTATTCGTCGATGTTCTGCGGCCGGCGGATGTCGACCTGCGACGCGGGCAGGAAGACGTTGACGCCGATCTGGACGAGCAAGCCGCCCTTGATCTTTTTGGTGACCGGGCCGGAGACGACGTCGCCTTCCTTGTGCTTGGCGAGGATGGCTTCCCATTCCTTTTGGCGCTTCGCTTTGCGGTAGCTGAGGCTGATGCTGCCGTCTTCGCCTTCGAGGGTTTCGAGGAGCACTTCGACGCTGTCGCCCACGATGGGCGGGGTGGCGTTGCCCGCTTCGTCGCGCCATTCGTCGAGGGCGATCAGCCCTTCGGACTTGTAGCCGATGTCGATGACGACCATGTCGCCGCGGATTTCGAGGACCTTGCCTTGGACGATCTTGTTGCTTTGGTAATTCTGTTCGTCGGCGGGCAGCCAGGCGGTCAAAGCGTCGGGTTCGGTGCCGAAAATGTCGTTGAATTCTTTGTCGTCTTCGCGGTCGAACTGGCGGAGGAGGTTGCGATTGACCATGAAAAGAGGGGGTTCCTGCTCGTGATCCGATCCGGCGCCGCGCCGAACCCACACGGTTGAAGGTAGACCTCGCGAATGGGCGACCGAGTCGGCCACCGAACGCATTTGCGGGGAAAGAAGATTATAGGGGCCGGGACGAGGGTACAACAGGGCAAGTTTTGGCGAAGGGTGGAGCTTGGGAATTTTGCAGACGGAACGATCAAAAAGGACGGCCAGTTGCTGAATGCTGATTGCTGACTGCTGTTTCAATTCTCAAAGTTTTGAACACGGCAGTTGTCAGCGATCAGTTGTCAGCGATCAGCAAGAAAGTTGGCCACCCGTCAATACGCGTGCTTTTGCAGGCCGAAGAGCATCCGCCAGACGGTGAGGAACAGGATTCGCATGTCGAACATCGGGTTCCAGTGGGTGATGTAATAGAGGTCGTATTGAATCCGTTTGCGCAGCGACGAATTGCCGCGCCAGCCGTTGACTTGGGCCCAGCCGGTGATCCCGCATTTCACCGCGTGGCGGGCCATGTAATTCGGGATCGTCTTCGAGAACTTCCGCACGAATACGGGTCGTTCCGGTCGCGGGCCGACAAGGCTCATATCGCCCCGGACGACGTTCCACAATTGCGGGAGTTCGTCGAGATTCGTCGCGCGCAAGAACCGCCCGAGGCGGGTCACGCGGGGGTCGTTCTCGGCGGTCATTTTCGGCCCGGCCAGTTCCGCGTCGGTGCCCATGCTGCGGAACTTCAACATCTGGAAACCGGTGCCGTTGAGGCTGCATCGCTCTTGGCGGTAGAAAATCGGGCCGGGGCTGTTCCGCCGGATGAGCAGCGCGACGACGGCCAACACGGGTGCGAGGATCAGCAGTGCGAGCGAGGCCAAGACGATGTCCATGGCCCGTTTCACGACGACGTTCAACCCGTGGTAAGGACTCTCCCGGAGACCCAAGAAGGTCATCCCTTGCACCTTCGATGCCGTGAGCGTGAGCGCCGACAGCGCCGGCACATCCGCGACCAACCGCACGTCGACGACGGTCTGTGACAGGGCGTCGAAAACCCGCCGGGCGTCGGCGTAGCGATTCATCGGCAATGCGATGAAGACGTGCTCGATGTGCAATTGTTCGATCAATTGCGGCAGGTCGGCGATGGGGCCGACGACGGGCCGGTCGCACTGGACTTTGCCGGGGTCGTCTTCGACATACGCAACTGTTTGAATGCCCATCCACGACGACAATCGGAACGAGCGCGCCGTCCGCCGGGCGAGCCGGCCGGTACCGACGATGAGGGCGTGGCTCTGGTTGTAGCCGCCGGCCCGCAGGCGCCCGACGGCGATCCAAGTGGCCCGGCGCATCGATAAAAGCAGGCCGAATGAGAGCCCCGCGAACATCGCGAAGGCGATCCGCGATTCGTACTGGTAGCGCAGGGCGAAGGTCATCGCCGCGACCAGCAGCGTGCAGAGCGCGACGCCCTTGCCGATGGCGAAGCACTCCTCGCGGAAGCGCGTCATCCGGTGGATGTCGTAGAGGCCGACGTACCGGAAGCAGACGAGGCCGAGGAAGACCACCAGCGGCAGGTTGCCGAGGCAGAGGTCGAAATTCGGTTGGTCGTGGTAGAGTTCGAGCAGGCCGGATTCGAAGCGCAGCCAGTAGGCCCCGAGCCAGGCGCCGACCACGGCCAGCACGTCCCCGACGAGGAACCAAACTTTCAACGGTTGCGAACTTCGGTTGACCATGCGACGGCCCCAGCGCGGCCCATCCCGTTGGGGCCGCTATCATACCATCGGCATTCTCGCCCGGTCAGTTTGGCAGAATCGCCCCGCCGCGACAACCCCACGCGTTCCCCCAAGGTGCCCATGTTGAACGCCGACCAACTGCTCGCGCGGCTGTACGCCCTGCGGAAGGACTACGCCGACGACCCCGAAGACGAAACGTACCAAGCGCTCCACCACGCGTTTTTGTTCATCAGCTACAACCATAACGCCTTCAAGGACTACGTGAAATTGGAAGCGGAGAAAAAAGGCGACCGCGATGAGTGAACCGGCGCCGTTCACCATGGAGGAGTGCTTGGATTATTTCCGCAAGGCCCTCGCCGAGCCGGATTCGGTTCCGCCGTGGGCGGATTGGTGGGCGCTCCACGCCGATTGGGTCGAACGGACCTTCCCCATGATCGACTACGTCCGGCTCAAACACCGCGGTTTGCTCGGGGCGGAACAAGTTTTGCACAAACTGGGCGAACAACCGAAAGTGGGCGAATGAGTCCGAGTCGGCCTACCTTCCAGAAAGTTGATGTCGTAACTTACCGCGATCCCAGCGGCTCAGGAGTTCGGGCAGATGTTTGAAGGCGCCGCTTTATCCAAATACCTCGGGATTCTCGGGACGCTCGTCATCGCGGGCTTCGGCTTCCCGATTCCGGAAGAAATTCCCATCGTCACGGCGGGGGCCTTCGTCGGCCACGATTCCACCGAAGAGCACAATCGCGAACTCGTGGGCGCCATCGCCGGCGGTCCGGCGTCGCACCTACTGCCGGCCCCCACGGGGCTGACGAAGTGGTACATCATGTTGCCGCTCTGCATCTTCGGCGTGGTCTTCGGCGATTGCGTCCTCTTCTTCGCCGGTCGCTGGTTCGGCCCGTGGCTTCTCAGCCGGCCGTGGGTGCAGAAGCGCCTCTTGACCCCGGCGAAGCGGGCGCAAATCGAGGCCAACTTCGAGAAACGCGGCGTCATGATCCTGCTCGGCGCCCGCCTGACCCCCGGCATCCGGACGCCGGTGTTCATCATGGCCGGGGTTCTCCGGATGCCGATCTCGCGGTTCCTCCTCGCCGATTCCCTCTACGCCATCCCCGGCGTCAATTTGCTCTTCTGGCTGGCGTACTGGTTCACCGATCAATTCGTCGAAACGATCAAAGCCGTCGATAAACACCGCCCGCTCGCGATCATGGTCGTGGTCGCCGCGATCTGCGGAGTCGTGCTATTCAAAGTGTTGGCGAATCGAAGAGTCTCGACGGGCGACGTCGACGAAATCCCGATCTACGCCAAGCCGGTCGGCGCGGTGGCGAACGCCGTGGAACGCACCATCGAAAAGACGGTCGGCAAGACCGTCGGCGGCGCCGCGTATGTACTGGAGAAAGTCAAGCACCCCCTCGGCGGCGGACACCAGCCCCCAGCGGAAAAACCGCCCGAGGTGCCGGCGACGGCCGGCGCAGACAAGCCCGCCATGCCGGGGTGAGAGGGGGAATGTCAATGGAAAAGAGTGGGAGTGACGCTCTCAATCTTTTTATGCTTTTTTGTTTGCGTCGCTCCGGCGTTCTGTTACCCTTCATCCATCCGAGCCACTTTGGGCTTCCGATGTCCATCGCCGAAACCACTGCCGAGCCGAGCCGAGCCGCTCGCCCGATTTTGCCTTGGCCTTGCCGGTAGCGTGCTGATAGCGGCGGCCTCGCTGAAACTGGCGGGGTGGATCATCTCGGCGTTCGCGCAGTACGGTTGGTGGCTGTCGGCGAATGTGCAAATCGCGGCCATCGCTTGGGAATTGATTCTCGGATCGGCGTTGCTCCTCGGCGTCTACCGACCGCTCACGTGGCTTTTGGCGCTACTCACCTTCGCCCTCTTCGCCGGGGTCAGTTCCTACCTCGGCTTCGTCGGCCAAGCGACGTGCGGTTGCTTCGGGGCCATCAAGGCCAGCCCGTGGACGGCCTTCGGCGTCGATATCGGCTTACTCATTTTGCTCGGCCTCTTCCGGCCGCGATTCAACACCGCTGAACTGAAAACGGCCACCGTCGAAAGTGGAAAATGGGCTCTCTGCTTGGCGGTCGTGCTCGCGGCGATGCTCGGCACAGGCGTGATTCTGTACGGCAGTCCGAGTGCGGCACTCGCCAAACTCCGCGGGGAAAAGCTGACAGTGGATCGCACCACCCTCGACTTCGGCCACGGTCGAACGGGCGATGTTCTGACTCAGCAAGTGACCGTGACGAATCACTCCGAGAAACCACTCCGCATCATCGGCGGCACCGCCGATTGCAGTTGCATCACGACCACCGACTTGCCGGTCACGATCGCCCCCGACGAATCGAAATCGGTCTCCATCGTTTATAAAGTCCCACACACCGACCAGCCCGGCATCACCAATCGCCAAGCGATCCTGATGACCGATTGCCCGAAGCGACCCAAGCTCGTGCTCACGTTGACCGCGAACGTGGATTGACGACCCCGACCCAGTCCAGGAGACCGACGATGCTGGCGAAATCTCTGAGAGGCTATCCGAGAAGTTTTCCCTTGAAAATCGATGGTTTCGGGCGGGGCTTAGTGGCCGTGGTCACGATTTTACTGCGGCTTCGTGAATCCAGTACTCGCGGTTGACGCGTATTCGCTGATTTCTCTAGAGGCTGTTATTGACTTTCCCATCCTAACGCCTGTTTGAGCATGAGTGTGACGCTGGCCAGCCAATGCCACCCGGCCAGCGTGGTCGTCAACC
>JAYSYN010000204.1:0-12414 GCA_043727575.1 Fimbriiglobus sp.
TTCGGAACCCGCCGCTCGCCCGATTGTGACACGGCGGGTTCCGAAGACTCCACCCGCCCTACAAGAGTTCCGCCGAGATCCCCATGGCCAAGAAGCGCGACTATTACGAAATCCTCGGCGTCGAAGTCACGGCGGACGACGGCCAAATCAAAACCTCGTACCGCAAGCTCGCGCTGCAGTTCCACCCGGATCGCAACGCCGGCGACGACGCCGCGGCGCACAAGTTCAAGGAAGCCACCGAGGCCTACGAAGTTCTCGCCGACAAAGACAAACGCTCCCTGTACGACCGCGGTGGCCACGCGGCCGTCGACGGTTCGCGCGGCGGCGGGGGCGGGGGCCAATCGGTCGATCTCGGCGACCTCCTCGGCGGGCTCTTCGGCGGCCTCTTCAACGAGGGCGGCGGTCGGCGCAAAGCCGGGCCGCAACCGGGCCGCGACGTGCAGATCATCATCGACATCGAACTCGTCGACGCCGCGCGGGGAATCAAGAAGTCGATCACGATTCAACGCGAAGATCACTGCGAGAAGTGCAACGGCACCGGGGCCAAACCGGGCACCAAACCGACGAACTGCAAACGCTGCGGCGGGCAGGGCGTCGTCATTCAACAGCAGATGTTCATGCGCGTGCAGACGCCATGCCGGGCTTGCAACGGGCAGGGCGTCATCGTCACCGACCCCTGCACGCAGTGCCGGGGCAACGGCAAAACCGTGGGCAAGCGGACGATCGAAGTCGAGATCCCGCCCGGCGTCGACACGGGCGATCGCATCCGTTACCAGGGCCAAGGGGACGCCGGCGATTCCGGCGCGCCGCGCGGCGACCTCGAGTTCGCCATCCGCGTCCGCGAGCACAAGTTCTTCGAGCGCGACGGCACGAATTTGATCTGCCAATGGCCGATCACCTTCGCCCAAGCCGCGCTCGGCGGGCCGATCGAAATCCGCACGCTGATCGGCGAGAAGATCAAGCACGACCTCCCCCGCGGCGTCCAAACGCACGACGTGGTCAAACTGTCCGGTCACGGCATGCCCGGTCGGCGCGGGGCCCGCCGCGGGGACCTCATGGTGCAGGTCGTCGTCGATACGCCGCAACGGTTGAGCCCCGACCAAGAGCGGCTCTACCGCGAACTCGCGGAACTCGACAAAATCGACGTCGGCCCGCCGCCGAAGAAGAGCATCTTCAGCAAGTTGAAGGATTTGTTCGTACCCGATGAGACCCCGGCGAAACCGGAGAGTGACCCGAAATGAACGACGCCGAAACGCCCGAAGTCCCGAACGCGGCGACGCCGAGCCAAGTCGCCTTGCAAGCGAGGGTCGATCAACTCGAACAGCAGGCGGTCGATTACAAGCTGTTGCTGGCCGAGATGCAGACCTCCGGCCGCAGGCTGCGCGACGACGCCGATAAACAGAAGAAATACGCCGCGGAGCCGGTGTTCCGCGATCTGCTCGCGGTGATCGACAACCTCGATCGCGCCATCGCCGAAGCGAACAAAGCCGGGGACGGTGGGCCGTTGAAAATCGGCGTGACCGCGACCATCGCTATGTTCCTCGACGTGTTGAAGCGGCACGGGGTGAAGCGCATCGAGACCGCGCAGGGTTCCCCGTTCGACCCGAATTTGCACGAAGCCGTGATGGAGCAACCGACGAACGACGTGGCCGCCGGCGGCGTGTATCAAGTGCTGGCGCAGGGTTATCAATTGCACGACCGCGTCTTGCGGCCGGCGACGGTGATCGTCGCGAGTGCCCCGCCGGCGGGCGGCTGAATTCCCGTGGGCGGCGCCCGCTCGACGCGGTACTCTATCGGCGAATGCATTCCGTTTCCGAGTCCGGGAGTCGACCATGGGCCGCCGCCGCGATGACGGCGATGATGATGACGACGATCTCCCGGTCCGCCGCCCGCAGAAAAAGGGCGGCAAGACGATCTGGATCGTCCTCGGCATCATTTTGCTGGTCGTGTTCCTCCTCGTCGGCGGGTGCGTCGGAGGATGCATCTACGTCTTCAAGAAGGCGGAGTCCAACGTCAACGACATCAACGATAGCTTCCGGGGTATGATCGAGTCCGATAGCTTTTTGACCAGCCTATCGTCGAATCAGACGCAGACGGCTTACGATTCGACCGCGCCGAACTTCAAAGCCTCCATGAGCCGCGACAGTTTCGAGCAGTTGCTGAAACGCTACCCGCTGCTCACGAAGAATTCGACGCACCGGAAGTTGTCCAGCAATGCGCCGACCGGCACGTCGCCGAATCGGAAGCTGACGAACACCTACGAGTATACGAAACTGTTCGACGACCCCGAGCCGTTCGTCCCGGCCGGTCAGCCGAGGCCACCGAAGGTGCCGCCCGGCCCGAGAACGATCACCGTCGCCATTACCGTGGCCGAGCAAGCCGGCGGCTTCTGGAGGGTGGAAAGCCTCTCGGTGCAATGATCGGGAGACAACGGGGCTACCAGCATCCGACCGATTGCATAAGGCGCGTGCAAACCGTGCCGTAGCGCAGAGCAGAAAACGGTCGATCGAATCGTGAGCGGACGGTGAAGTCGAATTCTCAAAAATGATACCGGCCTGAAATTGCAGGGGATTCGTGGTGTTTATCGATTGGCTGCCGAGGGCGAAACCCGTTTGGCACGGACCGTGCATTTCTAGTATTTGGCAAGAGTGAAACGCGGTTGGGAATGCGGGCTGTTGGGAGAGGCAGCTCGGGTTTGCTACCGCTAACCCTCTTGCGAAACCACCCAGAGTCGTCGAGAGAGGGGAGAGGCTCTCGGCGACTCGGGTGGTTGTTTTTTGCGCGATGCTGGCACCGATCATTTCCATCTCAAAATCCAGCCCGGATCGATCGCCATTTCTCAGTCGTGGTAACACGTCAACCGACTTCCTTTCCGTGCCGTCAGTAGAGCTTTACAAATCTCCGATGATTACAGTCAGTACCCGTGCGGACGATTCGTCCGCAGCGTCCGCAGCGTCCGCACGGGGGTGGGGGGTACTCTCCGCGGATTCATTTTTGGGTTGATTTGAGCCTTGACAACCCGTTTCCCTTCCCGCTTCCCGTCATATTTCGTTCCGCTCCCTCAATTCGCGGGTCGTTCCTCCGGAAGTCGTCGTTCGGCGCGGATTTCCGGTTGCGCGACCGGCAAAAATGATCCCGGCACTTCGATAACCCATCCGAGGGAACGAACTGAACTCGCCCCTCATCACCCACACAACCCCCATTCGGGAAGCCCACAATGTCTCTGTCCATCGTCAACAACGTCGCTTCGCTCTCCGCCCAGAACAACCTGAACAAGACCAGCGGCAACCTGCGCCAATCGCTCGAACGGCTCTCGACCGGCTTGCGGATCAACCGCGGGGCGGACGGCCCGGCGGCCCTGGTCATCTCGGAACAACAGCGCTCGCAGATCGCCGGGTTGAAGACGGCCATCGACAACACGAACAAGGCCGTGTCGGTCCTGCAAACGGGCGAAGGCGCCTTGAACGAAGTGAACGGCCTGCTCACCAAGATCCGCAGCTTGGCCCTCGACTCGGCCAACGCCGGGGTCAACGACGCCAGCGCCCTCGCCGCCAACCAGGCCGAAATCGACAACATCCTGAGCACCATCGACACCATCGCGAACAACACGAAGTTTGGCACGAAAGCCCTCCTCAACGGCAGCGCCGGCATCAACGGCGTCACCTCCGGGGCGAACAACGCCTTGCTGAGCGGCATCACGACGGGTGTGAACGCGGCGGCCGGGGCCTACACCGTTACGGTGGGCACGCAAGGCACCGGCGGGAAAGCCGTGGGCGTGGCCTCGGACGGTTTGGCCTTGGCGGCGACCGGTTCGGTGACCCTGTCGGGCGGCGGGCTGACCTCCGGCCTGACGGTCGCCCTCGACATCGGCGACAACGTCAGCACCTCGGCCACCAAGATCCAAAAAGCCCTCGACTCGGCGACGACCCAAGGCGGCGGCGTCGGCAAGTTCGTGGCGACCGCGTCCGCCGGCGGCGTCATCACGATCCAAAGCAAGATCCTCGGCTCGGCCCAAGTCTCGGTGGCCAGCTCCAGCGCCAGCGTCGGCACCGTGACCGGCCTCACGTCCGGAACCCTGACGCAAACCGCGGGCGTCGCCGCCGTGGTCACCGTCGCCTTCAACGGCGGGGCCGCCGTGACGGCCAACGTGTCGGCCGGCTCCGGCGGCTTGAACAACCTCGTCACCTTCGGCGGTTCGACCGGCCTCAGCTTCAACCTCGACGTCAGCGCGTTGGGCGCCACCGCCGCCGCGACCGCGGCCAGCACCGTCGCGGTGACGGACAACTCGTTGGTCTTCCAGATCGGGGCCAACCAAAACGAAACGGCCAAAGTGGCCATCGATAAAGTGACCGCCAACGCCCTCGCCCAAGGGGTCACCGGCCTGAGCAACGCGGCCACCACCGACTTGAGCAAGATCAAAGTCGACACTTCGGCCAATGCCCAGGACACGATCAAAGTCGTCGACGCGGCGATCGCGCAAGTCTCGACGATCCGCGGCCGGCTCGGGGCGTTCCAAACGAACACCCTCGAATCGAACGCCCGCAACCTCTCGGCCACGCTCGAATCGACGACCGCCGCC
The DNA here is from genome assembly GCA_043727575.1 of Fimbriiglobus sp. Taxonomy (GTDB): domain Bacteria; phylum Planctomycetota; class Planctomycetia; order Gemmatales; family Gemmataceae; genus JALHQU01. The sequence goes on from JAYSYN010000204.1 coordinate 4,580, forward strand.
GAGTCGGTCATCCGCGACACCGACTTCGCGACGGAGATCGCCAACTTCACGCGGTTGCAAACCCAAGTCCAAGCCGGTTCGACGGTGCTCGGCAACGCCAACCAAACGACGGCCCTCATCGCCCAGCTGCTCCGCGGCTAATCGCCGCGGTGACCGGGACCCGGAGGGGGCACCCCCTCCGGGTTTTTCGCAACAGCGCCCATCGCCGAGCCCCGTTTCCTCCGACTCGCTCCGACTTCACATTCCACGCGGGTGATTTATGTCCAGTGTCAGCGGACTCAGCTCGAACGGTCTGAATTTCACCGGCCTCGCCACGGGCATCGATACGTCCACCATCATCGCGGGCCTCACGAAGTTCAACCAGCAGCGGATCGACACCCTCAAAACGCGCCAAGCCGCGATCGGCACCAAGCAGGCCACGTTCGCCTCGCTACAGGGCCGTTTGCTCGACCTGCAAACCAAAGCGAACGCGCTCGCCCGCTCGGCCGGCGGGGCCTTCGACGGCCGCAAAGCCACCAGCTCGGACGAGACCGCGCTGACCGTCGCCGCCGGCACCGCCGCCGTCCCGGGGACCTACAGCCTGACGGTCGCCTCCGTCGCCAAACCGAATCAAACGTCCTCGGCCGGGTACGCCGACCCCAACGCCACGATCAAGCAGGGGACGATTTCCTTGCAGGTCGGCGGGGGCGCGGCCACGACGATCACCATCGATAGCCGGAACAATACACTGCAAGGGTTGGCCGACGCGATCAACTCCGCCGGAGGCGACGTCCGCGCCAACATCGTCAACGACGGTTCCGCCAGCCCGTACCGGCTGTTGCTGAGCACCGCCAAAACCGGCGCGGCCAACACCATCGCGGTGACCAACAATTTGAACGTGGGCACCGACGCGACCGTCGATCCGCTGGCCACGACGGTGCAAGCCGCGACCGACGCGCAAATCGTCCTCGGCAGCGGGGCCGGCGCGCTGACCATCACCAGCCCCACCAACATTGTGAACAACCTCATCCCGGGGACGACGCTCAATCTGCTCCGGGCCGACCCCGCGAAGCCGGTCGTCATCACGGTGGCGAACGACACCGCGGGCACCGTCAAAGCGACGCAGGATTTCGTCGACGCCTACAACGGCGTCCGCGAATTCTTGAACGAACGATCCCAGTACGACCCGGCCACGAAGCAGTCCGGCGTCCTTCTCGGTAACCGCGACGCCGTCTCGCTCGGCGACGACTTGGCCGCGGCGCTCACCGCGACCATCCCCGGCCTGAGCCCCGGGGCGAACCGCCTCTCGTCCGTCGGCCTCGCCTTCGACACCAAGGGCAAACTGACTTTCGACTCGGCCAAGCTGACGCAGGCCCTCGACGGCCAGTCCGGAGTCCCCGCCGCGGATTTGAAAAACCTATTCGCGCTATCGGGCTCCTCGGACAACCCCGGCGTCGCGTTCAGTATCGGGACGTCCAAGACGAAACCCTCGAACGGGTCCCCGTTCCAAGTGCATATCACCGCGCCGGCGACGCGGGCGATCGTGGTCTCCGCCGGTGCCCCCGGCAACCCGATCACGATCACCCCGGCGAACAACTCGCTCCAGATCAAATTGAACGGCCTGCTCGCGGCCGGCGTCACCCTCGACTCCGGGACCTACACCATCGACGAACTCGCGGCGGTCATCCAACGGAAGATCAATTCGAGTGCGACCCTCAACGGCAACCTCGTCTCGGTCGGCGTCCAAGGTGGGAAACTGGCGATCTCGAGCCAAGCCTACGGTTCGTCGGCGAAGGTCGAAATCACGGGCGGGACGGCCCTCGCGGACCTCGGCTTTTCCGGCGCAGAAAGCGGCACCGGGACCAACGTCGCCGGCAGCTTCACGGTGAACGGCAAGACCGAAACCGCGACCGGCTCCGGGCAGACGCTCTCGGGGGCGTCCGGCAATGCCAACACCGACGGCCTTCAAGTGCGGTCGAGCCTCGCCGCCCCGGGCAACGCCAAAGTGTCGGTGAACCAAGGCCTCGCCAGCCGCCTCGCCGGGGTACTCGCCAAATACGTCGACCCGGTCGAAGGCCGCTTCAAAGCGATCAACGATTCGTTCACGCAGAATTCCAAAGACATCGACGCCACCATCGCCAAGCAGAACGCCTTCTTGGCCGGCAAAACGGCCGACCTCCAGATCAAGTTCGCCGCGATGGAATCGGCGGTGAACTCGCTCAAGGGAGTTCAAACCCAACTGACCTCGCTGGTCGCCCGATAATCGTTCGACACTCCAATCCCGGGAATGACTCCATGACGCCGTATCAGAAATACGCCCGCACCGAACCCTCGGCCGCTTGGACGCGGATCGAAACCCTCCTCGCCCTGTACGACGGGGCGATGGTCCGGTTGAAGAAAGCCGAGATGGCCCTGACCAACGGCGACGTCCCCGTGGCGACGCCGTACATTTCCAAAGCGCAGCTGATCGTCACCGCGCTCGCCTCGGGGGTGCGGACGGACATCGAAGAAGAGATGGGCACGAACATGCTGCGGCTCTACGAGTTCGTGGTACACGAACTCAAAACCCCGCGGATTCAGAACGTCCGCAACGCGATGAAGATCCTCGCGATTCTCCGCGAAGGGTTCGACAACATCCGCGAAGAAGCCAACTCGATGGAACGGCGCGGGCAGTTCGTCTCCGCGGACCGGTTGCAAATGGTCCTCACGACGGCGTGAGGCTCGCCCGGATCGCCATCCTCCCATACCGTATCCGCATGGTCATCACCATCGACGGATACGCCGCGTCGGGGAAATCGTCCGCCGCGATCGGCTTGGCGAACGCCCTGCAATTCCGCCTGCTCAACACCGGTTGGATGTACCGCGCCGCCGGCTTGGCCCTGCGGGATCGCGGGTTCGATCTCGCGGCCGAAACTCGGGATCGCGACGGCATTCGCGATCTGTTCGCGGGGTTTCAGTTCGAGATGCCGCCGGACAAAGTCATCTTCGGCGGCGTCGACTTCACGGAGCGAATCACGTGCGAAGGGGCCGGGGCGCTCGCCAGCTTGGTGGGAACCTTCGGCGAAGTGCGGGAGAAATTGAAGGCCGAACAGCGGCGCCTCGCCGTCGGCGAAGACATCATCTGCGAAGGGCGCGACCAAGGGACGGCCGTGTTCCCCGAGGCCCGCGTGAAATTCTTTTTCTGGGCCAGCCCCGAAGTCCGCGCGGCCCGCCGGATGAATCAACTCGTCCACCCGGACTACTCCACCGTTCTGAAACAGATCTGCGACCGCGACACCCAAGACGAAAGTCGACCGCTCGACCCGTTGATGGCCGCCCCGGACGCGATCCGATTCGACACCTCCGAATTGAGCGAAGCCGAAGTGCTCCGGCAAATGCTCGCCGTGGTCAACGAGCGACGCGGCTACTGACCATCGGGAAAGCAATGCCAGCGGGAGCCTTGGGAACTGACTCCCGATACGCCCAACCCGTCGATTTGGAAGGCGGGGCGGACAAAGTCGCTTTTCGCTCCGCGAAAAGTAGTTTCCGCCCGCCCTCGAGGTCCGCAAGTCTCAATCGACCCGAGCTACTTTTCGCGGAGCGAAAAGCGACTTTGTCGGCTCGGCTCGCATGGATTCCGCAAGTCTCGGGCAAGCAAACTCGCTTTTCGCAGAGCCGTGTCAACTTGGAACGCCTTGTGAATAAGTCGGCACCGTTGGGGCGAAGAAGAGTTCAAACTCGCTGTCCGCTCCAAATCACTTTCCGCCCATGTGCTTCACCATCGCGGCGCATTCTTTTTCGCACTTGCGGCATTCTTCGGCGCACATCTTCATGTGCTTGTCGTCCGGGAACTTCTCGCATTCGGTACCGCACTTCGCACAGGCTTCCGTGCAGGCTTTGCAGATCGTCGCGGAGAACGGCCCGCTGCGGGCGACCACTTGCGATGCGGCCGCGCAGATCGATGCGCAGTCTTGGCACGTCATCAAGCTGGCGTGGTGCTCTTTCTTCCCGCCGGCCAGCAAGACGGAGCAATGGTTGCCGCACGCGTCACAAGCCCGTTGGCAGTCGGAGCATGCCTTCGCGCAGGACATCATCATGCCGTGGTGTTCTTGCTGTTCGGCTTTGACTTCTTTGGTGCGATCTTCCGTCCGGGCCGTCGGGCTCAGGCCGACGATGGCCAGAAGGGAGAGGGCCACGATCCACGAACCGGCGAGTTTGAAGCGGGTCATCACTGCGTACCTCGGGGAGACTGCGGCCGGCAAATGCCGACCGCGCTCGTGAGGATTGCAGTTCTTGTGCCGACGGGGACGAACTACCGGCCTGTGACGAGTGCTCCGGTCCCTTGGACCACGTCGCGGACGCGCGGGGCCGGGGTGCCCCGGTAAAAATTCCGACGGACGGTGTTCCCGTAGACGTGCAGCGGGCGATAAGGCCGTTCCAAGATCGGCGTCGCTTCGATTTCTTTTTTCAAGTCGCCGCGGGCGAACACGACCCCGAGCCAGCCCGGTTCTTCCATCGGTTTGGGGGGCTCGGCCCGCGTCGTTGCGGTGGCCAAACCGACGGCCACGAGCGCTGCGGCGAAAGAGTGGAATTTCATGGGATGATCCTCATCGATTGGGAAAGTCTACCACGGGTCGCCGGGGCGGACGGGGACTTGCGTCGCCACTTCGCCCGATTGGCGTTCACGATGCATCTCCGATGCCGCAAATTAGGCAAGGACGAATCGAACCCTGCGGATTCGCCCCGTCAATCGTCATCGTCGTCTCGATTGCGCCGCTTCTTGATCGCCGGTTTCGTGGCTTTTTTCCCCCGTGCCAACCAGATCGCCAATCCGACCGACGCCGCGAGGATACCGAGTACGCCGACCCCGCCGCAGCCCGCGATCCACACCCAGGCGGGTGTCGATGCGGGCGCCGCAGGAACGAATTCGGGGGCCTGCGCCTCGGTGTCGGCCGGTGGGTTCCCCGAACTCGGCTCAGCGGGGGGCGAATAGCCTTTGGGCCAGTCGGTCTCCAACACCCCTTTGTTCAATCGGCCCCGGAGCGGCAGGGTGATCGGGCTCCCCGTCGGCGTGATCGCCATGGCCCCCGGCACCGAGAACCCCGCCCAAAGGACGGCTTGGTCCCACACTTGTCGCTCGAAGAACTCCTTCGCGGTTTTGCTGTCGTCGGTGATGACGATCTCCCGGCCGGGCAATCCGGTCTGCATTTTGAATTCGGCCCCCGATCCCGAGTGCACCGTCTGCCCGCCGCGGAGCACCTCGGTTGTGCACCGCAGGCTGTACGGTTTCAACACTTCCTGCCGGCCGAGTTTGTTGATGTCGCGCCAACTGAGGTTCAACGTCTCCCCGGTCGGGATCATCCGCACGGTGATCTGCAGCGTGATCGGCGCGTCGTCGGCGACGGTCATCCCGCCCGAGCGGAGCCGCTCCGCGACTTTCGCGAGCGCCGGCGCCCGGTAGCGCTCGGGGGCGCCGAGGAAGTCGAGTTCGATGCGGATGCGGTCGCCCGGTTGCAAAACCTTGTCTTTCGATTCGTCCATCGTCTTCAGCAAGTCTTCGAGGCCGGCCCTCGGGAACGCGACCGCTTGGACCTTGTTGCGGGCCAGCCCCGGTCGATCGCCCGCGAGGTGCCAGAGCCGGCCGTCGCCCGGTTGCGAGGCGGTCGAGTCCGCGGGAAAATCGGCCGATTCCCACACCGATATCCCGCGTTGCACGTCGAGCGCGCTGCGGCCGTTGAAGACCAAATCGCCACCCAAGTGAATCAAAGAGCGGCCGGAGGTTCCCAGTGGCAGGGCGAATTCTCGGAAGGTCCGATTCCCGGCGAGGCCCCAAACGAAATAGCGGTAGCCGAAGCCTACGAGGTGCCCGACGACGATTTGCGTCCCGTCGGCGCGGACGCAGATCGCGCCTTCGCGCGAGTCGCCGCCGAGATCGGCTTTCAAAAGTCCCCAGTGGTTCCCGAAATGGGCGCCGACGATGTGCAATCCTTTCGGCGTCGCCACGACGAGGCGATCCCCCTTCGGGCCGAGCGTCGCTTGCCACGCCCCCGGCAAGTCGAGCGTCCACACGGCCTCGCACTGCGGCATTTTCCAACCGACCAGTAGACCCGTCTCGTTCAGGGTCACGACCCGGTGCCGGTCGATCACCGCCGCGTACCGCAGCGCCGATTCGCGCGCCGCGTTGTCGGCCAATCGCCACCGGCAGACCATGTCGCCGGCCGGGTTGTGGAAGGCGAGCGTCGCGGGGGTCGCCGCGGGGAAATCGGCGGTCAGGAAGCCCTCGTCCGCGGCGAGTTCGCCGAAGACGCGCCGCGCCGGCGGGAGATCGACGGGCGGCCCGTGTCCGTCGGCGGTCCAAATTGAAACGCCGCGCATTCGGACGGTCGTGGGGGAGCCGGAGAAGTCGCGTTCGACTACGGCCCACGTCCCGGTGCGGGCGACGTGCAGCGCCACGAAGGGCCGCGCCGTCGGGTCCGCCGTCGCCGTCGGCAGCACCGGAGCGGGAACGACCGCCTCGAACGAACCGAGGAACGGCTCCGGATTCACCGTCTTCTTCGACGCGTCGCGGTATTGCCCGACCAGCAGAGTCTTGACGAGCGCCGCGCTCGTGCGGATCGTGCGGAGTTCGGTCGGCGCACCCGGATTCGGCGCCCCGACCGACAGCACCGTCTCCGCGTCGAGGGCCAACCGGTAGGCCACGTTCGGGATTTCGTTCGGGATCGTCCGGACGCTCTCCCCCGCGTCGTCCAGCACGTTTGCGTCGTCCACGAGCCAGCCGCCGGCGCGGACCGCTTGGATCGCGCGGCCGCCGTTGGGCGCGTTCGGTTTGCGGGCGACCGCCGTCGATTTCGGATCTTTGTCCCCGGCGGTCCAGATCGCGAGCCGCCCTTCGCCGGTGTCGCCTTCGTCGAGCATCGCGAGCCGCGCCCCGTCGGCGGAGAATGCCACGGACGGTTTCTTCGACTTTGTCGGCATCATCAACGCGGCCGTCGAGTCGGTCGAATCGAAGAACACGATACCCCGATCGGTGGGGATCGCCGCGTACCGGCCGCCGGGGCTCGTCGCGAAATTGCGATGGATCGGGTCGAGTGCCGGGGTGCTCGGGAGGGCAATGCGCCGACCGACTGTCCCCGTGGCGGCATCGACGACCGCGACTTCCCCGCGCCCGGCGAGCAGGGCGACCAGCAACCGCTTGGAATCGAGCCACGCGTAGCCGGTGGCGGCCGCCGGCAATTCGATCGTGCGCATCGTCCCGTCGGCGGTCGCGGTCAATTCCAGTTCTTTCCCGAGGAGCTTGGCCGAACGCACGGCGTAGGCGCCGTCGGGGGACGGGAGATCGGGGATGCTGATCGACGATTCGATTTTGTTGGGGAGCCGGGCGGATTCCTTGCCGGTGCGGAGGTCGTAGACGACGCGCTCCGCGCCGGCCGCCCGGTCGGTGACGAGGGCGAAAGGCCCGAAGTGCTCGGCGAAGGCCGCGCGGGCGACGGTTTTGCCGAGGGGGATTCCACCGCCTTCGGGCGGCTTCCAAACCTCGGCTTTCGCGGGGGGATCGGCCTTCCACTCCGCCGCGGACAGCGGGGCGCGGGTCGAGGCGAGCAGGCCTAACGCGAGCGCGGCGCAAATTCGCAGCACGGTACTTTCCTCGGCGGGGCGTCAATCGGACGGCGGCGGACGCAGCAGGAACGTCGCTAGTTTGATAGCATCCGCGTGCGCCGCGACATCGTGGACCCGCAGAATTTGAGCCGCGCCTTGCGCCAATGCGAAGCAGGCGACCGCCAGCGACCCGGCCATGCGCTCGGGCCGCGGTTTACCCGTGACCTGCCCGAGGAAGCCCTTGCGCGACACGCCGAGGCAAACGGGGAGCCCGAACGCCT
>JAYSYN010000205.1:0-4125 GCA_043727575.1 Fimbriiglobus sp.
CCACTCCACGCTGGGCTACCTCAGCCCCGCCGAGTACGAACGCTCGCATCACCCCGATACTCGCTAAAATCCTGTCCACTTTCCATGGGGAAGATCACACGCGAGGTCACCGCGTTTTCGGCGCGCGACTTGCGCGTTCGCATTTTCGAGGTGGCTTCACCGCGCCATTCCGTCGAACGGCTCGACCGGGCGGTGGCCCTCGTCTTGAGTCATCCCGCACCGTTCGCGCTCCAGCCATCCGAGCCCGCTCATGGCCAAAGTCGATATGCGGTGATCGACCGCCATCAGCAATGGAAGACGGTGCGGATCCAAGTCGAATATGTCATTGCGAAATCGGTTATATCCAAACCAACCCCAGAGCCGCAACTGGAGCCGAATTGGCTTCGTTCCAGAAACAGGATCAGGCGGAATCGTCTCGTCAGCGCGAACAAGATACGACCGGCGCGAAGCAAAAGGACGACCGCAATCACGACCGGCAGGAGCAACGGGCTGAGCACTCGGAACCAAAACGAGATTGGTCTCGGATCGTGAAGAAAGCGCTCCGTTCCTATCAGGTCATCGGGGCCGTCGGGAAAATCGGTCTTCAAGCGGCGACCATAGCCATCGATCTTTACCAGGCCTTTGCCAAGCCGGTTTGGCGTGCGCACGGAAACGGTGACCGGAGGACACCGGGGAGTGTCGCGGCGATGGCCCGCGATCTCAAGAAACTCTCCATGTACGAATCCCACCACGCCGCTGTTTTGGCGATGCGCAAGCTCAACGGCACGATCCTCGAAAAAATCCGCTACGGCGAAATGATCTATCGCCTGTCGCGCCGGCCCAAGTTCCGCATTCCCCGGAAGTCGCTGATCGTCGTCACCGACGTGGCGCAGGCCCATCCCAAAAACGTGAAGTTCATCCTCAAGCAGGCCAAACGCGCCAAGGCCAAAGTCCTCTTCGTCGAACGGAACTGGTCCCGTTCCGTGCTGATGCAGCACGCCAAATCGATGCGTCCCGGCGAAGTCCACCGCTTTCGCGGGCCCGAACAGAACCTTTGAGGAGAACGATGATGCCCTGGACGATCTGGTTTTGCTTTTTTACGGTCCCCGCGCTCGTCGGCGTGGCCTTCACGCTGGCCCTGTGGCCGAAGGGGGAAGTCCAAGGTCTGGGCGTCGTGATCCTCGTTGGTACGACCTGGCTCCTCGCGGCTTACTACCTCAAAAACTACTGGAAGACCGTCACTCCCGCGCGCTGGATCCGGAACTGGATCACAATCCTCGTGATCCTGCCACTCGTTCTGATCTTCGCCATCTCGCTGACGCGCGATCCCGGCGTGGCGGGCGTCTTTCAACGCCATTCCAAATCCGACGCACGACTCGGTCCAGGGGGACTCGCCCCGACGGCCCCGTCCCGCCATGCGCTGTCGTGGTCGGAGTCCGGGGAATTGGTTGCATGCGTGGTACCGCGTGCGGGGCGCTTTTCGATCCAATTACTCACGAGCTTACCGCCCGCGTGGTGGCTGCTCGCGTTCGGCATCGCCATCTGGAGGGGGAAGAAATGGAACTGATCATCGCCCTCGTCGTGATCATCGCGGTCGTTCGACTGCTCATGCGCTACGAGTTTTGGAGCCCGTTCCGTGGCGCGCCCGATGTGAAATCGGCCGCCCAAGCGAATGCGGTCACCGATGCGCGGATCGATCAGCTGACGGCCGTGGGGCAAATCGGCAACGCGCTCAGCGTCCTCTTTGGGATCCTGCGTGTTCCTTTGGATTCGCTGAGTAAGCCGACCATCATCTTCGGTCTGCCGGGCGGTGGCAAAACGTCCCTGATCAACATCATGCTCCCGTGTCTTTTCCGGTTGTTCGGGATCCGGGTCGGTCGAACGCGTTTCGTTTTCCTCGATGTCAAAAACGAGTTGCCGCGCCGGCTGCATGCCCTCGTTCCGGGCCAAATTCCGATCCACTACTTGAATCCGCTCGACGCGCGGGCGTCCGTACTCGACTTCCCGAAAATCTTCGGCCAGCGGAGCGATATCGATCAACTCGCCTACACGATCTGCCCCAGCATACCGGGCGATCAGAATCCGTTCTTTCGCAACGGGGCTCGCCATGCCATCGGCCTTGTGGCCTTGGTTCTGCAAAAGTTCCAACCGCGAGCGACTCGCCCCTGGGGACTCTTCGAACTCTGTGCCATCTTGTCCGACAAGCGCCAGCTCCGCCGGGTGATGTGGCACGACTTCGAAGACAAGTCCTTCTACAAGGCGACGCTCGGGCCGACGATCAAGTCGGGCGCGGACGTCTTCAGCACGATCCGTTCGGTCATCCAGCCGCTGATCCCGGCCGCGCTCGCGGAGTTGGACACGCCGAAGCGGTTCAATCTCAAATCGTTCCTCGCCGAAGATGGCATCGCGGTCTTGGGGATTCCTCCGACCGGCTCCCAAGCCGTTCTCCCCGTTTTCAACGTCTTCATCCGTCGCTTGATCGAAGAGGCGCAGACCGTCAGCCATCCCGATGACCGCCTCATTGTCATCTTGGATGAGATTGCGATGCTGGATCGGGCGGTCGTCGATTCCATCGTGACCGCCACTTGCGTTGGCCGTTCTCACGGTATCCACGTACTGGCAGCCACTCAATCTTTGGAACTCCTCGAAGCGAAGTTCGGCAAAGACCAAGCTCACGCCTTCCTCGCCAGCTGCGCCACGACCGTCGGCTTCCGCTGCGGCTCGCGCAACACGGCCGAATATGTGGTCGGGCGCATGGGCCAGCAAGATGGCATCGTCGCGCTCACCTCGCGGACGAGCAGTTCGAATGGGGGTTCCAAAACGGTCGCGGAACAACTCCAAACCCGGCCGACGGTGATGGTCGAGGAATTGCTCCATGCACCGCTCGCCGATCCCCTCGCGGATCGGATGGTGTTTTTCGCAGTGAGTCCGGCCTTCGGCAATGCCAAGGTCACCTGCCCGTTCATCGAAGCCACCGCCGTCGAAACCGATTCGACTTTTCCGAACACGCTCCCCCGGCCCGCCGGGACTCGTGCGCTGCGCGCCTTAACCGGTTCCGATCTTTTGGCTCTCGGATTTCCCGAGGCCGATCGGAACTGACACTGGAGGTCGGTCATGATTCGCAAGTTGATGGTGTTGGCCCTGCTGCTGGGCTTGTTCCCGCTCGTCGTCGGCTGCGACGAGACGGTGAAAGGGGACGAAACGACCAAGGCCGATGAAAAACCGACCGCCGACAGACCCGCCGACAAGGCGGCTCCGGCGGAAGCCCCCAAGAAAGCGAAGAAACCCGAACTCGGCGACTTTTCGACCGCCGATCCCTTGATCGGCTCCGCGATTCAGAGTCGTCAGCAGCTGGCCGATCAGGAAGACGCGCTGATCGAACGGCTCGAAGATGTGCGGACGCTGCTCGCTTCGGCAAAAGCCGATCCGGTCCGGATGCGCCGATCCATCGAAGAGTTCTTGGCAATCGCCAAGGAGATCCGCCGCATCGTGATGAAAACGGGCGAAGCGCTCACCGCACTCGACGAATCGACCCGCGATCTCGCCCGTTCCATGAAGCACCTCGGGAGTTCCTACAAAGCGGCCGCCGGGCTGTTCCGTCAGAAGGCGCGGGACTATTCGGAGAAGCGACTCCAGGACATTCTGATCGGCTTCGCCGATGAATACGAGTCGATCGGGATAACGATTCCCGAGCGGACGAAATCGCTCCAGGGGTTCCAAAAAACGCTGCCGAAGATGAAGGGCAAAGTCCGCGAAGCCAACGCGTTCCTCGAAGATGTCGTGCTCTATTTGAGCAGCCATCCGGGGATCGGCACCGATCCGCGCGACGAATACGCGTCCCAAGTGGAACTGTTCGTCAACACGTTCTCGGAACTGCTCCGGACACTCGATGAATTCCGCATCGCCTTCCGCGAACAAGCCGGATGCGAATTCCCAGGCCATTGAAGAGTATTAGAAAAACTGCAAGCCCCTTGCCCAAGCGGAAGTTGCGGAGACATAAACCTCCCCAAAAGTTGCGGACACCAAGTTAAGGGGTACTCTTCATTCAAGGAGATCCCCGAATGGCAGAAACGCGACGCACGTTCACCCGCGAGTACAAGCTCTCGGCTGTGAAGTTGGTCACCGAGCAAGGTCGCTCATTCTCCG
>JAYSYN010000206.1:0-12340 GCA_043727575.1 Fimbriiglobus sp.
GTGTCGACAAGTTGGAAACTTGTCGACACGCCTGAGGACCGGCGACATGGGCGATTCTATTCGTGCGACTCGACCTCCCTAACCATCATTCCATATCGCCTCGTCGGGGTGATTCCGCATCCGGCGTCGACCCCTCGGCGGGGGCCCCCGGCATTTCGTCCAAGGCCTTTTTCAAACACTCCGCCAGTTCGTCCGCGCTCACCTTCCCCGACGCCAAGATCTTCCGCGCGGCTTTGAGGGCGTCTTCGAAGGGCTTCTTCAGCGGGCGGGCTTCGTACCACGCCGTCACGACGGGGGCGTGCTTGCCGTATTTGTCGCCGTGGCGGTGGAGTTTCCCCGCGTCGACGAGATCCTCCACCGACTTGCGGAAAGCTTCGTGCTCCCCGGTGTGCGCGGTCGATTTCGGCTGACCGAGTTGCTTTTCCGATACCGGCTTATGCCCGAGTTCGGCGGTTTTCCGATGGACCGTCTCGGCGACAGTTGCCGCTTTGGCACGGGCCGCCTCGTCCGCGTCGGCCGCTTTGGCCCGAGCCTTCTCTTCCAGTTTCGCGGCTTTGGCGTCCGCTTTTTCCGCGATCTTCGCTTCGATCGCTTTCGCTTTTTCCAGTGCGAGTTCGGCCTTCGTCACGTGTGCCCGGTGCCAGTACGACGGCTTCCCTTCGGGCGACTTATGCGGGTGTGCAAACGCCTGGCCATCGGAAACCGCAGCGTCGATGGCCACTTGGATCGCGTCGTCGCCGACTTTGTTTTTCCCCTTCAACGGCACGCCGGCCAGTTTCAACGCCTTTTTAATGCCGCCGAACGGCAAAGGCTTGGCGGATTCCGAAAGGATAGCGGGGATACGTTCGTCCAACGAGACTTCGCTGGGCGCTGCGGTGGGTTCCAATTCGGGCTCGGTCGGTTCCATAGTCGACGGTGTCCTTCCACGGGTGCGGTCTGTCAAGTTATGGGACGATTGGACGAACAGCAATGGGATAGGACTGCCGGATGCGGCTACCGGAATCGATCCTCACTCCTCCGCCCCGGCGCGGGTGAGGCGATCGCGCACGGCACGCCAAGCTTCGGTTTCGGGTGGCAGCAGCGCGATGATGCGGTCGAAACCCCCGGCGTCGAGGGCGTGTAGGTCGGCGTAGAGGGCCTTCGCGGCTTCGACCGGAGTTTCGACGCAGGTATACCGGGCGACTTTCAACCCGGCGGTCTCGTACAGATTCACCAAGAAATCGACACCGGCGGGGGTGGCCGCACACTCGAGGGCGGTCCGCGGGGCGTAATGCTTCGCGAGCAAACCCGGTGAAGGGGCCGGGGAATCCTGCGCGGCGGAAACCGGTCCGCCGTCCACGGTGCCGACGGCGGTTTCCAATTCCGCGATGCCGATGAGGCCGGGTCGGAGCAATCGAACGCCCGCATCCGTGATTTCGACCACCGTCGATTCCAAGCCGCCGGGGCACGGACCGCCGTCTAGCAAAACGTCGAATCGGCCGTTCAAACTGTTGCGGACGTGCTCCGCGGTCGTCGGCGACAACTCCCCGGAGCGGTTTGCACTGGGGGCCGCAATCGGAACCCCGGCCGCATTCAAGAGAGCCAATGCTATCGGATGGTTCGGGCAGCGCAGGGCGACCGTAGGCCCGGAGCCGGTGACGATGTCCGGAACGAGGGCCGATTTCCGTACCACGATTGTGAGCGGCCCCGGCCAGAATCGCTCGGCCAATTCGCGGGCTGCGATGGGCCACGATTCGACGAGCGGCGGGATTTGATCCGCGTTCGCAACATGGACGATGAGGGGATTCGTACCCGGACGCCCCTTCGCGGCGAAAATCTTCGCCACGGCGACCGGATCGAGGGCGTTGGCCCCCAGCCCATAGACGGTTTCGGTCGGGAACGCCACCAGTCCGCCGGCACGGATACTCGCGGCGGCGCGGTCGATGTCTTCGGTTTCGAGCGGCATCTCGGATCTCGGATCGCCCGGCCGATGTTCGTTCGCGGGCCGTGTGGTACAACATACAGGGCATTCGCATGACGACCCGCACCGCACCGCCGCCACTCCCCGGCGCGAACCGAAAGAACCAGGCCATGGCCGACCGGAGCCGCTCCGTTCCCTCTCCTACCCCCGATCAGCGCCGCGTCGCGTCCGAGAATTTCGAACGCGCCCGCCAAGTGCTCCAAACCGGCAACCACGATTACGGCATCCAATTGTTGTTGCTCTGCTGCAAGCTCGATCCCGCGAATTTTCCGTTCCGCCAAGCTTTGCGCAAAGCGCAAAAGGAGAAGTACGGCAGCAACCTCCGCGGGAGCCGCTTCGCCTTCTTTTCGACGCCGCGGTTCAAAGCGAAAGTCAAAACGTCCAAGGCCCAAGGCGATTACGTCAAAGTACTCGAGCACGCGGAAGGCGTCTTCAGCCGCAACCCCTGGGACATGGGCACCGCGATGGATATGGCCGAGGCGTTCGACGCCCTCGGCCTGCTCGATCTCGCCGTGTACACCCTCGATCAAGCCCGACAAAAATACCCGAACGACGCGACGCTGAACCGCGCGCTCGCCCGGCTCTTCGAAAAGCGCGGTGACTTCACGAAAGCCATCGGCCTTTGGCAGTTGGTCCAACAGACCAACCCGAAGGATGTCGAAGCTGCCCACAAAGCGAAGGACTTGGCCGCCTCCGAGACGATCGCCCGTGGTGGATACCAAGAGTCAATCTCGGGGACGAAAGATTCGCCAGTCGTCGGTCGGATGGAAGAAGCCGCCGTCGAGAAGCAAGACAAGGTCGGCCGGGAAGCGTCGGGATTGCTGAAGCGCATCGAAGCCGATCCGACGGGGCCGGAATTGTACGTGCAGCTCGCGGCCGTCTATCGCCGGCAGGGGCAATTGGACCGGGCGCGGGCGGCGCTGTTGCAGGGCCAAGGTCCGACGGGGAACCACTTCAAACTGCAATTGGAATTGCTCGAACTCGATTTGTTGCCGTTGCGGGACAATCTCGACAAAGCCGAGGCCAAGCTGCGGAAATTGAAGGCGCGCGTCGAAACGGACGACACCGCCGACGAGGAGCCGACCGAGGAAGAATTGAAGAAAACCCGCAACCGGTTGCAGCGGGAAATCGTGGCCCGCGAAGCCGAGTTGCTGCGGACCAAAGCCGAGCGATTCCCGGCCGAGACGGGGCACCGCCTCGAACTCGGATTGCGCTTGCTGAAGCTCGACAAGATCGACGAGGCCATCGCCGAACTGCAAGTCGCCCGGCGCGATGATCGCCTGAAGGGGAAAGCCGCACTTTACCTCGGGCTCTGTTTCCTCAAGCGGAACAACTGGCGGTTGGCCCAGCGGAACCTCGAAGAAGCCCTGCCGCTGCTGACGACCGCGGCCGATGAACCGACGCGGAAGGAAGTCCTCTTCCAACTCGCGGTCGGGTCGGCCGGGAACGGGGAACTGCCCCGGGCGATGGACCTGGGTCACGAATTGGCGAACATCGATTACGTGTACAAAAACATCGGCAAGCTCCTCGACGAATGGCAAGCCCAGATGCAGCAGGCGTGACCGCAGTACGGAGGACGTCTGTCAACCGAGCCACGTCGAGAAAGTCGCTTTTCGCTCCGCGAAAAGTAGTTCGGGCCAACACTCGGGTTCCGCAAGTTGCGAGCTAGCTACTTTTCGCGGAGCGAAAAGCGACTGTCTCCGCTGTATCGCTTCAGAACGCGTTGAGCGTCGTAATCTTCAAACTGCGGTTGACGCACCCCCTCGGCAAAATTTACACTGCCCGCCTACCCGATAGACCCGCAAGGACGCGGCCCGATGCTCCCGACGATCAACAAGCGATTCCTCCTCAAGATGCTCCTGACGTTGGCCGCGTTCGTCGGCACCCTCGCCGGGGTCCACGCGTTCCAAGCGCGGCGCATCCCCGATGCTTTGCTGAAGCAAGCGAACCGCGCCGCCGATGCGGGGAAAAAAGACGCGGCCATCGGCTACTTGCGGCAGTACCTCGAATTCCGACCGTCGGACGCCGACGCCCAGGTCCAACTCGCCGAACTCGTCAAGAACCGCGCGACCGGCAATCCGTACGACCTGCTGCTGCTCTACGAGCGGATTTTGCGAACCGATCCCGCGCGACACGCCATCCGCCGCGAGGCTTTGCAGGTGTCGCTGAAGATCGGGCGCAACACCGACGCCGAAACGCATGCCCGGTTCCTGCTGCAAATCGACCCGGCCGACGCCGACCTTTGGCGCGCCCTCGCCTCGGCCCAACAGGCTCTGCACCAGCCCGCCGACGAAGTGATCAAGAGTTTGAAAGAGGCGATCCGCCGCGACTCGAAGAACCAAGCCGCGTATCTGCAACTCGCCCAGTTTCTGCGGCGCGAGCACCGGCCCGCCGAAGCCAAGGCCGTGCACGACCAATTGATCGCGTCCCTGCCCGAGAAAGCCGAGTCGTACATCGAACGCGCCGTCTTCGCGACGTTGATCGACGAAAATCCGGCCGCGCCGATCGACGCCGCCATCGCCGATTTGCGCAAAGCCCTCGTGCTCGAGCGCGACAATCCGGGGGCTTTGTTACTGTTGGCCGAGCAACTCCAGCGCGGCCGGGACCTCGCGGAGGCCAGCGACCTCCTCGCCAAAGGGGTGGCACTCTACCCGAAGGATCCGCGCTTCGTCCGCAGTTTGTCGTGGCTCGAATTCAACCGCGGCAACATCGGCTCGTCGGTGGCCGTGCTCGAAGCGGCCTTGGCCCACGTGCCCGAGGCGGACAGCTTCGAACTGCTGGCGACCCTGGCCGACTTGCTCGTCCGACTCGGCGAGACCGAACGCAGCCGCGACATTTTGGCGAAGCTGCAGGGGAGTAAGAAGAAAGAAGGGCCGATGCAGGCCGACTACATCCGCGGGCGCTTGGCGATGCGCGAGGACCATTGGGACGACGCGACCGGAATCTTCCAACGACTCCGCATCGAAGCCGCGAAGCTGCCGGGGTTGGAAAACCAGTGCCTGATGCTCCTGGCGAAGTGCCACCGCAACCGGGGGAACACCGCGCAGGAAATGGAGTGCCTCGCGCAGTTGTTGAATCGCGACCCGCAGCATCTGGAAGGGCGCGAAACCCTCGGCCAAGCGTACCTGAACGCGGGCCGGTTTGAAGAGGCGATCCGCGAATACGAAGTCGCCGCGCGGTCCGCATTCGTCGGTATCAATGCCCGCGCGATCTTGCTCAAGATGAAAGCGGCGCAACTGCGCACGCAATCGCCCCCGCCGGCGCCCGCACTCTGGGACACGTTGGAAGCGGAAGCCAAAGACGTCGCGGCGAAGGTCGGTCCTTCCAATTCGGACGGCGCGATCTTGCGGGCCGACATCGCCACGCGGCGCGGGGCGACCGAACGCGCCGTGGCGATCCTCCGGACCGAAGCTTCCCGGCGCCCGTCCGATATCAAACTCTGGGGAGCGCTCGCCCAAGCGCTCGCCGATTTGGCCGGGAACGCCGTCGGGTTGGCGGTGCTCGACGAGGCGCAGGCCCTCGCCGGAGACAGCCCCGACGTCCGGCTGGCGCGGGCGGTTCTGTACACGCGCGACCCGGCGAAACTCCGGAGCATCGAACGGCTCGCCGGGCAAATCGACTCGTGGCCCGACGCCGAGCAACAGCGGTTGTTGGACGGCCTGCTCGAAATCTACGACCGCTTGGGCGACGACGCGGGGATGTTGAAAACCTTCCGCCGCATGGCCGGTCGGCGTTTCACCGAACCGGCCCTGTGGGACGCCGTCTACGAGCACGCCGCGAAAGCGAACGACCCCGCGATGAAAGCCGAGGCCGAAGCGGCGCTCGCCAAATTGCCGAAGGGGGCGGAGACGCACGCGCTGCGCCGAGCGTGGGACGCCCTCGCGCAACCGGCCGGGGCGCCGGCCGCCCGCGAAGGCCTCGTCGCCCGATTCGGCGCGAGCCCGGATCGCGCCGATGTCTGCATCGCCTTGGGTCGCCTGCACGAACTCGGGGGCGACCGAGTCGCGGCCGAAGCATCGTTCGACCGGGCTGTGGTGCTCGAACCGAACCGCCACGGACCCGTGCAAGCGCGGATCGAATTCCAAGCCCGGCACCGCGAGGCGATGCTGCCGGCGACGCTGAAGCAACTGGCCCAAGATTATCGCTGGAGCGGGGAGAAATTCCAGCGCGTGGTCCGCAAAGCGATCGACCGGCTCGACCCGGCTTCGGCCCGGAAGCTCTTGGAAATCGCCAAGCGCTGGAACGAAGGCGTCGTCGGCGAATTCGCCTGGCTCGGCAACGGCTACACGTCATTGAAACTTTCAAAAGAAGCCGTGGACAGTTTCGAACTCGGCGCGCTTTCCCCACGCGCCACCACCGACGATTGGCTCCGGCTGGCACTCGTGCAAACCGGTTCGGAAGCGCTGGCCGCGCTGCTCGAACGCGCCCGCGAAAAATTGCCCGCGATGCAGTACGCCGTGCTCCTCGCGTCCGTGGCGGAATCGCCCGCGGCGGCGCCGGGCTGGAAGCCGGAGTTGAAAACCGGCGCGGAACAACGGCAGTTCGCTCAGATCAGTCTGGCGCTCAAACTCTCGCGGTTCCAACGCCGGGAGTCGATCGCGCTGTTGGAGACGTTCCTCGCGGATTCCAAACGATCCAAGGGGGACGCGGCTTGGGCGCGGCGGAATTTGGCGATGCTGCTCGTCGCGGAGGGGAACCCCCTCGACCGCAAGAAGGCCAAAGATTTGCTCGCGGGCAAAGACAATTCACCCGGTGAAACCGAAGACGAAAAGCGTTCCACCGCCGCGGTGCTCGCGGGGTTGGCCCGCCACTTGGAAAGCGACGACCGCAAACAGGTGGTCGCCCGGTCGATCGAAATTCTCACCGAGGTTGTCGTGGTCACCAAAGATCGCCGCGATCAATTTTTGCTCGCGCAGATGTGCCGTATGTCCGGCGATCGCGACGGTCGCATCCGCGGTCGCAGACTGCTCCTCGAACTCTTGGAGAACGACGGCAAGAACATCGATTACCTCGTGACCGGCCTCGAGGAAGCGTCGGAACCCGAAGACCGCGAATTCGCGGACGGCTGCGCGAGCCGGTTGCTCGCCAACTTCCCGGCCGACTTCCGAGCCGTGGCCGCCGTGGCCCGGTACGAAACCCGCAGCGGCCGGCCGGAGCGGGCACTCGAACTCGCCAACGGCTACGCCCGCACCGCCGATTCCGCACCCGGCAATTTGCAAATACGCTACGCCCGCGCGGCGGAATTACTCGACGAACTCGCCCGCATTCACGGCGTTCGCCGCACGGCGCTCGGCCGAAAAATGACCGACTCCGCTGTGGCCAAATACGAGGCGATCTTCGCCCACCGGCCCGAAGCCGTGGTCGCCGCCGCGGGTCTGCTCGCGGCCGACGGCCGCACCGACGACGCCTTCGCCAAGATCGAGCGTCACGCGAAACTCCTTCCCGTCGGCGTCAAATTGCCGGCGGGCTTGGCCGCGATCCGGCCCGGTACCGCGACCCCGCGTCAAGTCGCCCTCGTGCAAACGTGGTTGACCGAAGCCAAGGCCGGCGAGCCGGGGTCGATCGCGACGCTGATGAACGAGGCCGATTTTTGCACGCTGCAAAGCGATTTCGCGAAGGCCGAAGCGGCGTACGAAGCCGCCCTCGCCCTCGACGACCGCAACGTCGCGGCGCTCAACAACCTCGCTTGGTTGCTGGCCGCGAACCCGTTGAAAACCGAACGGGCCACGGCGCTTTTGGAAAAAGCGGTGACGGAAAACGGGCTGACCGGCGACCTGCTCGACACGCGGGCGCGGATCGAGATCGCCGCGAAGCAATTCGATTCCGCCGAGCGCGATTTGACGCAGGCGCTGGCCTTGGAAAAATCGCCTTTGCGGATGTTCCACCTCGCTCTGGCCCTACAAGGCCAGTCGCCGCCCCGGCTGGCGGAGGCGAAAGCGATGTTCCGTACCGCGAAGGCCAAGGGGCTGAAAGAGCAGTCGATCCACCCCGCGGACGTCGCGGTCTACCTGGCGATGCTCAGAGATTCGGAAAAATAAACTTTGTCCGCGGCAATTTGGAGAGGCTCGGTACTCCGGGGGAAAAACGGGCCTTGTGGGATTCCGGGAATTTCGTCAAAGTGGGGATTGGCTCTTTGATGACCCGCGTGGAGTTCGGAATGGACGGATCCCAAGTCGTGCTCGAATTGATTCGCGATCGCCAATTGGCGGTCGGCCGGCTGCGCGGCTTCTTCCACTTGCTCATCGGCCGCAAACTCTCGCGGGACGACGGCGCGGTGTTGTCGATGGGCCTGACTTGGCGCGAATTGGCCACGGCGCTCAAGCAACTGAAGTTCGACCGCGAATTGGTGAAGGAACTCGGCAGCGATCCCGAGTCGGTCTCGCCGAAGGACCGCGAGAAATTTTGGTACTTCGCCATCGGCTTGGCCAAAGTCGATTCGGCCCAAGCGCGGCGCGAAGCCGAGGAACTGACGCTGCTCTTGAAACCGCTCGGCATCGTCGTCGGCATCCCACCGGCCGGCCCTCCGAGACCCGCCCCGGTGCGTGTGGACGTCGTCGAACCCACTTCGCCGCCCGCAACGAAACGAAAGAAAAAGTGACGGCGAACCCACGAAAAAACCGCCGCGTCGCCGCGGCGGTTTTCGGTTGCTCCCGGCGGGGGGTCGATCAATCGCTCAGGTTGCCGAGGTAGTCTTCGTAGGCCTTGCGGGCTTTGAACTCGTCGGCCATCAGCTTCTTCTGCTTGTCGGTGAGGGCGTCCATTTCCTTTTCTTGGGCGCTCAGTTTCTTCAGGTAGTCGCCGTAGACCTCGGCTTCTTTGGGCGTCTCGCGCAGGTTGTTGCGGATGCGCGTTTGGTCCGCCGTGATGCGGGCCACGTCGAGCCCCACCTGCCGCAGGTCGCGTTGGACCGCGTCCCAAATTCCCTTCGTCGCCAGGGCTTGGACGAGCTTGGCCTTCAACGCCGGGCTGCTTTCCGACAGATTGATGACGAAACGGATCGAGTCGTCCGTGGAGTTCGACAACGCGATCTGCTCGCCCTGGTCGCGCTCTTCGGTCACCTTGAACTCGGTCGATTCCCCGGCCGGGACTTTCTTCTCGAAGCGGTACAGGTTGGCCAGTTCCTCCACCGGTTTGGGCGTCTCGACGAGCTTGAACTGCTGGTTGGTGCGGTTCGGGTGTTCGATCAGCAGCGTCCGGTCGGTGTCGCTCTTGTTCGCGATCTTGTAGACCTTGTCCTCGCGGTTGCGACGCGTGATCGAAACGATCCCCTTGTTCGACTTGATACTCGTGATCTTCGACGAGCCATTCGGCGTCTGCACGATGACTTCGGTGGCGAGGTCTACGGCGTAGGCGATGATGCGCTCGTCCTTCGGCGGCGTGTCGAGCAGGCGGGCATCGCCGGCGTAGGTGCTGCCTTCGAACACCGTGACCGGCCCTTGCGACAGATGGGCGCCGGAGGTGTTCTTGAACTTCAACCCGAGCAGCGGGTGCTTGGCTTGGACCGCGGGGTTGTAGATGCTCACGCGCGATCCTTCGATGTCCTTGCCGACGATCGGCAGCAGCGCCGACTTCTGCCGGGCCAAGCTGACGGGATGATCGATGGCGTACTGGAAGAAGTCACCGAGCTTGGACGCCGTCGCGGTCGAGGCGACCGAGCCGAGTTCCATGCGCTCGGCCAAGTCTTTGCCGATTTGCTCGCCGTAGCGTTTGTCGCCGGCGTTGCGATTGAAGGTGCCCTGCAACGCCTTGCCATCCGTCTCGGGGGCAGCGGCCCCTCGGCCAGCACCGCCGCCGAAGCCACCGGGAGCCGATCCGGTCATGGTGGGCTTGGCCGCTTCACCGGCGTAGAAGTTTTTCTGTCCGCCTTCATACGCCGGCGTCCGGAGGCTGGCGAACAGCTCCGGTTCGACCGTCGGTCGCGGCACGTACAGCGGGTTGTACAGGTCCATCTTGAAGCTGATCGGCCGGCCGCTCACCAGCGCCATCTTGACCGAGTTCCAATCTTCGTCGGTCGTGTTCTCGACGATGGCCCAGCCTTGCAAGTAGGGCTTGCCATCTTTGTCGAGCACCAGCCGATAACTGGTTTTCCAGATCGGCGATTCGATGACGTAGCCGACTTTCACCCGGCGTTCGCCGTCGCCGCTGAAGTGCAGTTGCACGGCTTTCTTCTGCGTGTCGTGGCTCAGGGCCAGCACATCGAGGGCGCGTTTGAGTTCCGCTTCGAGCAGCGGGTTCGCGAAGCGGACCTTCTGCACGTCCATCAACTTGATGCTGCGCAGGCCGTCCGAGGTCAGGACGTTCAACATCTGCGTGTCGAGTTGCGCCGTGCCCACGGGGATTTTCTGGATCTCGATGCCGATGATTGTGCCGCTGAGATTGCCGGGTTGCGTGGTCGCGCCCGGTTGCATGACGATGTCGATCTTCTCGCCGCGGGCTTGCGTCAAGATCGCGCCGAGCGTCGGTTGGCTATTCAAGTTGATCGCGAAGCTCGACAAGGTCCGGGCGACCGGTTCCCGGCTGTCGTAGCTGACGGCGCTGACCCGGCCGTTGTCCAAGTCTTGCAGCGTCATCGATTTCAAGAGGTCGTTGATGTCGGTCTCGGGGAAGGTCAAATCGACGCGGGCGTCGCCGGTGACTTTGCCGCTGCGACCGAAGTAACCGACGCCGGAGTTGAACATGACCACCTGCGTGATCGGCAGCGTCACGGCCGGCTTGGGGTCGTCCTGTTTCTTCTCGTTCGCGCTGAAAAGGTGCTCGGCCGAGAGACCGACGCCGACGGCGCCCGCGACGGGGGCGACCAAGAGCCAACGGTTCAAACGCATGGGGGAGACTCCGGAGAGGAGAGCGGGATGGGTCACCATTCAGACGGTATTCGACGCCGTCCGGATTGCGAGGATTGTAACCGAATTGTCACGCGGGGGTGCGTTCGAGCATCACCCCAGCATCGTCGGACGGATGGCCCGCATTTCCACGGCGACGCGCCAGATTTCTTCGAGTTTCTCGGCGAGCGGCGCCCAATCGTATTCCCGGAGGATGTAGCGCTGGGCGTCGTCGGCCCGGTCGAGCGCGTCGTCGGGGTTCGCCATCGTTTCCAAAATCGCGTCGGCCAAGCCCGTTTCGTCGGGGGTCACGCTGAGGTGCGTGCCCGCTTCGAGGCGCAAACCTTCGGCGCCGACGCGGGTGCTGACGACGGGGGTGCCCATCGCCAGCGATTCGAGAATCTTCAACCGGGAGCCGCCGCCGACGCGCAGGGGCACGACCGTCAGGCCGCAGGTGGCGAGGAACGGCCGGACGTCGGGGACGTTGCCGAAGACCCGGACGCCGGGTGTGCGGGCCGCGTGCTCCTTCAACCAGTCGGGTGGGTTCCGGCCGACGATGGCCAAGCTCGCCCGCGGTTCGGTGGCTTTGACGGCCGGGAAAATCGAGTCGAGCAACAACCGGGCGCCGTCTTGATTCGGACGCCAATCGAGACTGCCCAAGAAGACTACGCGGTGCGGATCGCGTTCGACGTCGCGCTGCGGGCGGAAGAACTCGGTGTCGACGCCGTTGTCGACGACCTCGGTTTGCTCGGTGCCATCGAGGGTGTCGCGGATGAGGGCCGCGTCGTCTTCGGACACGGCGACGGTCCAAAGGGCGTGGGCGAAGGCCCAGCGCTCGAACTTCTCGAACTTCGCCCATTGCCGGCGAACGTACCAGCGCTTCACGCCGTTCTCTTCGGTCTCGGTGTAGCGCTTCCAGATCTGACTTTCGACGTTGTGGGCCATGACGACCCACGGGGCGCGGCGTAGGCGTTTGCCGAGGGCCCGCCGCAGGACTTGGGCGTAGGGCGTCCACTCGCAGTGCCAGACGTCGACGGGATTTTGGGCGGCGTATTCGCGGACGGCTTCGACGAGTTCGGGGCTGGTGTGCGTGGCGACGGAGAAGGGGAGGGGGGAGAGCAAATTCCCCGCGAGGCGGGCGTAGAAACCGGCGCCTTCCTTCTTGGGCACGGCCCGCGGCACCACGATCGCGTCGATCCCCAAATTCTGGAGGACCTTCAACGCCGTTTCCGCTTCGCCGGGTTCGGCGTTGCGATGGCAGAGGATCGTGATGCGGTGCCGCTCGGCGAGCCGGGCCAGCAAATTGAAGGTGCGGATGCGCTTGCCCGAGGTGAGGGGGTACGGCAATTCCTCGTCGAGCACCGCGATACGGAGCGAGCGCATAGGCATCCTGCCCGGGTTTCAGGTTCCGAATCTCCGGTATTGTGCGCCGGCGGCGGGGTGCGATGCAAGCCGAAGTGTCCCGTGGGTATCCCTCCGGATTTTGCCACGGCGTTAGGCGGCGGTCCAGAGGTCGTTCCACTCCGGGGTGTCGCAGAGGGCTAGGAGTTCCACGAGCGGG
>JAYSYN010000207.1:0-12321 GCA_043727575.1 Fimbriiglobus sp.
GGAACTTGGTTCCCAGGGCTCCCGCCCTGGGCTGTAAAAGTCGGCCCCGTTGGGGCGAAGAGAAAACTGGACCGCTACGAAAACGTGATGTCCGCTCTAGCTGCCCCGCCGCCGAAATCGAATTTTACATCGTTCCGAACGCACATTCGATCCGTGTGAGCTTCTCTCGGTACTCGGCTCCGTTTTCGGCCTGCGGGCTCGCGCGCGGCGACTCGCATCGAAATGCGAGAAGTCGCAGACGTTCCACCAGAGAAAACGGAGTTCCGTCACGTCAGCTCCTCACGGTGTCTCGATGGTCACCGCCATGATGACCGGCGCCGACTCGTGCGGGCCTTTGATCAATTCGATGGTCTTGATCACCTCGCCCAGACGCTTCGGCGTCACCGCCAAATAGCGCACCTGCTGGCCGCCGGTCATGGCGAAGGCGAACTTCGATTCGGGCACGTTCGCCCGGCCGACGTAGTCCGCGAAGTGGACGCCGTTCTTCAGGTCGTGGTCCTCGGTCTTGCCGTCGGCGTAGGTCAGGCGGACCGTGAGGCAGACCGTCTTCTTGTCGTTGTAAGGGAAGTTCCAACCGCCGATGCCGGACAAAAAGTGGATCGCCTTCGCCGCGGTGTTGCACGGCATGACGATCGACTTCGGCATCGACGGGGCCTTCTTGCCGTTGGGCCCGTACAGCAGGATCGCGTTCTTGATCTTGTCGCCTTGCGGATCGGTCAGCGCGAACGGAACGCCCTCGAAGGTCTTGGCGGTCCAGTCTTTGAACACGAGCCGTTCGCCGATCCCGGCGTCTTCGTAAAACATCCCCTTGGTCGTGATCGTCGTGGCGTACTTGTCGAGCGGGATCGGCACGTACTTGCCCTTCTGCGTGAGGAATTCCAGCAGGTCGGTCAGTTCCTCCGGCTTCATCTGCTTTTCGAATCCTTCGGGCATCAGCGACAATTTCGATTCGACGAGTTCGTCCAAATCGGCCAGCGGGAAAGCCCACAATTTGTTCTCGGCGTCGCGGAGTTCGACGGTCGTTTTGGTCTGCGCGCTCATCACGCCCGTGATCACGCGGCCGTCGAGCAGCTTGGCCACGTAGGCCTTGTAGTTCCCCTCGACGCTGCGGCTCGGGTCGAGCACGTGGATCAGGATTTCTTCCTTGGGATGCACCGCGAAGCCCGTCAGGTCGGGGCCGATCTGCATCCCCTCGGCCCCGTGTTTGTGGCACTTGGCGCAGTGCGTGGTGAACATCTTCTTGCCGTTGGGCGCGTCGCCCTTCTTCAGCAATATCGGCTTCAACTCGTCGATGACTTTCTGCCGGTTGGCGTCGGGCAACCCGCCGCCGGCGGCCAGCAGCTTCTTGGCCCGCGCGGCGAGTTCTTTGTCCGGGTGCGCGGCCAGCGCTTGGCGCTGATCGAGTTGGAGCGCGTCGAAACGGAGGGTGCCTTTTTCGACGGCATCGAGGAAGGCCTTCGCCGATTCGGGGCGGCCGAGCACGAGCCGCAGTGCGGCGGGCCGCACGACGGCGGGGAGCTTCGGCAGCTTCTCGACGAGGAGCGAACCGAGCGCCTTCGCCTTCGATTGGCCGAGGATGTCGATGATCCCCGACGCGAGTTCGGCGGAAGTCGTCGGCGTCAGCGCTTCGAGCAGTTTCACTGCGGCGACTTCGTCCGACGGCTGAAATTCCAGCACTTGTTTGGCGGCGTCGAGCCGGGCCGTGTCGGTCGCCTTCGCATCGGCGACGACGGCGAGCAGGCCCTTGGTCAGTTCGCCGAGCTGGGCATCGAGGCCCTTCACGCCCCAAGTGGACGCGAGTTTGAGGAGTTTGCCACGCGAAGTCGCGGGGACTTTGATGAGCGCTTGAGCGAGGGCTTTTTCGTCGGTTGCGGTGAGTTCGGCCGATTTGCCGGCGGGCCAACCGGCAGCGAAGCCGTTGATGATGGCCGCTGACACCGGGGTATCATTGAGGGCCGAGAGAGTGGAGCCGAGATTCTTCGGCGATTTCGTAGCGAAGTTGAATGCGACACGTTCGAGCGCAGCGAGGCCTTCCTTTGTCCACGGCGTTTTCACACTTGGCGCCGCCCGGATCACCGTCTCGGCGTGCGCGACCCAGGCCATGATCATCGCGTCGGATTGATTACGGTCGGTTGTCGCATTCAGCGAAGCCATCGGGTTTACGAGAGGCGAGGCGGTGGCGACCCCCGCCGTGGAAATTTCGCTGATCTTCAGCCAGGCCGCAAGGCGTACAGAAGGATCCAGATCTTCATGCAGATTCGCCTTGATGAGATTCAACACCGAAATCGATTCGTTCGGAAGCAACGAAATGGCCGCACGCCGAACTGCGGGAGAGGCATGTCCCAATCCGCTGGCTCCCTGAGTGGGTGCAGTCGAATCCGCTTGGGTCCAAATGGCATGCAGGACTTCTCGCGGATCCGATTTCGGATCCGCGATGATCGAGTTCAACAGCTTGGCCGCTCCGGGATCCCCCTTCTCCACCAGCAACCGCTGCGCATGCATCCGCCAGAACAGATTGTCGTGCTTCAGCGTCTCCACCAGCGTCTCGATCTTCGCATCCTTCAAATCGGGGTACTTCTCCGGCTTCGCCTTCGTGTAGACGACCCGGTAGATGCGGCCGTGCTTCTTATCGCGCAGGTCGGTTTCGAAGGCGTTTCCCTTACCGTTCTGGAAGCCCTGCGGCGTCGGGTTGTGTTGGACGATGAAGTTGTACCAGTCGAGCACCCAGACGTTGCCGTCCGGGCCGACTTGGGCGTCGATCGGCGCGGCCCATTCGTCCTGGCTCGCCACGAGGTTCCAGCCGTGGCGGGCCGTGTAACTCGTGCCTTCTTTATTCAGCACGAAGGTCGCCGTGAGGTGGCCGGTGGGGTCGCTCACGAATGCCGTGCGGTTCCAGTATTCCTTGGGGTAGGTGCGGGCCGTGTAAATGGTGCAGCCGGCGGCGCTCGTGAAGCCGCCGTGCCAATCGACCTGCCGGACCTTGTCCGTGACGGGGTAATACTTGTTGTCCGCAATGGAGGAAAGCACGGCCGGATTGAGGCCCTTCACCTTCTCGTAGTAGCGGTTGGGGATCGGCATGTGGACGAGCACGCAACCGTTGGCGGTGCTGCCGAAGAGTTCGCCGGTCTCGTCGAAGCCGACGCCCCAAGAGTTGTTCGATGTGGAGCGCAAGAATTCGAGTTTGGAGACTTTGAAATTGTTCGCTCGGAGAGCGTCGGGGTCGCCCGGTTCGGTCGGGACGTTGCCCATTTTGAACCGGTACAGCCCCTGCTTGAAGTTCAATTTCTCCCCGGCCACGGTGCCGTTGAAACCCGAATAGCCGACCATGCCGTAGATCCAGTTGTCGAAGCCGTAACGCAGGTTGCTCGGCCCGGCGTGGGTGTCTTGGGTGCCCCAACCGGTGAAGAGTTTGATCCGAAGATCGGCCTTGCCGTCGTTGTCGGTGTCCTTCAAAAAGAGTGTGTCCGGCGCTTGGTGGACGATGACGCCGCCTTGAACGAAGAGCAGGCTCGTCGGGATGCTGAGCTTGTCCGCGAAGACCGTCACCTTGTCGGCCTTGCCGTCGCCGTCGGTGTCTTCGAGGATCAAAATCTTATCCCGACCTTCGCCCTCCTGCTTGAGTTCATTCGGGTAGTCCATCGTCACCGATACCCACAAGCGACCGCGGTCGTCCCAGGTCATGGCGATCGGCTTGCCGCCGCCGAATTGTTCATCCACGGCAAAAGGCTTCATCTCGAAGCCTTCGGGCATGGTGTAGTGCGTCAGCGATTTCTCGGGGCTGAGCGGCAACTGCATTTGCTTCGGGCCGGGGCCACCCGCTTTGCCGGGGTAGAAGGGGATTTTGGCGTCGGCGTACTTGAAGTCGTTCTTGTCCCCGAGGATCGACTTCATCTTGGGAACGTCGGCGTAATCGCCGGCGAGTGCCGGGTCTTGCCCGCAGGCCCAGCGCGTGCCGCGCTCGACCAAATTGTGGAAGCCCTCGTGGCCCCAGGTGCGCTGGTCGTGTCCCCACGCCGTGTAGAAAACCCGGCCCTTGCCGTGCGCCCGTACCCACGTCCAGGGCTCTTCCAGATCCTTCTCGGCGCGGGTTTCGAGCACGACCCGGTCTTGCGTGTTGTGCTTGGTGTGGACGTAGGTTTCGTCCCAACTCTCGAAGGGGCTGAACCCTTTCATGATGGGGTGATCGGGCTTCACGGCCTTCGTGCGGAAGGTGCCCGTCGTGTGGCTGCGGAATTGGGCCCCGACGAGATCGACGTAATCTTTGTTGTCGAGGAAGCAGTAGCTGGCGCAGTGCAGCGGGATGAAACCCTTGCCCGAGGCGACGTAGTCGAGGATCGCCTTCACCTGCTCCGGAGTGCCCTTCGGCTGATTGGCGTAGATCATCAGGCCGTCGTACTTGTTGAGGTTCGCGAGGTTGAGGTCGTCGAGTTTGTCGGTGTACGTCAGCGCGATGCCGCGCTTGGCGAGGACCGGCTCCAATTGATTGAAGCGATCCTTTGGCGCATGCCCGGCCGTCCCGCCGAGGAACAGGATGCCGAGCTTCGGCGGCTCCGCGGCGAAGCCGCTACCGGCGAAGAGCAGGGCGCAGGCGAGTGCGAGGAGACGGGGCATGGGACACCATCGGAGAGGGGCGGGGAGCGATATAGATAGCTTCTAGTTTACTGATCCGCAGGTTATCCGGACTGCTTTTTCAACGAAGCCTTCCCATAATCGCCTCGGCAATCCTGGATTCGGTCTTCCGAGTCGATGGCGTCCGCCGGCGCGAAGTCGGCCAGTCGGCCGTACTTGAGTCAGCTCCGAACCGCTTCGACGGGGTCGAGGTGCGGACTGTAGGCCGGGAGTCGCTCGAGCCGCAACCGGCGGTTCTTGCGGAGGAACTCGCGCATCGCCGGACCCTTGTGGTCGGCGCCGCCATCCCAGACCACGACGACTCGGCCGCGCAGGTGCTCGAGCAAGGCGCGGTGGAAGTCGACGACCTTTTGCGTGTCGGAGTCACCGCGCGGGTCGGCGGCGAAGTAGAACCCGAGGCGGCGCGCGACCGGCGAGAGCGCGACGGCGCCGGCAGGATGGCGTATGACTTCGTTTTCCCTTTCCGACACTGCCCACCCACCCCCGGCCAGAAAGCACATTCCCGCCAAGAAAGCGACCAACTCTTCGGAATGACTAAGCCCCTCTGGGACTTACGGCGAGGGTGCAAACGGTCTCCCTCGAAAAAAGCACCGGGGGCACGACGGAAAGTCGCTTCGCCGGTGGAATCCGGTACACTCTCGCTGTCGGTCGGTCGATTCCAAGCCGCCCTTTCGCCCCGAGGCGAAGCGACCGGCGATGAAGCACTTCATCCAACTCGGACGCCTGAGCTAGAATGTGTAAGGTGTAAATTGCACGCAAGTATCCGGCGGCCCGAAGGGGGAGAATATGGCGAGCACGAAGCCGCGGCCTACGGCCAAAACCCAAGCCGCCGATTCGGCCCGCCAGAAGCTCGTGGAGACGGATCGATTGCGAGCCGCATTGGGCGAGATTCTCCCGCCCGACGAACTCGGGGACTGGATGCGAACGCCCAACCCGGCATTCGAAGGGCAAACGCCGATCCAAGTCCTCGAACGCGGGGAGTCGGATCGCCTCTGGCAGATGATCTTCCAAATCGACGCGAACGTGGCGAACTGAGCCGCTCTGGAAGTGAGCATCAGGGAAGCGGCCAAGAAGCTCGCCGCGGGCGCACCCGCCGTTGCGTCGTGGGATGGGAAGAAGGTCGCACCCGACAACCGGAAGAGCTTGAAAGCCAACACGCTGAACTTCGTCTCGCCGGACTTGGCCAAGGACAGGCCGAATGGCACACCGACCCTGATTTAGGATGTGAGCTATGCTGTGCCACTGCTTCCCGCGATCCCTATCGGGAAGTGAGGCAAATGGGGAAAGGGATTGCTCCGGATGATGTGCGTCGCGAGTGAGTATCAATTGCTCAAGAGGAAGCACATGCCAATCGATCGCGAGTTGTGGAATCGGAGGCTCAACGAGTCGTGGATGCCACCGTGGCCTTGCCCAAACTGCTTGTCAACTTTGTCGCTTGTTCCGAAAAGCTTTAAAAATGAACTTGATGGACGGACAAAAAGATATCAGCATCACGAACACTCTGATCCTGAGTCCTATACAGGCGTGTTCGCGTGTTTAGCGCAATGTCTTAGATTAGAGTGCAAGTCTGTTTGTGCCATTTCAGGAACATCATGTACAGATACTGACGAAGACGGCAGATACTACGCAAGCTGCCGACCCATCTGCATAACCCCAGCAATCCCAGTAATTAAGGTGCCGCCGAAATGCCCCACCTCTGTCGAGGATGAAATCAAGGCGGCGTTTGCACTTTTCTGGATTGACAACTCCGCTTGCCTCAATCGTATACGCAATGCATTGGAGCTTGTTTTGGATGTTGTTAAAATACCTAGGAAGAGGAAAGGTCGCGATGGCAAGATGAAACAAATCAACCTCCATACAAGAATAGAGATTATCAAGGCTCGCAAGCCGAATCTGGCATTGATGTGCGAGCGAATGCTGGCGGTTAAATACTTGGGAAATGCCGGAAGCCACTCTGATGATGTGAGCAGAGACGATGTATGTGATGGCTTCGATATTTTAGAGCGAGTACTATTCGATATGTATTCCGATCACGAATCCGTAATGGCAAAGATGATCAAAGGGATCATCAAAAGGAAAGGGCCACGCAAGAAAAAGTCGCATCCCTTTTAATCGAGAAACGAAGTCTATCATTGAAAGCCCTTCCGGAGCGCCGCCATAGAAATCAAGCGAAGCGGTTCCCAACCTTCGGCGAAGGGGCCGGCGGATTGGTTCACGGGGGACGTCCGGATCGATCCGCTGCTCGATGAGCGCGTGGCCGGGGCCAGTGTCCGCTTTGAACCGCGTGGCATTCGCACCCCCCTTACGGTGAGAGTACCCGCCGTAACCCGTTGCGCCGCTTCGTCTGTCCAGCGTTCGGAAATGATTCCAGCTTTTTGCAATGGTTCCACGGAGGGGTGTGTGACTTCTCGCTGGAATCAATTGGCCGAGGTCAGGCCGATCCCGAGTCTCCGGCGCGCACGCGCCGTTGGCCCGTCGGCCCCGGAATGCGGGCGGCGGCGTTGCGGACGACGACGCCGATGAATTGGTCGTAGGTCCAGCCCACCGACGGGAGGCCTTCGTCGATCATCACGCTCGTGATCGACGGGTTGGGGTTCAATTCCAAAACGTACACGTCGCCCGCTTCGGTGATGCGGGTGTCGACGCGGGCGTAATCGCGGCACTCCAGCAGCCGGAAGACTTTCTGCGAGGTCTCGTTCAGCCGATTCCGCACGGCCCCCGGCACTTTCGCCCCGACCACGACGGGGGCCCCTTTGTATTCGTCGCTGGTTTCGTCCCACTTGGCCGTGTAGGTGTAGACCGGCCAGAGCGATTTCCCGGCCGTCTCGGCGAAGGCGATTTCGGAGAACGACAGCACCGTCGGCCCGGTCGCCGCATCGAGATCGGCGAGCGAAACTTGGATCTCGCGGCCGGCGATGTACTGTTCGACGAGGATGACGCCGCCGTAGGTCTCTTGAACGTACTTCACACGCGCCCGCAGTTCGGCCTCGTCGGACACGACCGAGCCTTGGTCGATGCCGACGCTGGCGTCCTCGGCCGCTGGCTTCACGATGAGCGGCCAGCCGAGGTGGAGCGGCGCTTTGGCGCCGTCGTCCCAAACCGCGAAGTCCGGGGTGCGGATGCCGGCGGCTTTGAACAACTGCTTGGCGAGGACTTTGTTCCGCGCGATCCCCAGCGTCGTCGACGGGCAGCCGGTGTACGGCAGCCGCAACCATTCGAGCAGACCGGTGAAGTAAACTTCCGTGATCGAGAAATCGGCGTTGCCTTCGTAGAGGTTGAAGACGACGTCGAAATCGCGGGTCAGCAGTCGCGCGAGCAGAGCCGGGAGGTCGTCGGTGACGCCGAAGGAGGCGTTGGGGATGCCGAGGGTCGTCAGGCTCTCGCGGACGATTTTGGCGGAGTAGAGGACGTCCGACTCCGAGCCGTAGTCCGGGTGGTCCGGCGGCAGGACCGGTTCGTTGTAGACGATCAACACGCGCGGGTCGGTCATGGGTTCGGCTTCGGTGCGGAAGGCGGGTCGCGGGGATTTCTTATCGATTCGCCGCAGGGATTCCCCTTGTGCCCGACGCCCCCCTTCGCTATCCCGCCGGAATCGCGGAACTACCGACGGGGATTCGGCTGTGGCCACGGACGCCGCGGCGCTGGTGATCGAGACGTCGCATTTGACGAAGATCTACCAGAACCGCCAGATCGCATTGAACGACGCCACCCTGGCCATCGAGCCGGGGACGGTGCTGGGATTACTCGGGCCCAACGGCGCGGGCAAGACCACGTTCCTGCGGTTGGTCCTGGGCTTGCACACGCCCACGGCCGGGTGGGCCAAGGTCTTCGGGAAACGGATGACGCCGAACGCCGCCGATCTGCGCCGCCGCATCGGCTACATCCCGACGAACCCGCAGTTCCCGAAGGGCATGACGCCCATCGTCTACCTCGATTACATCGGCCGGCTCTTCGGCATGCCCGCGAATTCGCGCAAGCCGATGCTGGCCTCGCTGATCCGCGCCGTCGACCTGCTGCCGCACGCCGGGGAGCCGATCGCCTACTTCACCCCCGGCATGACGGCGCGCTTGGCCGTCGCCGCCAGCCTCATCAACGAACCGGATTTGTTGATTTGGGACGAACCGACGCACGGGCTCGACATCGAAGCACGCCGGTCGATGCTCGAACTCATCAAGCGCCTCGCGGCCGACAAGACGCTGATCCTGAGTAGCCACAATCTGACCGACGTCGACGAGGTTTGCAATCACGCGGCCGTGCTGAACAAAGGGCAATTGATCTTCCACGGCAGTCTGCAAGACTTGAAGGGCCGCATCCGGAAGAATCATTACGAACTCGACATCGAAGGCGATCAGAAGTCGATCGCCAAGACGGTGCAGCAAATCCGTGTGATGAAGGAAGTCGGCTCGGCGATCCTCCGGCACCGCCGGCTCGAATTGAAACTGGTCGACGACGTGCCGAACACCGCGGTTTTGGCCATGGTGTTCCAGACGATGGCCGACAACAAAGTCGTCCTCGTCAGCGTCCGCAGCGTCGGGATGCAGACGGAACAGGCCTACTTGGACATGGTCGAAAAAGAAGAACAGCGCGGGTTCACGCGGTTGTATCAATCGGCCGAGGCCGCGTGACCATCGCGTGGCGGAAACTTTTGGAGAGTTGCTGGACAAATCGATTCTATGTGGCAATTTTCACACTGTTTTTATGAACAGTTACACTTCCGGAGTTTCGCGATGTCCACGAAGTCGATCCCCGAAGGTAACACCGGCCTCACCCCGTACTTGACCCTGCGCGGTGGGGCGGACTCTATCGCTTTCTACGAGAAGGCGTTCGGCGCCGAGCTCGTTTTGAAACTGACGCTGCCGGGAGGGGGCATCGCCCACGCGGAAATGAAGATCAACGGGGCGCCGTTCATGTTCGGCGACGAGAACCCCGAGTGGGGGACCAAGAGCCCGCTGTCGCTCGGCGGGACATCCTCCGGGCTGATGTTTTACACCGACGATTGCGACGCGGCCTATGCGAAGGCCCTCGCGGCCGGGGCCACCGTCGACCGGCCCTTGGCCGACCAGTTCTACGGCGATCGCAGCGGCAGCGTGGTCGATCCCTCGGGCCACAAGTGGACCATCGGGACGCACAAACGAGACATGACCGCAGCCGAGATGCAAGCCGCCATGGATGCTTGGATGGCCTCGATGGCCCCGCCGGCGTAAGGGAGTCGATAGCATGGACGCGACCGCGACCCGAACCCCGATCCGCTTCAACCGGTTGCTGCCGTACTGGGCGGTGCTGCAAACCGACTTGCGCCAGACCGCCCACAGTTGGGTCTTCCGATTGTGGGTTTTACTGTCGCTGCTCTCGGCCGCGGGCTACGGGCTGTACAAGTACGGGATCCACCACGAGGCGGGCATCGTGCAGTCGGCGTCGATGCAGACGGGCGATCTGTTGCGGGGCGTCGCCGTCGCGAGCCTCGCCTTCGTCGCGCTGTTGTCCGTCAGCGCCGTGAGTTCCGAGCGTTCGACCGTCGCCGATGCCGTCCTCTGCCGGGGCATCAGCCGCTACCAATATTTCTTGGCCAAATGGCACGCCCGCACGGCGGTCGTCCTCGCCGCCTTCGCGGTGCTCTCGGCCATCGTCCTCACCGGCTACCACTACTTGCTCGATCCGGATCTCACCTTCGGCGGCGGTGTCGCGGCCACGGCCATCGCACTGGCGGCGCTGGCCTGCGTGATCGCGTGGGGCGTCACCATCGGCGCCCTCGCCAACGGCACGGTCATCGCCATCACGATTTTTTGGATGCTTCTGTACGGGACGATCCTGCTCTGCTCGTTCCTGCCCGATCCGTTCCCGTCGCCGACGTACGTGATGACGCAAATGCGCAGCATCTTGAAAGGGAACTTCGACGAGTACCGCGTCGGCCGGGTCGTCGCCGGATTCTTGATCGCGGCCGCACTCGGCGCCGCCGTCGGCCTGATCGGGTTCCGCCGCAAGGATGTGTGAATCGGTTGCAGGCCCGGGAATCGAACCCGGGAGCCAGGCTTATGAGACCCGGCGGAGCACCCGCCCGCCTGCAATGTCCGAGTGGTGATGGAGGGAGTCGAACCCACACCGATCCGTTTCTGAGACGGACGCCTCTACCAGTTGGGCTACATCACCGAGTAGGGTGGACAGTCATGAGCCAACGCCGTGAACTGACCGCTCATCGCTGTCCGCTGAAAGCTGACCTGATCGCCGACCACTGCCTCCAAGCGCCCCGCACGGGGATCGAACCCGCAGCCTCCACTTTGACAAAGTGGCGAGCGGCCATTGCTCCTCCGGGGCCCGCGTACATTGGAAGGGATGCTCTCCACTCGGGAGGGTTCGCATGATTCTCGAAAAATTAAGGGGCCGGGTGAGTGGACGCGTTTTCGACGGATGACGAACCACACATGCGGCGGGCGCTGGCTCTCGCGGCGTTGGGGCGCGGGTTCGTCGAACCCAATCCGATGGTCGGGGCCGTGGTGCTCGATGCGAAAGGCGCCGTGGTCGGCGAAGGATTCCACGGCCGCTTCGGCGGACCGCATGCGGAGGTCAACACCCTCGTCGCCGCCGGAGACGCGGCCCGTGGCGGTACGTTGTACGTCACGCTCGAGCCTTGCTGCCACACCGGGAAGACGCCGCCGTGTACGGAGGCCGTCCTGAAATCCGGCGTCCGCCGGGTGGTCGTCGCGATGGCCGATCCGTTCCCCGCCGTCGCGAGGGGCGGGTTGAAAATACTCCGCGACAACGGGTTGTCAGTCGATGTGGGTTTATGCGAAGCCGAGGCGGAGCGCTTGAACGCCCCGTACCGGATGCTGCTCCGGCACCGGCGGCCGTGGGTCCTCGCGAAGTGGGCGATGTCGCTCGACGGAAAGATCGCCACCCGCAACGGCGATTCGAAATGGATCAGCAACGCGCGCAGCCGGACGAAAGTCTACGAACTCCGGGGACGGGTCGATGCGATCCTCGTCGGCCGCGGGACCTTGCTCGCGGACGATCCGTTGTTGACGGCGCGACCGGCGGGCGACCGGATCGCGGCGCGCATCGTCGTCACCGCGAGCGGGGAGTTGCCCAAAACTTGTCAGTTGCTTGCGACGGTCGCACACGCCCCCGTGACCGTGGCGACTACGACGCAGGGCGCGACGAAGCTCGACGTTTGGCGGCGCGCCGGGGCGGAAATCCTCGGCATCGACGGCCCGATGATTCCGGGATTGCTCGCGGAACTCGGCCGCCGGCGGATGACCAACATCCTCGTCGAAGGCGGGGCCGGCTTGCTCGGGTCGTTCCGCGACGCGGACGCGATCGACGAAGTCCACGCGTACATCGCACCAATATTGATCGGCGGTGTCAACGCCTTGTCACCCCTCGGCGGCGTCGGAATTTCGGCGATAGTCGAAGCGGGCCGATTCGGGGATGTGTCGGTAGAAGTCTTGGATGGGGATGTGTGGATCGCGGCTCGGCGGGCGTGAAGTCGTGGACTTCCCCGATGCGAAAAAGGGTAGGCACTCGGGGTACGAAAGGGTGATGGCGTGAACGTCGCAGGATCAAACCGGACCTTGTCGAATCAGCAAATCGACCCAATCCGCTTCTAGCAGGGTGTTGAAAAACTCCCTGTTGCCTCCTCCTTTGTATCGCGCTATCCTCGACGAATCTTCGCGGGGGGATTTGCGATGCGGGGTCGGA
>JAYSYN010000208.1:0-86732 GCA_043727575.1 Fimbriiglobus sp.
GGCCCGCTCGTGGAACTCCTAGCCCTCTGCGACACCCCGGAGTGGAACGACCTCTGGACCGCCGCCTAACGCCGTGGCAAAATCCGGAGGGATACCCCATGGCCCACTGACCTTGTATGCCCCGTGCGAATCCGGATAATCGACCCGTCGGACCCCCGCCGGAGCTTCGCATGTCCCGCCTCGCTTTCGCCATCGGACTTACATTCTTCGCTTCGACGCCGGTGTTCGCACAGACCGTGAAACGGGCCGACCTCAAGCCCGGTCTCGTCTTCGCGGCCCGAGACGCCGCGCACGTCGACTCGGTTCGCACCACGCGGCTCGAGCCGCTCGTCGGGTTGACGTTGAATGCGGGCGAATCGGTTCACCCGCAATCCACCGGCGGCGATGGGTCGTTCACGTGGACCGGCTACATCCAAATCATCACGGCCGGGAAATACAAGTTCGACACGGCGTTGCTCGGGAAGTTGAACGTCCGCATCGACGGCGTCGAGGTGCTCGCCGGGGAAGTCGTCGGCGACGCGGCCAAACCGGTTGCCGGTGCGGAGATCGAGTTGAAAACGGGCATCCAACTGTTCGAAGTGCAATTGCTACGCATGTCCAAAGGGTGCCGCGTCGAGCTGCAATGGCAAGGGCCGGGCTTCTTCCGCGAACCGATCCCGTACTTTTTCTTCGGCCACACGTTGAAACAGCGACCCGCCGAATACGCCGCCGATTTGAAGAAAGAGCACGGCCGATTCTTGTTCGAGGAACACGCCTGCATCAAGTGCCACGTGGCCGAAAAAGGCGACGCCATGGCGAAGACGCTCGTCGAGCGCCGTGGGCCGAGCCTCACGGAAATCGGCAAGCGGGCCTACCCCGGTTGGATCGATGCTTGGTTGAAAGATCCGAAAGCCCACCGCCCGCAAACGACGATGCCGAAGGTCTTCGCGGACAATGAAGTCGGAGCCAGCCAGCGCTACGCCGTCACGGCCTATCTCACCAGCCTCGGCGGGCCGCTGCCGGAGTTCAAACCGCCGACCGCGACCACGAAACCCGAGCGCGATAGCATCGAGCGCGGCGGCAAACTCTACATCACGACCGGGTGCGCGACTTGTCACGGCGATCAAATCACAGCGCCGCCGGTGAAGAAAATCAAAGACGAAGACGATGACCCGAAGGACGCGCCGAAGCCCGAGGACAGCCTCTACGGCCTCGGTACCAAGGCCGGCGCCCAGAGCTACTACACGCTCGGGTCCATCGGCAGCAAAACCCGCCCGGAGCCGCTGGCCAAGTATCTGCTCGACCCGCTGGCGACGAACGCCCACGGCCGGATGCCGCGGATGGGGTTGTCCGCGGCCGAGGCCACCGACATCGCCAAGTTCCTGTGCCGGGTCACCGACGACAAACTCAACCCCGCGATGCCGGCGGAACCGAAAGGCGACCCGACGGTATTGGTCGATCTCGCAACCGGTGCGAACCTCAAGAATCTGAAGCGCTCCGATGCGTGGAAGGAAGCCGGGAAGTGGCTGCTGACCTCCAAAGGCTGCACGAACTGCCACGAGGTCAAGCCCGGCGGCGCGGCGCTACCGGTGAAAGAAAACGTCGGTTCGAAACTCGCGACGCTTGCGAAGATGCCCGAGAAGGGTTGTATCACCGGGACGGAAATCCCCGCGACCGCGCCGAAATTCGGCTTCGACAAAGACCAACAAGAAGCCCTCACCGCTTTCTTGAAGGGCGGCCTGACAGGGGCCGGGGCGCCGTCGCCGGTCTACGCGGCGCGGACTTCGATCAAACGGTTCAACTGCTTGAACTGCCACAACCGCGACGGCGAAGGGAGTATCGACGAGGGCTTGGCAAACAAGATGAAGACGCTCGAGAAAGCCGACAACGCCGACGACATCCAGCCACCCCGGCTCACGGGTGTCGGCCACAAGATGCGTACGAGTTGGTTGAAGAAAGTCCTGCTCGCCGGAGGCCGCGCCCGGCCGTGGATGACACTGCAGATGCCAGAATACGGCCAAGATTGCGTTGGCACTCTGCCGGAAGCACTGCCCGCTCTCGAGGGCGCGGTGACGGACGACGCCATCGGCCGGGCCGAGTTCACCGTGGACAAACTCACGGCGGGGCGCACGCTGGCCGGGAAGTCCGGGCACGGCTGCATCTCGTGCCACGACATCTCCGGGCAATCCGGCGGCGGCACCCGCGGGCCCGACTTGTCGACCACGAACAAACGCGTCCGCTACGAATGGTACACCCGCTGGATGCACCAACCGCAGCGTATCGCCCCCGGCACCAAAATGCCCCAAGTGTTGATCGACGGCCAGTCGCTTCTCAAAACCGTGTACGACGGCGACGGCCCGAAGCAACTCGAAGCCCTCTGGGCCTACTTCAGTCTCGGGCCGGGATTGCCGTTGCCGAGCGGCATGGAGCCACCCAAGGGGGTCGTCGTGAGCGCGTCCGAGCGCCCGGAGATCATGCGGACATTCATGCCGGACGGCGCCGGTACCAAGTGCGTGGCCGTGGCATTCCCGTCGGGGATGAACGT
Source organism: Fimbriiglobus sp. (assembly GCA_043727575.1). GTDB lineage: Bacteria > Planctomycetota > Planctomycetia > Gemmatales > Gemmataceae > JALHQU01. Next base: position 2,525 of record JAYSYN010000208.1, read on the forward strand.
CGTGTTCGATTCCGAACAAGGTCGGCTGGCCTACGCCTGGAGCGGCAACTTCCTCGAAATGTCCAACGTTTGGAATGGCCGGGGCGGGAATCAAGCGAAAACCCTCGGACCGAAGTTCTGGACGGCCCCGTCGGGGAACCCTTGGAGTGTCGCCGATTCTCGCGAGACACCCGACTTCGACAAACAAGCGAAGAACCCGGCCTACGGGGCGCCGCTTCCCGATGGGAAGACTTACACCGGGCCGAAGGCCATGACGTTCACGGGGTATTCGCTCGATACCGGCGGCAACCCGACCTTCAAATACCGCGTGACACCGGATGGAGGCCAATCGACGATGCTCGTCGCCGAGACTCCGCAACCGGCCAAGGTGACGCTGGCCAACGGCATCGTCCGCAAAATCGTTGTGGAACTGCCTGCCGGGAAGACCGTTTGGTTCCGGGCCGGCGGCTCGGCCAAGGAACCCAGGATCTACGATGGAGGCGGGAAGAAACTCAACCCACTCGACAACGCCGACGGGGAAGTGTCCGCGTTGGGAACAACGTTGGTGCTGCCCGAGGACGGTGACCGCGCCACGGTTTTGATGTTGGGGGACGCGCCGGTGGGAGCGGTGTGGCGCATCTCAAAGCGCGCGGGTGGTGGCTACGACACGATGATTCGTTTCGTAGAGCCGAAGGAGAAAACGAAGGCGGAGTTCTCGCTGAAAGCCTGGAGCTTGCCGCGCGACGATGAGAAGCTGATTCAAGAATTGAAGTGATCGTTATTTCGCGGCTTCGTTCCAGATCGAAATGCCGAATCCGTTGAGGTCGAGATCTTCGCCCTTCTCGGGTTCGCCGGGGCCACCGCGTTCGAGCGACAACCGGGCGTACATCCAGACGACCGATTTCTCGGAATCCATGTCGTAGCCGTTGGCGTCGGTGTCGGCTTCCAAGAGCCAGCGCCAGCTCCGCCGTTCGGTGCCGCTATCGGTCGCTTCTTCTTGCCACCCTTTCAAAACTCGGGCCAGCGCTTGCAAAGCTTGCTTGCACGTCTTGGGATCGCCGATGTGCAATTGCAATTCGTCCGGCGCCGACTCCGATTCGATGTCGGCCAGTCCCTTCACCGCATCGAAAAGCCGGTGCTCCAACTGGGAGCAGCGCCAAGGGGCCCAGAGATGGCAGGTGACGCCCTGCGCTTCGAACAACAGACCGTAAACATCGACCCGCATTTGGCCCACTCCTGCGAAAACGTTCCCAGCAGTTTAAGCGCGGCGGGAAATAAAGCGAGACGGCGAATTCAACGGGGCTTCTTGGGCAAGCGGGCGTGGTGCTTCTTCAAGCGGTTTTCGAGCTGGAGCGGCATCGAGGCATCCACCGGGAGAATACGGGGCAAACCGGGCCCGAGCAGCGTCTCGGCAATGCGGTTGTGGAGACCGGGGACTTCGACCCGGTGGCCGACGGGCATCTCGTGTTTTTTCTCGTGGATCTCGGCGCGATCCACAGTGACGGAACGCGGAGCGTCGATGCCGATCTTCACGCGGCCGGGGCCGACTTCGACGATCGAGATGCGGATGTTGCCGGCGATGATAATGTCTTCGCCGATTTTACGGGTGAGAACGAGCATGATGGATCCTTCCAAGTGACGGGTTGTGCGAGGCGGTGGGAGAAATGCACCTTCTATGCCGTGGTCGAAATTCGCGGAGATTATCGGTCGCATGCGATTCGACAAGCCAATATAACTCACGATTCAACATCACCCAAAAGTACAACCTGAAAAAAGAAATCTTTCATTCGGCTTCCGATTCTGCCGATTGTAAGGGGTGATGCTGGTATTCGCGCGGGTGGTTGCACAGTTTGGGGGATTGGGAATGTGGAAGTCGCTCGCCAAGTTCGGCTGGACACTTTTGCTGGCGTCCCCGGTTTTGGCCGCCGATCTACCCGCCACAAATTCGACGCAACCAGTGCCCCCGCCGTCGGTTGGGTCTCCGCCGGCGGGCAATATGTACGCCGATCCGTTCTTCGCCCCGCCCGGGGGCATGCCGGTTATGGATCCGTCTCGCCCCGGTTCCGGCGCCGCCGCGGCCGATACGCTCGTCCCTGCTTCGCGACCCTTCCGTCCCGAGCGACTTTGGGTCGCGGGCGATTTTTATTTTGCGGCCGGTCAAGGGACACTTTTGCCGCCTCTGGTGACGACGGCGCCCGCGGGGCAGAGCGGGGCCTTGAATCAACCGACTACGACGACGCTTTTCGGCGGCGAACGCAAACTGCAGTACTCCCGGCCCGGCCTGCGGGCGACGGCCGGAATCTGGTTGACCGAAGATTATCGGCTCGGGCTCGACGCGACGCTGTTGTTCCTCGCCGACCGGTCGAGCGAGTTCACCGGCAGCGCGACCCCGGGCGGACCCACTTTGGCGAGGCCCCTGACCGTCGCCGGACTCGGACTCTCGATCGCGGTCCCGGTCGGCACGCTCGCACCCGGCACGCTGTCCGCGCGCGTCCACACCGCCGTCATCGGAGGCGACGCGAACTTCCGCTACGGCTTGACGACCTCCGAACTCGGCCGGCTCGACCTGCTCGTCGGGTACCGCTACGTGAATCTCCGCGACACGGTCGATGTAGACTCTCGGAGTCAGTTCGCCGCCAACCCCATCGGTCTCTCGACATTCCCGACTCTCGATTTCGCGGTTTCGGATCACTTCCGCACGTTGAACCAGTTCCACGGGGCCCAAGTCGGCCTCGGCGGGACTCACCGGCTCTTCGACCGGCTGACCCTGACGACCAAAGGGACCGTGGCCATCGGGGTGAACATCTCGGACGTCACGATTTCCGGGCAGACGTTCACCGTGGCCGGGGCGAGCAACGGCGGTCTGCTGACGGGGAGCAATAACATCGGGACGTTCCGCGACAACTACTTTGCGGTGGTGCCCGAAGGGACGTTGAAACTCGGTTGGGACTTCACGGACCGATTCCGCGTCAACGCCGGCTATTCGTTCCTTTATTGGACGAAGGTCCGCCGTGCGGCCGATCAAATCGACACGACCATCCAAGCCGGGAGTCGTCCAGCCTTCAGCAACGACAACACAAGCTATTGGGTACAAGGATGGACCGCCGGCCTGGACCTGCGCTGGTAATCCCCGATCACCCGGCCCATTTCGCCAGCGTATGGCGGGCAGCCCGGTTCGCGCGCAATTCGCCACGGGCTTTCAACTGAAGCGACTTCACCGCGGTGGCGGCCTCCTTCGCTGGGAACGTTCCGAGCGATTGAATCGCGGCGATTTGGACATCTTCGTCCCGATCTTGCAAGAGTTCGATCAGTCGGGGCACGGCCACCGCCGCGTCGCGGTCGAAACGGCCCAACGCTTCGGCGGCCGATTGACGCACGGTCGAATCTTTCGACCGGCTCAATTTGTCGACCGCGGTGAAATCGGTCGTGGTCGCCGGGATCGCTTTCCCGAGCGCCCGGATGGCGGCGCGCTGTTCGCCGGGCTTCCCGACGAGCCCGGATCGGACGAGCTTCTCCAAATCCGCGCGGCGGTCGTCGATCCGGGCCAGTGCGATCTTCGCCCAGTGCGCTTGTTCGGGAACCGTGGCCTTCGCGAGTGCTTCCAGCTGACTTTTGAACGCCGTGGGCTTCGGCTCGATTTCGGCGAGAGCTTGCGTGGCCCGCGTTCGCACCGCAACGCTGGCATCGGATGCCGCCATCGCAGCGAGTTTAAACAGGATCTCGGGCGATGCGGCCTTCAACCGCGACGCGGCGCCCGCCGCCGATTCGCGCGAGCCGTTGGATTTATCCGACATCATTTTCAGCACGGCCTCGGCGGATTGCGGATCGGCCGGGGCGACGGACAGCAGCACCGCGAGGGCCGTGCCCCGGAATTCGTCGCTCGCTCTGGCATCGCGAATCGTCGCGAGCAGCGCCGGTTTCCCGGAGATTCCCGCCGACCCGAGATCGGCCAATGCAGCCGTCGCGGTCTGACGCACTTCGGCGTCGTCGTCGCCCGCGGCGGCTTGCGCGAGATCGTCGGCCGCGGCGGCCGCGAGCGGGCCGAAGTCCGCCAAGACCCGCACGACGGCGGTACGCACGTTGGCCGATTCGTCCTTCAGCCGCTTGGCCAACCGGGGCACGGCCGCACCTCGCCCTTTGGCATCGAGCGTGGCGACGTAAGCGATGGCCTGTTGGCGGATGATCGGCTCCGGGTCGTCGAGCAGCGGAAAAATCGCTTCGGCGAAGCTGCGACCGGGGACGCCCATCCGCGCCGCGGCTCGCAATCCGAGATTGCGGACGGAGGGATCTTGGAACCCGAGGGCCAGCTTCATCACCGGCGTCGATTTCGACGCGTCCCCGGTGATCGTCGCCAGCGCCCGGCAGGCTTCGAGGCGGACGTCGGCGGAATGGGATTGAACGCCCATGATCTTCTCGATGGCATCGGCCGTCACCTTCGCCGGCGGGCCGATTTCCCCGAGTACGTAAAGGGCTTGATACAGAATCAGCGGGTCTTTCTCGGCGAGCAGTTTTGCGACCGGTTCGACACTGGCAGTGCCGATGGTGACCAGCAAGTTCAGCACGCTGAAATCCGGTTCGAACGGGACGTTCGGTTGCGCGTCTTTGGCCGATTGCCGGATCGACTCCGCGAGATCCGGCGCGGCGGGCGCCGCTTTCGCGCCGAAATCGAGGAGCGCTTCGGCCGCCGTTGTGCGGATGAATTTGTTCGGATCGACCAAAGCTTTGCGGAGCGGCTCGACCGAATCGGCGGGGAGCGGTTTGAATCGCGACAATTGTTCCGCCGCGGTTTGGCGGACCGCCGCTTCGGCATTCGCGAGATTCGCCGCGACTTGCGGCGCGGATGCGACCCCGAGTTCGATCAGGCAGTTGTACGCCGCGTCGCGGACGAACGCCGACTTGTCTTCGGTCCGCGGCCAGATTTTCCCGATCGCGCCACTCGCCTTGAGTTTCAACCGCCCGATGGCGATCAGCGCGTGTTCACGCACCGCGGCATCGGGGTCGATCAAGCCGGATAATAGAATCGGGAGACCAATTTCGATGGCGGCTCTTTCACCGGGCTCGCCGCAGTAGATCAGGGCGATGACCGCCGCTTCGCGGACGCTGTTCGGCTGGTGGGCCATCACCTGGCCTTCGCCGAGGTTCGCTTTGTCCTTCAACAACTCGATCAAGCCGGGGATGACGGTCGCGTCGGTCTCGGCGAGGTCGGCGAGTTTGTCCGCCGTGACCAACTGCGACTCGCGCTTGGTCTTCGCGAGCTGAGTCAGCAACCTCGCCGCTTCGGACGGCGCCGGCACGGTGGGCGCCCCCGGTTGCGTCGGCGCCGTTTCGGTGACGGGCGGAGACTTCTTCTTACAGCCGGCGACGACGATGATGGCAAATGCAATCATCGTGGGGATGGAACGCATGGCGGACTCCGGCCCAATCGAAAAACTACAATGCCAGTATGATGGAAACCCCGCCGGAAACAATCTCGGTACTCGTGCGCCAAGCGACGGGGTTCCGCCGATATTTTTACATCGGTTTGGGGCTTGCCTTCGTGGCCATCGGCATCCTCGGGGCGATCCTCCCCGTGCTGCCGACGACGCCGTGGATCCTCTTGGCGGGGGCCTGCTTCGCGCGGTCGTCGCCGCGGTTGCATCGATGGTTGAAGCGCTCGCCGTACTTCGGGCATATGCTGCGAGATTGGGAAACGCACCGCGGCATCCGCTGGCGGGTGAAGCTGTTCGCTGTGTGTATGGTCGTCACGGTCATCGGGTTGACAGCGGCCTTCGGCCGGGCGCCGGATTGGGCCAAGTGGAGCGCCGTCGGGCTCGGATCCGTGGGAATCGCCACCGTCCTGTTCGTCGTCCCGACGGTGTGGGATGCGCAATCGAAACGCGAATCAGCGGATGGCGAAATCGTGGCGGAGTAGCAATTCCGCGGCGAGGTGATCGCGCTCGTCGGCCGAGGTCGCCGCGACGGTGACGTGCCCGACTTTCCGCCTGGGCTTCGGTTCTTTGCCGTACCAGTGCAGGTGCGCTCCCGGCAATTCGAGAATCGAGTCGAAGTCGGGCCGGTGGCCGATGAGGTTGAACAAACCGGAATGCCCGATGGCAGAGGTCGACCCCAACGGCAATCCGCAAATCGCGCGAACGTGGTTCTCGAACTGGCTACACGCGGCCCCTTCGATGGTCCAGTGCCCCGAGTTGTGGACGCGCGGGGCCATCTCGTTGGCGATCAGGCGCGGGCCGTCTTGAAACCATTCGATGGCCAACACACCGACGTAATTCAGCTCGCTCAGCACGCGCTCGGCGAAGTCGCAGGCGCGCTCGGTCAGTTCCTCGCCGGTGTTCGCCGCCGGGGCGAGGCTTTTGTAAAGCATGCCGTCGCGGTGTTCGTTTTCGACCAAGGGATAGAACCGGCACTCGCCGGTCCGGCCGCGCACCGCGATCAGCGAAAGCTCGCGGTCGAACGGCACGAACCCTTCCAAAATCAGGGGCCGACCGCCGAGTTGCGTCCACGCCAATTCGACATCCGCAGCGGTGCGGATAACCGATTGACCTTTGCCGTCGTAGCCGAAGCGGCGCGTCTTGAGCACGGCGGGGAGGCCGATGTTCCGGATCGCACGGTCGAAGTCGTCGCGGGTCAGCACATCGGCGAACCTCGGCGTCGGGATGCCGAGCTTCGCGAAGAACTCTTTTTCGACGATGCGATCTTGCGACACTTCGAGCGCGCCCGGCGGCGGGAAGACCGGCACGCGCTCCGCGAGCCAGCGGGCGCATTCGACCGGCACATTCTCGAATTCGTACGTGATGACATCGGACGCGCGGGCGAGTTGGTAGAGCGATTGGAGGTCGTCGTACTCGCCGTGGATGACGGACGCCACGGCCCCGGCGCACGGCTTGACGCCGGGGTCGAGGACGGTGCAAGCGATGCCCAGCGGGTGGGCCGCGAGCGCCATCATTCGCGCCAATTGTCCGCCCCCGAGGATGCCGAGCTTCATGAGTTCGCGCCCCGCGGATCGGATGCTTCGAGGACGGCTTGCGTCTGGTTCGCGCGGTACGCGGAATGGCGAAGTCGGATCGATTCGTATTTGTTGCCGAGGATCGCGATGGCGAGCAGCGCCGCGTTGATCGCCCCGGCTTTGCCGATGGCCAACGTCCCGACGGGGATGCCGGCCGGCATTTGAACGATGCTGAGGAGCGCGTCTTGGCCGCGCAACAAAGACGCTTCGTGAGCGACGGGAACTCCGAGCACCGGGAGCAGCGTTTTCGCGGCGCACATGCCGGGGAGGTGGGCGGCTCCGCCGGCGCCGGCGATGGTCACTTCCAAACCGCGGCCGGCCGCGGCGCCGGCGAACGCGAAGAGTTTGTCCGGGGTGCGGTGCGCCGAGACGATCTCGCACTCGTGCGGGATGCCGAACTCGGCGAGCGTCTTCGCGGCGTGCTGCATCACGTCCCAATCGGATTGGGACCCCATGATGACGGCGACGAGCGGCGTCGTAGGGGGGATCATCGTCGGATCACCAGCACCCAATCTCGGTCATCCGGCGTTTTGTATTTGTCGTCGCCGACGGTGTTCTCGCCGGTCCGGGGGTTGAACCACTCGACAGTCGCCTCGCGTTTTTGATGGAACGCTCGCACCGGAATCGTTCCGCCGATCGGCGTGTAGAACACCATGATTTTTGCATCGGACGTCGCGGCGGAGGTGACGAACTTTGCGGGGTCGTCGGCACCCGGCTGGGCGCTCAGCAATTCCGGGGCGGGCCGGAGTTTCGTCCAAGCGATCAATTCGAAGAGGTCGCGGACGTGCTTCATTTGCCCGGCCGCCGGGAGGTCGAGCGCCTCGCTCCAAACCTTGGCGACGCCCGTACCTTTGTGATCGGTCGGTTCCTCGCCCATCTTCGTATGCCAGCTCCAGACGCCGTGCCCGCCGTAGGTGACCCCCGCGACCGGGGCCGACAAAAGACTCCAGTAGGTGGCCCGTCGGACGCTGAGATCGGAGTGCGGTTTCTTCGTGCTGTAGCCGTTGTGGGCTTCGTAAGGCGGTTCGAGGTTGATCACGGGCCGGGTGAATTCCTTGCGCTGGCCGTACTCCGCCACCGGGCCTGCCGTCAGCCACTTCAACGACTTCTCACTGTCGCCGTGGCCGCTTTGGTACCCGAGGACCGTCAACCATTTTTCGTCGTCCCAAGTGGCCCACGGGAAGTTTTCTCCTGTCGGGTGGGTCGTCACGGGGTTCGGGTGCTTGTCGCCGAACACAGCCCGGCCAATTTTTTTCCAGCGCTCGGCATCCGTCGTGTATTGGTTGTCGCCGGCGAGGATCCAGAGGACGTGCGCTTTCGCGTAGCGCTCGGTTTGCAACTTGCACAAATCGATCAGTTGCTCGTCGGTCAATTCCTTGCCCGCGTCCCCTTTTTTGTGGGCCCACACGAGTACCGGCACCGCGAGCAAACCCGCGTCGTTGATCGCTTTCAGCCGAGCGTCGAGCCGCTTGTAGAAGGCTTCGACCAGACTCAGTTTGCCATCCGTAATGGTGAACGAGACATTCCCTTCGGCGTCGGTCGGGGCCGTGCGCCACGGCGAGACCATGTTGAATTGCACCGCGGTGAAGCCCTTCGTCTTGCGGTCCGCGAGGTACCGGTCCCAGTCTTTCTCGGAGCTGAGTGCCGGCCCCGTCCAGCAGGTGTCGGCGAGGAAGAAAAAGGGCGTGCCGTCGGCGTGCTCGAGGTGCGTGCCGACTTTGGCGACCCGGATGCGGCCGTGTTTTTGGAAAGGCGTCTCGGCGAAGGCCGCGCCCGCTGACAGTGCGATGACAGCGGCGGAGAGAAACTTCATCGGCGACTCCGAGGGAGAGGGTGGAGGATTACCGTTGCACGCGGGCGCTGCCGCCCTTGGCGAGCGCTTCGACTTCGTCGAGCCGGGCGTTCGTGACGTCGCCAGGGAAGGTCGTGAGGAGTGCGCCGTGGGCCCAGCCGAGGTTCAACGCTTCTTGGGTCGGCCGGCCCGCGAGTAGGCCGTAGATCAACCCGGCCGCGAAGCCGTCCCCGCCGCCGATGCGGTCGACGACATCGAGCTGGCAGGTCGGACTGGTGAATTTTTCGCCATTCAACCAGAGTACGGCGGCCCAGTCGTGCCGGTTCGTGCTGTGCACTTCCCGCAGCGTTGTTGCCACGGCTTTGATGTTCGGAAACTTTTGCACGGCTTGGCCGATCACGTCGAAAAACGCCGACGAATCGAGCTTCGACTCGGCCCTCTTCTCGACCTTCGGCCCTTGAATTCCCAGTCCGAGTTGCAAGTCTTCCTCATTGCCGATGAGCACGTCGACATACTTTACGATCTTGCCAAGCACTTCCTGCGGAGAGCGGTTCCCCCCGGCGATTTTCCAGAGCTTGGCCCGGTAGTTGAGGTCGAAGGAGGTGATCGCCCCCGCGGCTTTGGCGGCTTGCATCCCTTCGAGAATCAGTTCGGAGGTCGTGTCGGACAGGGCCGCGAAGATCCCGCCGGAGTGGAACCATTTGACGCCGCCGGCGAAGATCGCGTTCCAATCGAAGTCGCCGGGTTTCAGCAGTGCCCCGGCTTCGTTCGCGCGGTTGTAGAAGACGACCGGCGGGCGGACGCCGGCGCCGCGGTCGCTGTAGACGGTCGCGAGGTTCGGACCGCGGACGCCGTCGTGCTCGAAGAATTTGTACAGCGGCGTCACGCCCATGGCGCGGACACTGGCCTGCACCAGTTCGCCGATGGGGTACTTGGGCATGGCCGTGGCGACGCCGGTCTTCAGTTCGAAGCAATCGGCCAAATTCGCGGCGACGTTGTACTCCCCACCGGAGACGTGGATGTCGAGCGAGCGCGCCTTGCGGAAGGGGATAATGCCCGGATCGAGGCGGTGCACGAGCGCCCCGAGCGAGAGAAAATCGAAGGCGGCCGGGCCGGGGCGGACGGTCAACGCGGACATGGAAACTCCGGGGACACTCAGTTGCGGGAGGTTGCGGACGAAGCGGCGAGGCGGCGAACTTTCGCGAAATCGCGGGATTCCAATTCGCGGAGGCGAGCTTTCGCTGCCTTCCAAATCGGTGACGCGATCAACTGTTTCCGATCTTCGAGCGTCGGGCACATCCGGGCAAATAGTCCGTGGAACTGCCCGAAGATGCGATTGCTGAAATCGGTCGAGGTCAAGTCGGCGAGGAGCAGCGATTCCACTTGGCTTTGGAGTGTCGTGTCCATGGGTAGCTCCGAAGAATCAGATCAGTCTCATTTCCACATTGTACTGCACCTCGAGGTAGATCGCCTCTTGGGTCGACTTCGATTTGAATCGCCTCAACACATCTTCGATATCGGCGAGACCCGCTTCGTCGGTGATGACAGCGTAGGCCCGGTGATCGTCGATAGCGCGAGAACCGTCCGTCATTCGGTACGCGCCCTGAACCATGCCGGGGAAAGTCCAACCGAGGTAAATCATGAACAAGTCGTCCTCGGCCACTTCCCGCTCCCCGGTCAAGTCGCGGCCATCGTTGTCGCGGACGGGGAGAAATATCACGGCCTTCACACTTGCCATTCAATTTTCCTCGTTTGCGAATTACCCCACCTGATTCCAAGCCCGGCCTTCGGGGGCGAGCAGGGCGTCGGCGCAGCCCGGCCCCTGGGAGCCGATGGCGTACTCCTGCGGTTGCGGCGAATCGGCCCCGGCCGTGGCGGCGATGATCGGGTCCATGATTTCCCAAGCGCGTTCGATTTCGTCGCTGCGCATGAACAGCGCCGCGTCGCCTTGGATCGCGTCGAGCAGCAGCCGCTCGTAGGCTTCGGGCATGGCTTTGGTGGAAAACGCCTCTTTGAAATCGAACTTCAAATCGCGCGGTTGGAGGTGTACCCCCTCGACTTCCGGTACCTTCGTTTGGAAGTTCAAGTGGATCCCCTCGTTCGGTTGCAGCACCAACTTCATGTGGTTGCACTTCAAGATTTCCCCCGGCGGCAGCGGGAACATGAGGTGCGGCGGGCAGCGGAACTGGATGAAGATTTCGCTGTAGCGGTTCTTCATTCCCTTGCCGCTGCGGAGGTAGAACGGCACGTTCTTCCAACGCGAGTTTTGGATCATCAACTTCACCGCGGCGAACGTCGGCGTCTTGGTGTCCGCCGGGACGCCCGGTTCGCGGCGGTAGCCGTCGTACTGGCCGACGACGACGTTCTTTCCCGCTTCGCCCGGCGGGGGGACGGTGATCGACTCGAGGATCTTGACCTTCTCGTTCCGCAGCGTGTCGGCGGAATAGCGGTTGGGGCTTTCCATCGCCACGAGCGCCATCACCTGCAAGAGGTGGCTCTGGAACATGTCGCGCAACACGCCGCTGCCGTCGTAATACGCCCCGCGCTTGCCGACGGTTCCGTTCTCGGCGACGGTGATCTGCACGTGGTCGATGTACTGGTAGTTCCAAAGCGGCTCGAACATCGTGTTGGCGAAGCGGAAGATCAGGATGTTCTGGACGGTTTCTTTGCCGAGGTAATGGTCGATGCGGTAGAGCTGGTCCTCGCGGAAGTTGGCGTGCAAGGCCCGGTTCAAATCCTTCGCCGTTTGCAGATCGTGGCCGAACGGTTTCTCGACGATCAAGCGTCGGAAGCCGCCGGTCTCTTTGTTGAACCCGTTGTCGCCCAGCGCCTGCGCGACTTGCGGATAGAGTTCCGGCGAAATCGACAGATAGTACAGCCGCCGACCACCGGCCGGGCCTTCGTTCGCGTTGAACCACGCTTGCAGCGGGGCGGTGCCGCCGGGTTTCGTGATGTCGGCCGGGACGTAATGGACCCGCGCGGCGAAGGCCGCCCATTCGGAATCGACCCACTCTTCGCCGGAGGTTTTGAAGGCGTCGCGGCCCTTGGTCGCCAACTGCTCGCGGAAGGCGTCGTCGGTGAATTCTGTGCGGGACACGCCGAGGATTCTGGCTTCCGCGGGCAAGCGCCCCTTGCGGGCGAGGTTGAAGAGCGCGGGGATCAACTTGCGACCCGTGAGGTCCCCGGAGGCCCCGAAAATGACGACGGTCAACGGCTGCGGCATGGGTCGGCTCTCCCCCGTGATACGGAACGACCCCGCGTACGCGGGGTCGCGTCATCTTAGGGATTGCGCAGATGCCGCCTCACCAGATCCGCGCCACCCCATACGCATCGAACATGGAGTCGTCGCCGACAATGGGGATCTGCTCCGCGAGGGCTTGCGAAATGATCATCCGGTCGAACGGGTCTTTGTGATGCATCGTCAGTGATGCCAAAACCGTGGCGAGGCGAATCCCGACGGGGAGAATCACGAAGTCTTTGCCTTCGATCCCCGAGGTGAAAAAATCGCCGAACGGCACCGTCATCAGGTATTTGACGATGCTGACTTTGATAGCGATTTCCCAATAACTCGCCGGACTGACGAAGATTTCGTGGCCCGGATCGACGATGAACGCCAACGCTGCCGCACTCAATTGCGGATCGTCGGTGACGAACCACAAGAATGTGTGCGTGTCGAGTAGCCCTTTCATGACAACGCGTCCGCAAAGCCTTCAAGATGCGCAGTATCTTCGGTACGCAGCACGATCATCCCTTTACAATTGCCGGGGGCGCGGGGCCGTCGAGTCGCACTCGCCTCGCTCACCAATTTCGCGACCGGAAGGTGGTCGCGCGTCAACAGGACACCGTCGCCCGGAGCCAAGGTACCGACCAGTTCCGGGATCGACATCCGGAGGTCTTCCATTGCCAGTGTCGCATTCATCCTCGACTCCTTGTACGGGCCCATACCCTTAAGGCAAAATCGCCCCGCCGACTGGTACCGCCACCTTGCCGATGTCGTAGGTGTAGCTGAATGCGCCCAAGAGTTCGCCTTGGTTCGCATGGCAACTCACGCATTTGGCGCCCGCGTAGATCGGGCCCAGCACGCGGGCCTTCTGGCCGGGGATCGCTTCGGCGTACAGGTCTTCGCCTTCCCGCAGTTTCTTGAGCCCTCGCATTTCAAACGCGTCGACGGCCCGCGTCGGGATTTCGCCGACGCCCTTGGGCATGGTCACTTCGTCCGTTTCGTACGCGACCGGCCCGGGATGTTTGACGAGACCCACGAGTTGGACGCTGAGGAACGTCCACTGCTCTGCGTCTTCGACTATGTTGGCCGTTTGTGCCGCTCGCTTCTGGAAGGGAGCATGGGGAGGTTCGTCCTTGTCACGAAAGGTTGGCGCGTGTCGCTGAGCTTTTCCAGGATGTTGAACAATCGATGCCGAGGATCGCACCACATCGGCATCGGGGAAGTACTCGATGAGCAACCGTCCGCTGCCGAACGATGGTTCATTGATGAATAATTGCGTCACGCGTGCGTGCGTCGTGATCAAGGCACTTTTGCGAAGGCCGTCCACCGGGGCGCCGGTGGCATCGGTTTCTACGGCCGCTTGTTCGGCGGGTGGCGGCGGGTCGTCGACGATTCCGCACCCGACGGCGGCGAGGCCCGCGAGGAAGAGTGCGGCCCGGTACTTCGAAATCGCCATGGTCGTTCCCCGCGTGGATTGGCCGTTCGAGTCCCGAGCATCGTAACACAAGATTGAGAGGTGTGCCGACCCGTTGCGCAGCGGTTACACGGCAAAGTCACACCGTCGGCGCCACGGCCGTTTTCCGGCGACTCAATCGCTGCATCAAAAACTTCCACGCGATCGGGGCGACCGAAATCAACACGATGAGCACGACGATGACATCGATGTTCCGTTCGACTTTGAAGTTCAGCTCGCGGCCGAGTTGCCGGCCGATCCAGTTGACCATCGGCTCGGCCCAGAAGTGGAGGGTGTAGCCCAGCAGCATCATGCTGCAGATCCAGCCGATGCCGCCGGCGACGTTGAACATCAGGAATCGTTTGTAGTCCATCCGGCCGATGCCGGCGACGACGGGGGCGAAGGTGCGGATGATCGGCACGAAGCGCGCGAGGATAATCGTCTTGCCGCCGTGCTTCTCATAGAAGGCTTGCGCCGCCAGCAGGTAATCTTTGCGGAAGAACCAAGACTTCTCTTTTTGAAAGAGCCGCGGCCCCGCTTTGTAGCCGATCCAGTAGCCGACGCTGTCGCCGAGGATGCCCGCGGCGCAGAGGCAAGCCGTGAGGAGCAGGGTCTGCTCGACCGTCCAGAAGCTCCGCGCGACGATGCCGAGGGTGACCAACAGCGAATCGCCCGGCAGCAAGAAGCCGACGAGCAAACCGGTCTCGGTGAAGACGATGAGGTTGACGACGGCGAAGGCGGCCCAGAAAAACTCGGGCTTGCGGATCGCCGCCCATTGGCCGGGGTCGCGCAAGTTCGTGATGATCTCGACGAACACATCCTTCATTTGAACGAAGAAATCTTCCATGCGCGGCGGGGCCCTCATCAAAAGAATCCGCCGCATCGCTGCGGCGGGAGTGAGACTGCGATTGCGAAGCGGGGTTACTTTTTCTCGTCTTTCTCTTTCTTTTCTTCCTTGGTCAGCACGAGGACGATATCGTCTTTGCCTTTGCCATCGAAGTTTTCGGGGCGCTTCGTCTCGCCATCTTTGCCTTCGATGACGGCGATCGTGAGCACGCCCTTTTCCAACCTGTAGATGGCCTTCATGGTCTTGCCTTTTTCCGGGCCTTGGTCCGGCGTCATATCCAAGGTGGCCGGCTTGGCTTTGGCGTCGATTTTGATGGTGGCCACTTTCGCTTCGCCCACGATCATCATCGTGAACTTATCGCCTTTGATCGTGGCGCTTTCGAATGTCTTGGTCACTTCGTCCGGGGCTTTCTCGCCCCCCTTCATAAGGGTTGTGACTTTGTACGTACCGTCTAGGCTCTCGGGTTTGTCGTCGGCCGCGAGAACGACCATCGCCGGTGCGAGCAATAGCAGAGCCAACACTGCGAAGCGCTTCATGGGAACTCCTGATGGGATTGGGTCGTGGCGGGGTTACTTGTCGTCTTTCTTCACTTCTTTCTTGGTCAGTTCGAGCATCATCTCTTTTTCGCCTTTGGCGTCGAAGTTCTCGGGGCGCTTCTCGTCTTTGCCTTCGATGAGCACGATGGTTAAGACTCCTTTGTCCATCTTCCAAATGCCTTTCATCGTCTGGCCCTTCTTGTCGCCCTCGTCCGGGGTCAGGTCGATGGTCGCCGGCTTGGCCTTGGCGTCGATCTTGATCGTCGCGACTTATTCATCGCCGAACATCTTGATCTTGATCTTGTCGCCCTTGATCGTGACGCCTTCGATGAGTTCCGAAGGATCGCCCGGTGGCTTCATGCCGCCCTTGGTGAGGCCGGTGACTTTGTAGCTGCCTTCGGGGTCGGCCGGTTTGTCGTCGGCCGCGAACAGCATCAGGGCCGGGGCGAGCATCAGTAGGGCCATCATCGCGAAACGCTTCATCATCGGCCGCCTGTGTCAGTCGTGGGAACGGGAAACCGAATCGTTTTAGTGCGCCGCCCGCTACTTGTCTTTCTTGGGGATCACCTTGGGGATCGACTTCGCCAAAGCGAATTTGACGAGCCCCTCGCCGAGGCCTTTGAAGTCGGCCGGACGCGGCCCTTTCTTGTTGAAGACGATCACCAATTCCCCCTTTTCGATCTTCCAAATGCCGAGGGTCGTTTTGTCTTCGCCCGTCGTCGGTTTGAGGTCGATTTGGAACGGCGTTTTGCCCGAATCGACGGTGAACTCCGCGGCGTCGTCCCGCGCCGCCGATTTGACCGTCATGATGCCGTCCTTGAACGTCACCGATCGGATTTGATTCTTTTCGTCGCTCGCCCGGCCGTTCTCGAAAAACTCCTTGAGGTCGTATTCCCCTTCGAGTTCGATGGGCGGTTTCTCTTGGGCCGATGCCGACGCGGCGAATGCGAGAACGAGCAGCCAAGTGCGGAGCATGTTGAAACTCGGGGGAGAAGGAATCGTTATTTCTTCGAGATTTTGTCGAACATCGCGAAGGCGTCGGGCAGTGCCTCCCGGCAGATCAGCAGATGTTCGAGACCTTCGTATTCTTTGTAAGTCACGGACTTCGCCTTGCCGTCCTCCAGCGATTTCTTCAATGCCCGCGCCTGGGCCAGCGCGAAATCTTGGTCGCCGACGCCGATGAACGTGGGGAGTTCGGCGAACGGCTCCGGCTTCCGGACGCGGCCACCACCCCCGAACGCGGCGATGCCGGCGAACTTGCCGGGATATTTTTGTGCCGCGTCGATGGTCTGCATCGCCCCCATCGAATGGCCGACGACTAAGATCGCCTTCGGGTCGATGGGGTAGCGCTTGGCGAGTTCATCGACGATCTCGCCGATGGGCGGGCCACCGCCGACGAAGCTCAATCCGCTGCGCGGTGCGATGAGCATCCAACCCCGTTGGGCGCAGAGTTTGACGATCTGCCCGTCGCCGTAGCCTTCGAAGAAAAGATTCTCGGATCCGCCGGCCCCGTGGAGGGCGACGACGAGCGGAACGGGTTTCTTGGGGTCGAGGCCTTTGGGGACGAACAGCCGGCACGGGGTGCGCGTTTTACCGGTGGGCACGCTGAGCCAGAACTCGCCGGGGCGGTCGTGGTTGAAGTAAGGTTTTGTCTTTTCACCGAGAGCGACGATCTCTCCGAGTTCGCGCAACAATTTTCCTGCGGGGATGTCCGTTTCTTGTACCGCCCCTTTCGACAACTCCGAGATCGTTTCGATCCGATCTAGGACGGTGGCCCATTCGAGGGAATCGGCGGCTAGGCTCTTTTTCGACTTCGCCAGCAAACCTTGGCCGGCGCCGAAGCCCTTGGCGAAATCGGTGCCGACCGACACCCCGATGGTGCTCACGTTCGCCGATCGTTCGCCGATCCGTATGTCCACGGTCAACTGGGCATCATCCCGGATAGACACGTTGGGAACGCCCAATTTTTTGAGCGAGAGCTTCACGGGCAATGAATCGAGGGTCGCGGATGTGCGCTCGACGTAACCGGGAACGTCGATTGTAACCGCCAGACCCTTGGGCATGTCCCCTATTACCGAGTAGAAGGATTTGATCCCGACGGACCATTCACCCACGCCCGGTTCGAAAAATCGCGACTCCGGCACCGCGTACAAGCTCTGCGCCCATTTCTCGTCGTCGGACGGTTGCTTCCCCTCCAGAATCCAGCGGGCTTTGTCGAGCGTGCGCCCGGCTTCGCCGAATTGGTTTGTGAAGAACAACCCCGTCAGCTTCGGCAGGTCCGCGAGGGCCTTCTTCCGCAGCTTCGCGTCGGTGGTTTTGTCCCACTGCTTTTCAAAGGCTTTCAGGCGCTGGCCGAGTTCGTAGCGCTCCGCTTGGGCGGGGGCGACCCCGGCAAAGGCGAGCAAAATCATCAGGCTGAAAGCGGTTCGCATCGGATTTTCCGAAAGTGGGCTAGAAATTACTCCCGCGCATCGGGTTTAATCTACCCAAATACCCCGGTCGCGTGTGAGGTCAGTTGCCCGCGCCCGCCAAAATTCCCCGAGAAAGGATTCTCAGCATGTTCCGCTACCTCCTCGTCCCAGTCTTGATGGCCGTGTTATTGGTGCCCGATTGGGCCGAGGCGATCGGTCGCCGGAACCCGATCATCGCCCGTCGCGCCCAACCCGTCGCGTACAGCTACCCGGTCCAATATTCGCAGCCGGTGTATTACGCGGCCCCGCCGGTGCAGGTGTACCCCGCCTCGGGTTGTTCGCCCTGCTGCCAAACGACGCCCCCCGCGCCGGCGCCGAAACCGACCGTCGTCCCCGAGCGGATGGAACCGGCCCCGATCAAGCCCAAGAGCAACGTTCAGAGTGAACCGCTCGCCCAGCCGAAGGCCGTCGAACCGGAACCGAGTTTCAAACCGGCCGTCGCTTCCGAGACCCTGCCGGCGATGAAAGACCCCGTCCCGGTGGTGCCAGTAGCCAAGCCGAAGGAAGCGGACACGATCCCGCTGATCCCGGTGACGAAACCGAAAGAAGACGCATTGCCGGCGCTGCCGCCGTTGAAGTTCGGCACCGACCCGAAGAAAGAAGAACTGCCAAAACTCGAACTGCCGAAGTTCGACGTGCCGGCGATCCCGCCTCTGATCGAACCCGAGCCGGCGCCCAAACAGAGCACGGTGCGGTCGAGCCCGATCGCAGATTCGAGATTGAAAATCGACCTCTACCCGATCGAGGGTACCGCCCCGGTTTCGCCGACCGCGTTGCGGGCCGTGACCTTCTACAACTTCAGCGGCCGGGAACTGACGCTGACCATCGACGGCAAAGACGTGACCGTGCCGAGCAAGCACAGCGTCGAAGCGAAGTTGCCGACGATCTTCGCGTGGAAGCTCGGCGGCGAGGCGCAAGCCGAAGGCACAATCCCCCCGACGGCGCCGGGGATGGACATCGTCATCGGGAAATGAGATTGTTGCGGCAGCACGGATTGCCGTCGGCCTTTACGGGATCCGTGCCATCGGCTAAACCTAATATGAGTATGTCGCACGCTCTTGGGAGTGCCAGTATGTTGAGCCGTATCCCGGTGGCTTCGGTCGATTTGAGCGGCAACGAAGAAGCCTACGCCGTCGACGCCATCCGCAGTACGTGGATCTCGTCGACCGGGGCGTACCTGAACCGGTTCGAGCGCGAGTTCGCCGAGTATTGCCAATCGACCACGTCGCTCGCGGTTTGCAACGGCACGGTCGCCCTGCACCTCGCGTTGATGGGGTTGGACGTCCGCCCCGGCGACGAAGTGCTGGTGCCATCCCTAACCTACGTCGCCACGGCCAACGCGGTCCGGTACGTCGGCGCCGAACCGGTTTTCATCGACGTCGACCCCGAGACGTGGTGTATCGACCCGGACAAACTCGAAGCCGCGATCACCCGGCGCACCCGCGGCATCATCCCGGTCCACCTCCTCGGCCACCCGGCCGACATGGACCGCATCAACCGCGTCGCCGACGTCCACGGCTTGTGGGTCATCGAAGATGCGGCCGAGGCACTCGGGGCCAAATACAAGGGGCAACCCGTCGGGAGCTTGTCACACTGCGCGACGTTTTCGTTCTTCGGGAACAAAGTCATCACGTCCGGCGAAGGCGGGGCGATCACGCTGTCGGACGAACGATTGGCGACCCGCTTACGGGCGCTGCGCGGGCAGGGGATGGACCCGAACCGGCGCTATTACTTCCCGATCACGGGTTACAACTTCCGCCTGACGAACTTGGCCTGCGCGATCCTCTGCGGCCAGATGGAACGCAAGGAGGCGATCCTCGACCAGCGCCGAAAATTGTGCGAGCGCTACAACCAACAGTTGCGGACGATCCCCGGGATCAGCTTGCAACCGATCGCGCCGTGGGCCGAGATTTCGCCGTGGATGTACTGCTGCATGATCGATCCGGACGCCTTCGGCGGGACGCGCGACGAACTCATGCAAGAACTCGCCGAGAAGAACATCGAATCCCGGCCGATGTTCATCTCGCTCCACACGCTACCGCCATTCCGGGAGGAATCGCGCAAGCGGAACGAACACCTCCCTGTGACCGACCGCCTCTCGGAATCGGGCATCATGCTGCCGACGTATAACACCCTGAGCGAGGCCGACCAAGACCGCGTCGTGGGGACGATCGCCGAGTTCCAACGCCAGCGCGGCCGGCAGCGCCGGGTGGCCTGATGAATCCGAATACCGCTCTCGAGTTCCGCCGCCTCGCCCCGGACATACTCCCGGGGCTGAGGGCGTTTTTTGAATCGATGATCGCGAACAAAGACAACGAGTTCTTTCACCCGCACCCGTTCACGGCCGAGAAAGCCGTTGAATTATGCCGGTACGAGGGGAAAGATTTGTACCTCGTCGCCGTGTGCGCCGGCGAAGTTTTGGCCTACGGGTTGCTCCGCGGTTGGGACGAAGGCTACGCGATCCCGAGTTTGGGGATCGCGGTCCACCCGGCGGCACGCGGCACGGGATTAGGCACGGCTTTCATGCGCTACCTGCACGCGGCGGCGGCGAACCGCGGTGCGGAGTCGATCCGGTTGAAAGTCTATCCGGAGAACACCCGGGCCAAAGCGCTCTACGAGAAGCTCGGCTACATGTCGGCCGGGGAAACCGACGGCCAAGTGCTCTACACTTTGACTTTGCGATAGGCCGAGCCGCCGTCACGCCGCCATCGGCTTGGCAACAGGCCTTCGCTCCGCGAGGTGCCCCAGCAGTTCTTCCCAGCTTTGGAGCGCCAGCGGGAATTTGCCCGCGAGCTTTTGCAAATCGGCCAGCAGTTCCGCCGCGGTGCGATAGGGTGCCGCACCCGTGACGGTGTCGCTCATCGGGTTTTCGGCATCGGTTTCCAAACGCCGCAACACCGCCATCAACGAATCGGGGAACCCTTTCGCCCGGCCTCTTCGCTTCGTGTCCGGTGCGGCGTTCGCCCAGAGAAACGCGACCTGTCCGAAGGCCCGCAGGTCGGCTTCGGGGGTCGGTTCGAACGACGAAGCCAAGCCGCTTTGCAACCACAGCGGCTCGCCGAAGCCGAGCAGTTTCATCGCCCCGGCGTCGTTCATCGAGAACGATTCGGTCGTGATGCGACCGTGGATCAAGCCGCCCGCGTGAGCCGCGTCGATGGCGCCGACGGCGTCGAGCGCGAGCTTCAACCAAAGGCCCGGTTGGGCGACGGTCGCGGGCCATTCGGACGACGGCAACCCCGGCGCCCACTCTTGCACGATGGCCGGTCGGCCGTTGATTTCTAGGACTTCGAGCGTGGCCAGCAGATTCGGATGGTGCGCTTCCATCGTCGCGGCGAAGCGCATCCGGTATTCGTCCGGGTGGAAGGCGTCGTGCATCTCGGCGTCGCCGAGGACCCGCAGCAGGCAGAGGCCGTGTTGCGGGTCGAAGACGCGGTAGCAGGCTTCGCGCGGCGTCAGGCGGACGCGGTCGATCGCGCGGAAACGGCCTAGCATCAGCGCGTCGAGGTTGCCGGCTTCGATGAGCGCTAGTTGGTACAGCGTCACGGCGCCGCTGGCGAGGAGCACCTGCCGGAGCGTGCGGTTCTGCTGCTGCGCCGAGGCCCAGAGCGATTGCAGCGTCTCGGCGTCGACGAGTTCGAGCGAACGGAGGAGTTCGCCCAAGTGCTTATCTCCGGGGTCGAGTTCCGGGGCGGCGCCGAAACCGTGCGGGGGAACCAGCGTCTTGGGGGCGTCTTTGCGGGCCTGGGCGAGGTCGCGGAGTTTCCGGCGATACCACTCGCGCATGTCCGAAAGATGCTGTTCGATCTGCTCGCGGCGTTCGCTCACCTCGTCTTTTTCGAGCCGGAGGTCTTCCATCCGCCGGGCGAGGTCGAGGGCCGTGGCGTCGGTCTTCTTCGATGCGGCTTCCAACTCGGCCTGTTTGAGGTCGATGCGGGTTTCGCTCTGCCGCATGGTCGTTTTGAGTTCGTCGACGCGGGCTTGCCAATCGTGGAGTTGCTGGCGGAACTCGGCGACGGCCAGGCGGTGTTCGCCCCGGGCCGAATCCAGCGATTGCTCGCGGCCGCGCAGTTGCTCGCCGTCTTGGCGGAGCTGCTGCCTCAAATTTTCGAGGGTGTCGCGGCTCTGTTTGGAGTAACCGTGGAGTTCGTTGAGTTGGCCGCGGAGAACGTCGCGGGCCGCGAGGAGCTTGTCGAACAAGCCCTTGGCGCGCTCTTCGAGTTCGGGGGCCTGCCTCAGCAATCCGTCGGCTTCGCGGCTCGCTTTGTCGCGGAACGCCGCGATTTCTTTCCACTTCGTCAACGCGTCTTCGAGGGCGGTGGCCCGTTCGGCTTCCCACTTCTGGCGGGCGGTGTGGAGTTCTTTGCGCCCCGCGGCGACGCTCTGGCCGACCTCGCGCAGCCGGGCGATCTGGCGCTCGAGGTTGCGCTCGCGCTCGGCGAGGGTCGTCGATTGACTGAGCATCGACGCTTCGCGCTCTTGCAAGCCCGCGCGGGTCTCGGTCCAGTTTTGTTCGACTTCGCGCTGCTTCTGCTGCAGCTCCGCGTGGAACGTCTGCAGGCTCTGCCGGTCGGCCGCGAGCTGCGCCGCGGTATCGTCCAATTGCTTGGCGCGCTGGCCGAGGTCGTCGGAACGCCGGCGCAGTTGCTCTTGGAACTGACCCCGCGCCGAGTCGGCGTCGGTCTGGGTGAACTCGCGTTCGCGCACCGTCCGGCGGTCGGCTTCCAGTCGCTCTTGGAGTTCCACCACTTGGGCCGTCTTCGCCTTCAAGATGGCGGTCTGCTCGGCCATGTCCGCGCTGCGCAGATCGAGCTGGAACGTTTGAACCTTCAACCGGCCTTCGAGCGTGGCGAGTTCGTCTCGCTGGGCCGCGAGTTCGGCGCGGTTGGCTTCTAACAGCGCCCGCTGCTCGGCGAATTGCTTCTGCTGTTCGGTCGTCAGCGCCTCGGCCGTGGTCAGCGACCATCGGACTTGCTCGGCTTCTTGCAGGTGCGTTTTCACCTCGGCCCACGCCGCTTCGACCCGCTGGCGATCCTCGCGCACGGCGGCCGTTTCGCGGTCGTTTTCCGACTGCTGTCGATCGAGCCGGACCCGCAGCACCGCGAGGGTGGCTTGCTGGCTTTCGACTTCGACGGCGCGGCCGCCGAGCTTCTCGGCGCGCTCGTCGAGGTCGGCGGTCGCCTGTCGGAGGCGCTCGGCTTCGCGCTTCGATTCGTCGTGTTCCGCCGCGGCCAGCGTCAGTTGCTCTTCCAATTCGGCCGCGTCGCGCAGCAACAGTTCGTGGCGCGTCTCGACGGTCTCGGTGCGGGCGTCGAGTTCGCGCTGGCGGCCTTCCAGATCGGCCTGCCACCGGTCGAGGCGGAGGAGATCGGCAGCGTGACGACTCTGCGCCGAATCGAGGGCGGCGCGGTCTTCGGCGATCTTCTCTTCCCGTTCGAGGACGATGGTTTCGCGCTCGCGGAAACGCGTCTCCGATTCAATCCGGCGTTCGTCGAGCCATTGCCGCTCGGCAGCGTGGTCCCGGCGTTCGCGGGCCACTTCGCCCCGCTGTGTTTCCAGCGTTTGCCGTTGGAGATCGAGTTCGCGGAACCCCGCGGCGAGCGCGTCCCGCTGCACTTCGGTTTCGGCCATCCTCGGTTCGAGTCGTTGCAAATCGACCGCGAATTGCGTGCGCCGCGCGTCGGCTTCCGATTGCCAATCGGCGAGTTTCTGGCCGAACTGCGCTTCGAGTTCCCGCTTGCGGCGCTGCAATTCCATTTCGCGTTCCGCGACCTGCCGACGGACCTCGTCGTCGATGGCCGCGCGCTGCTGTTCGGCCGACAGGGTCAAGTGCTGCCGTTTCGACAGCAGGTCGTCTTCGGCGCGGCGTTGGTGTTCTTGAAAGGCGTTCGTCGCTTGGCCGAGGTCGGATTGGTGCTGCTCCAACTGCTCCCGACGATCTTGGAATTGCCGGAACAGCCCCTCGCGGATTTCGGTGAGTTCCGCACGGACCCGCTCCAATTCCGCCTCTTGCGTTTGGATCTCGGCTTCGCGGCGGGTCAAGTCTTGCTCGCGCCCCCCCGCGACGAGTCCGTGTTTCAACCGGTCCTGCATCTGCCGAAATTCGATTTCGAGTTCCTGCCGACGGCGGTACCACGCCACCCGATCCGCTTCCAACTCCCCGGCTTGCTCGTTCAGTGCCGCGCGCTCTGCGGCGAGGTCGTTGCGGGCCGGCTTGGGCGCGTCGACCGCCACGAACGTCGGCCGGAGCGGGGCCGCAGCGGTGAAGTCGAGGGTGATGTCGGCGGGGCCAACGGCGATGCGATCCCCGGAGCGGAGAGCCACGGGGGCCATGCCGTCGAACGGGGCGGCGTTGTGCAAGATCGGGAACGCGGGGACGAGCCGGCGGAGGGAGATGCCGTTGGAATCTTGGAGGAACTGGCAGACGACGGCCGGGAGGTGCGAGCCGGGCAGGCGGACGTCGCACCCTTCGGCCCCGCCGACGAGGAGTTCGCCGCGGGCGAAAGGATAACTGGTGGAGCGGGCCGACCCCATGCGGACATCCAACCGCGCGGCGGGGCGGTCGTTCGCGCGGGGCGCGGCGGGCGATGCCAGCGGAAGCAGGGGAGCCATCATGGCGCGGGGGGCATTCCTTCGAGATTCCTTCCTCGTGCGGAATTGGACCGCAAATCGAATCCGGAAACAAGTCCGGTTCGGACGGGGGGAACGATTCTTGGAAGTGTTTCGTTGATCGGTTTTCGTAGGTCGCGCTCTGCGTGACGCCGATGAGCATCCGGTGCGGGTCTGGCGTCACGCAAAGCGTGACCTACGAAAAACTCCGAGAATCGTTGCTATTCACAACGCGTTCCATGTTGACACTGCTCTGCGAAAAGCGAACTCGCACGCCCGAGACTCGCGCAACTCACCCGAGTCGAGCGGAGAAAGTCGCTTTTCGCTCCGCGAAAAGTAGCCGGGCACGCCCGCAACTCGCGGAACTCAGGTGCTGGCGGGAACTACTTTTCGCGGAGCGAAAAGCGACCAACTGCCACAAAGATTTGCCGGCCGGACAATACCCGCTCGCCGTCACTCGTCGCGGTACGGCTTCTTCGCGCGGTAGAGCGCCAGCCGGGTTTCCTGCTCTTTCGTGTCGGTCGCGTCGAGGTGTTTGTCGTCGAGCACCTTGCGCTGCTCGCTCACCGCGAGTTCAAAATCCCCCGCCTCGGCATACGCCGCCGCCAGCGTCGCGGAGTATTCCCAACCCGCCTCTTTGCCCGCCTTCTCGATGGCCAGTTTCGCCAACTCGACCGCCTTCTTGCCATCGCGGTATTTGGCATCGGGGCAAGTGGCGCGAAAGAAAGCATACCGCTTATAAACCCAGCATTCTTGCTCGAGTAGCAACGCCTTCTCGAAGTGATCCACCGCTTCGTCATACTTTTTGAGACCGACCAGCGACATCGCTTTGACACCGAAGGCTTCTACACTTTTGGCATCGAGTTTCAACGACTCATCGAAATCGGCGATCGCTTTGTCATACTTCTTTATCCGGTGCCATGCATACCCGCGCCTATCGAGTGCAGACGGCATTTTAGGGTCGAGCCGGATTGCTTCGTTGTAATCGGCAATCGCCTTGTTGTACTCTTTCTTGTTGCACCATGCGATGCCACGATTGATGTAAGCATAGACATTTTTGGCATCTAACCGGATCACTTCAGTATAATCGGCAATCGCCTTGTCGTATTCTTTCTTCTTGCTCCACAATAGGCCGCGACCACTATAAGCACTCACGTAATTTGGATCGAGCCGTATTGCTTCGGTATAATCCGAAATTGCCTTGTCATATTCTTTTTTATCTACCCATGCGAGGCCACGGTTGTGATAGGCGGTCACATCTTTCGGATTGAGCCGAGTCGATTCGGTGAAATCCGCAATCCCCTTGTCATACTCTTTCTTGTCCCTCCATGCTGCGCCACGATTGTTGTAATATAAACTGCCGTCAAGTTTTAGTCGGATCGCTTCGGTGTAGTCGGCAATCGCCTTGTCGTACTCTTTCTTATCGCTCCATGCATTGCCGCGAGAATTATAGAACGCTGCTTCTCCGGGTTCTAAACGGATGCACTCGTTGAAATCGGCGAGGGCATTGTCGAGTTCGCTTATTTCAAGCCAGCCAACGCCCCGCATGAACAGCGGCCATGTATCTTTCGGGTTGGCCTTGACGGCTTTGTCCCAGAAGATCGGGGCGTCTTCCTTGGTCACGAGGTATTCTTTTTGCACCCAGCCTTCGCGGTGGCGGTCGTGGATGCGCACCCAGCCGTCGCCGTTGTCTTTGCGGACGTCCATCGGCATGATGCCGGACATCTTGAAGTATTCTCGTTTGTCGTCGATCCAATCGCCGAACTGGATTTTGTCGGTGCTTTTGGTCGGCAGCACTTTCGTGCCGAAGGCCCAGCGGTCTTTGGGTTTCTCGCCGTCGGCGTCTTTGACGAACTTCTTGGGGAACTCGGCCATTGCCACGACTTCGACGTCGCTCTTGAACACGAACCCGCCCGCGAGTTCGAGGAACGTGCCATCGTCGGCTTTCACGACGTAACTCTTCTTCGCGCTCAGCGCATCGCCATCGCGGATGAGGCCGCCGTCGTGCTTGCGCCCGAGTTGGAGCCCATCGACCTTCACCGTGACGGACTTCCCCTTCAAGTCATCGGCTAACGTCGGCAACGCGAATGCCAACAGCAACGACGCGATCAGCAACATTCGCATGATGGGACCTCGGAACAAATGGGAAGGACGAATTGGTAATAAATTAACCGAGGAAATGAGGATGAGCAACCAAGTTCCGAATGTGGCGTGCGCCTTGGTGTGGCAAAACTTTCTGGCGACCTGTTTTCCGGCCTTACAGGCCGGAAAACTGCCGACGATGACTGCAGAAAGATTTGCCAGACTCCCCTGCGCCATGGGATTCTGGCACCGTAAGCCGGCAATTCGCCCGGCGGGCATTCCCCGGCATTCTTCCAACTGCCGGCGATTGTTCCAGAGCGATTGTTCCAGCACGCCACTCTGTCGGCTAAGGGAATTTCACGGTGCAAGTCATTACTGCATAAGAAGATCTGTCGCAATAACTGTTTCGGCTCCGATTGTTCCAATTCGTCCAGATTGTTCCAAAGTGGGGTGTCACACACTCTGTTGGAAGCATTTTCCCACATGGTTCGGCGCAATCCGACACGACAAACCCCAAAAAGAGTAGGCACACCCCGGCGGAATGCCCCCGCTTGACCGCATCGCGTGGCCAACTAGGCTAAGCCCATTATCCGGTTCTTTCTTTCCGTATTCGCATCCGCACGGGGCCCGCCGATGAAAGTTTCCGTTCCTTCCGCGCCGGTCCCGGATCAACCGGTGCCCGCGGTGGAGGTGCCGCTACAGGAGCCGGGCGCGGCGGCCTCCCCGATTCCTGTCGCGATGGCGAAGTGGCCCGACTGGTTCAAGCCGGTCGACATCGCCGCGGCGATTCTGGTGACGATCTTCGCCTTCTTGCTCGCGTCGTACACGGCTCGCAACAGCGACATCTGGCGGCATTTGGGCACCGGCCGGTTGATCGCGCAGGGCCACCACCCCATCGGCGGAGACCCGCTGAGCTTCACGGGGGCCGAACGCGGCTGGGTCAACTCGAACTGGATCTTCGACCTGCTGATGTACGTCGCGTACAGCGCGGACGACTCCGGCGTAACCGCGGTCGTGCTGAAGGCGATCGTCTTCGCGGCCGGCTTCGCTCTGCTCTTCTTGCTCCGCAAGCCCGAGCAATCGCTTTGGCCGTGGGCGGTCGTCGCGGCGGTCGGCGCGCTGGCCACCGGTTCGGCGTCGGCGCTCGACCCGACCGTCTTCGGGACGCTGTTCGTGTCGATCATTCTCGCGTTGATTTTCCGGGGGAATTGGGCGGGGCCGAAGTGGCGGATGCCCGCGATTCTCGGGGGAGTCTGCTGGGTCTGGGCCTGCACCGATTCGTTCTACTTCCTCGGGCCGCTGCTGATCCTGTTGGTATTCGTCGGCGAAGATTTGCATCGAAAATTCAAAGCCGGGGCGCCGGATGCGACACCGGGCGACGATCCTTTTTGGGCCGCCCCGCCACGCGAGGCGCTGAAGCGAGCGTTGATCGCGAGCGTCACGGGGGCTCTGTTGAACCCGATGTTCCTCGGAGCGTTGGTGCGCAGTCCGCTGGGCGCCCTCGGGCAATTGATCCCCTTCGAACTGACCTTCGGCTGGGGCGACACCTTCGCCGGGGATGCGCTCCTGACGAACATCTCGTTGTCGCCGATCACCGAACCGTACTACGGCGCGCCCGATCTCGGCGCGAGTGTCCCCGGCGGCGCGGCGCTCTTGCTCTTACTCGGTACCGGGGTGCTCGTGGGGTTCGGTTATGCCCGCGTGCGGGTCACGCACATTCTGCTCTGGTCCGTATTCGCGCTGCTGGCCGCTCTGCATTACCGCTTCATCCCCGCGGCCGTGGCGGTGTCGATCCCGCTCGCCGCGGCCAACCTCAACGGATTGTCCCGTTTCCGCCTGCAGTCCGTCATCGACCCGACGACCAAAGCCCTGTTAAACCTGAGCGGGATCGGCCGGATTCTGACCGTGGCCGCGCTCGTGCTCGC
This sequence comes from Fimbriiglobus sp., assembly GCA_043727575.1. Taxonomy (GTDB): domain Bacteria; phylum Planctomycetota; class Planctomycetia; order Gemmatales; family Gemmataceae; genus JALHQU01. The sequence continues at coordinate 30,442 of JAYSYN010000208.1, forward strand.
CGTCGCGGCGACGGTGCCGGGCTACCTCCATGCGCGGGTCTCGATCCATCCGGAGTACAACCGCCGCGTGAGCTGGGGCATCGACAGCGACGTCGGTTTGGCCCGGAGTGCGAAGGCGATCCAAGAGTGGAAGTCGGAGGGCAAAATGCCCGACGAATCGCACGGGTTGCTCTCGCATTACGACTTCGGCGATTACTGCGCCTGGTATGCTCCGCGTGAAAAAGTCTTCCTCGATTCGCGGTTCCGGTTCCACGCCCGCGAATTGGAAGATTTGATCGCCATCCGCCGCGAATTGCAGGTCAAGGCCGAACTCGCGGACACTGCGGCGACCGCGACGAACGGCAAACTCCTCGCTTTGACCGACAAATACAAAACCGACTACGTCGTCCTAGGACGGGCTTACACCCAGCTGGATGCGGAGAACATCAAGAAGATCGAAGTCGAACTGAACGACGCCAAGTCGAACTTCGCTTGGCTGAACATGGACGGCCGCGTCGCCATCGGCACCCGCACCGATACGGAAACGGGCAAGACGAATGCGGTGAACTTGGTTTTCGTGCCGGGGAAGGGGGCTTTCGGTCCGAACCCGCCGCCGGTCGCGTCCGCGAAATCGGTGCCGCCGCTCAAGCCGGTCGAAGGCTGGGTCGCCGACTTCGTGGGCACGCCGCCGCTACCCGGCACGGTCGAAACGGACGACGCGCAGTTGTTTTTGGATTTGGCCAATCACTTCGGGAACCAATCCCAGAAGGCCTACGCCAAGCAATTCCAACTCGCCCGGGCGTTTCCCGTCGTCGGTGGAATACCTTTGTCGCTGACCCTCGACCCCGGTAAACGCTTGCCGAGCGAGGTGGAGTTGTCGTTCCCAATTTTGGCCAACCGGGCCGCGCGTCGGGCCATCGCCGAAACGCCGGACGACCCGCGCCCGTACCACGCTCTGGCCAAGGCCGTCACGCTGCGCTACACGGGCGCGCTGAATCCGAAGGATGCCGAATTGCAACGCATGACCTCGCTGCATCGATTCTTGGATCGCGTCCCGGTCACCCCGAACGGCGAGGCTCGATTTTTCAAAGAGGTCATCGACGACGAACTCGTGTTGTTTTTGCTCCATTACGACGCCGGGCACATCGACTTGGCCAGCGACGCCCTCGGCCGCGCGAACGCCAAGATCAAGGCGGCCCCGGACGGAGACGGGCCGACGCCTGTGCGGATGAAAAACATAGGCGACGTCTACCGTCAGAAATCGCTCGAACAGCAATTCGGCCTCCAACCCAAGACACTGGACGGCATCATGGGGATCGGCGATGCCGGCATCGCCGAGGCGATCTCGTATTTCAGCTTTCAACGCGACGTCGGCAACGGCGCTCCGCCACCGACCCAAGACGCTATCAAGCGGGACTTGGGGAAAAAGTTGACGGAAGTCGCGGCGACCAACCTGACGGCCAGCGACAAGGCGGACAAGCCGCGGGACGGCGCCTGGGTCAAAGCCCATTGTCAAACCCTCGAAGACCGCATGAAGCGCGAACTCGGCAAACGCAACGAGTTTTACACCCAAGAAGCGGCGAAGATCCCGGGGATCGCCAACAAGTTCACCGCGGCGGTGCGGGCCGGGTTGATCGGCCGGGCCATCGAACTGGTCTCGGGTACGTCCGAGTGGGCCTCGATCCCGGCGTCGGACATGACGATCGTGATCACCGGTCAGGGCCAAGTCGAATTTCTCGCGGACCGCTTCCCCAGCCTGCTGAAGACGGCGACGCCGATCCTCGACCCGAACACGCGTTCGCTGCGGAGTTTCGGCGTCTCCGACCTCGGGATGAACCTGCAGATGATCGAGTTCCAACTCGTCACCGGCCAACTCGATATGGCCGCCCTCAACTTGACGTCCGTCGAGACCCGAGTCGACGCCCTCGAAAAAGACCATCCGAACGACGCCCAGTTGGGACCGGCCCGCGCGGTGATCAAACAACTTCGATCGCTGCAGGCCCGCTTGGAAGGGAACTTCGACAAGATGGCCGAGGATGTGCGCGAGCAAATCCAACGCATGCCCCAGTATTCCCCCGCCTACTTGGCGGAACTGAAAAAGCCGTTCGAATTTTTGCAAGCGCCCCTCGCGGCCGTGGCCGGGGTCAATTTGGTCCAGATCGACGCCTTCGGAAACGCCCGGCGTTCGCTGCTGATCGAATCGGCGCTTTACTACGAACTCGGCCTTACGGCGCTGCAATCCGGCGACACCAAAGAGGCCCGCGTGCGATTCGCGATGGCGTTGAAACCGCAAGGTCTGCCGATCGGGTTTCTGGACGCGAACCAAGAATTGATGCAGTACGCGTCGATGTACTCATCGCTGTTGAACAAATACTCCGGCGAGAAATAGCCGCGTTGAACCCGGCGGAGAACTGCTATGCGGACTTGGAAACTGGCCGGTGTTCAGATGGACTGCGCCTTGGGCGACCTCGCCGGCAACCGCGCCGCGATCCGGGGCCATCTGGCCACGGCCGCGGGGCAGGCGGCCAACGTGGTCGTCTTCCCCGAGTGCAGTCTCACCGGGTACGGCTTCGATAGTCGGGCCGAAATCGCCGCGCACGCCGAGCCGTACCCCGGCCCGAGCGCACACATCGTTGCCGAAGATTGCGCGCGGCTCGGCGTCTGGTGCGTGTACGGCTTCTTTGAATCGGCCGGAACGAAACTCTTTAACTCGTGCGCCCTCATCGGGCCGAGAGGCCCAGAAGCCTGCTACCGCAAGCTCCACCTGCCGCGCGTCGGGGCGGACCGCTTCACCGATCCGGGCGACCGTCCGATGGCCGTGCGCGACCTCGGCGGGTTGAAAATCGGTCTGCACATCTGCTTCGACGGCGGCTTCCCCGAAACGACCCGCATCTTGGCGTTGCTCGGCGCGGACGTCGCGATCTTGCCGACGAACTGGGCCGACAAAGCATTGAAATCGGCTACGCTCACCCCACCGGTGCGGGCGCTCGAGAACCACATTTACTTCGCGGCCGTCAACCGCATCGGTATCGAAGCGGGCTTCCATTACATCGGGCACAGTTCCATCACCGACTTCGCCGGCGAGTCGCTCGGTCGGGCTTTCCACGATCGCGAAGAAATCCTGTACGCCGACCTCGACCCCGCCGCCGCCCGCGACAAACTCATCGTCAACATCCCGGGCGATTACGAAATCGACCGGGTCCACTGGCGCCGCCCCGACATGTACGGTCCCCTGCTCGACGGCTCGGTTTTCACCGGCCACGACAACGGTTGACGCCATCGCGTTGGTATCGCCGCCGGAAGAAATTTGCTGATCGGATGAGCAATGCGAAGACGTGCTCGAAAGCTACTACGATTGAACGTCCGGCGGCATCGCCGCCGGACGGGCGGATCACTTCTTCTTAACCGCTTCTTTCACTTCGAAATTGACCCCTTCGTTCTTGCCCGATTTGATCTCGGCGGTCAGGGTCGATTTCTCGTTGAACTCCGGCCCCAAGCGGGATTCCTTGGCCGCCGAGCCCATCACCGGATCTGGTTTGGACGCCGTTCGCGAGGAATTGATTTTGACTTTCTTCGACCCCGGCGGCACCTGCACCGAGTATTTGCCGTCCTTGATCGCCCCGGCCGCCGGGGCCTTGGAGTTGTCCGAAGCTTCGAAAATGATTTCGCCTTCGGCCAACGGTTGCCCATCCATTTGCACCGTCCCGGAAACGTCCGCCATCGAATCGGCGGAGGAACAACCAAAGCAAAAGAACAAGCCGAAACTACCGAGCGCGAGCAGCGTTCGCATCGTGCGATCTCCGGTTATTGGTCGTTGATGACTTCGCCGCCACTGCGCGAGCCCATCCAGAGCCACGCGTTGGGGGTGATCGAGTTGGTGACGAAACGGACGCTGGCGTCGCCGCGGGCGACATTGACCCCGCCGGTGTGCTTGCTGCGTGCGAGGGCGAAGTTGTTGCCGACGCTTTGCGAACCGCACGGCGCGCCCGGGATCGGGACGCAGTAGCCCTGCACGTTATCGCCGACCGTCGAGTTCGGCGGGTAGATCGTACTGAAGGTTGTACCCGCATGGATGGTGTTCCACATGCGGCCGCGGACGTCGTGCTGGCCGACGTCGCTGCTTTGGAGGAGTTCGCTGACCATCACCGTGTTTGAACTGCCGTCGGTGATGTCGGTGATTTTCACCTTCGAAATGCCGTAAAAAGTGCCGTCGAGGGCCAAGCCGCGCGGGTCGGAACTCGGGGTGGCATAACCGCTGCCATGACAGACGACGAAGCTGGTGTGGAAGCCTTGACCGAATTCGGACACTTTCGGCGCCTTGGGATCGGACGGGCAGGCGAAAGTCGAGATGATGACGGGCGCGAACGGGGCGGAAATGGTGTAGCCGTTGTTCGCCGTCAGCAAAGCCTGCAGTTGGTTGGAAATCGCGGTTTGCTCGACGTACGGCAGAATGTCACCGGCCCAATTGGCTCGGTTGTAATCTTTCAGTCCGGGTACGCCGTACCAACCGCCGAAGTAGTAGCCCTGCGGTTGCCCGGCGGGGAATTGGCCGTTCGTGTCGTGGTAGTTGTGCAAAGCCAAGGCGATTTGTTTCTGCTTGTTCGAGCAACTCATCCGCGCGGCCGCTTCGCGGACCTTCTGCACGGCGGGCAGCAGCAGGCCGATCAGAATCGCGATGATGGCGATGACCACCAGCAGTTCGATCAGCGTGAACCCGGAACGACGGTAACGACGCATGACGCACCTCCCAAGGACCGAAAAAATGGATGCGAGAAAATAGAACAAGTTCCATAATGCCCCAAACCCGTCCCACCCGCAAGCAAATTTTTCGGATCGCTGGAAATGCGTTTCAATCCATGTCCGGCGTCAGGCCCAGTACGACGTCGAAGTTCGCGCTCAGTTCGCCGAGTTTCGAGCCTTTGATCTTCGCGAATTCCACCGTGATCGACGCGCGGGCTTTCTTGTCTTTCACGCCAGTGTACACGAAGTCTTTTTCGTTCCCGGCGTGCCCGGCCACGTACATCTGCGTCACCAGCAATTCTTTGTTTCCCTTCTTGATCTTGAAGTGGATGTGCGGCGTCCGCCCCGGGTACGGCACCGGCTTGATCGTGCGGAAATAGTACTCGCCGGTCTTGGACGTGAAGAAGCGCCCGTAGCCTTGGAAGTTCTTGTCTTGTTCTTTCTGCTTCCCTTTGCTGTCACCGGTATGCAGATAGACGCCGTTGCCGTCGCACTGCCAGATTTCGACCACGGCCCCCGTGAGCGGGTTGCCTTTGGCGTCGAGAATTTTGCCGGTCAGGTGGGAAATCTCACCCACGGCCGGGGTCGTTTTGTCGTTGATCAAGATCAAGTCGTTGTCGGTATCGAGCGGGAGTTTGTCCGGGTAGAACGGGCCTTCCATCTGCTTCGGGGTCTTGGTCAGCTCCTCGGCGAAGGCGCCGGGGACGAGCCAGAACGACGCGGGCAGGGCCAAGCCGGTGGCGAGGAAATGGCGGCGGGACGGGGTCATAGCGAACTCCAGAATGACGGTGGAATTGGATCGCATCAGTTGCTGAAGCGGAAGTGCAGGACGTCGCCGTCGCGCACCGGGTACTCTTTGCCCTCGAGGCGGAACTTCCCGGCCTTCTTGGCCCCTTGTTCGCCCTGACCCGCGACGTAGTCATCGTACCCGATCGTCTCGGCCCGGATGAAGCCCTGTTCGAAATCGCTGTGGATCACCCCGGCCGCGGCGGGGGCGAGCGTGCCTTCAGTGATCGTCCACGCCCGGCACTCTTTCGGCCCGACGGTGAAATAGGTCACGAGTTCCAACAGTTCGTAGCCCGCCTTCACGATGCGCGACAGTCCCGTTTCGGCGAGGTCGAGCGAAGCGAGGAAGTCCTTCTTTTCTTCGTCGCTGCCGAGCATCGAAATCTCTTGTTCGATGCGGGCCGAGATCACGACGGAGGTGGCCCCGCGCTTCGCGGCCATCTCCGCGACGCTCTTGGAATAGGCGTTGCCGGTCGCGGCGCTGCCCTCGTCCACGTTGCAGACGAACAAAATCGGCTTGCTCGTCAGCAGTTGGAGCGCGTCGAAGATTTTCTTCTCGCGGGCGTCGCGGACTTCGGCGCCCCGCGCCGGTTTGCCGTCGGCCAAGAGTTTGTAAGCCCGCTCCAAAAGCACGGCTTGCTCGGCCGCTTCGATGTCGCCCATCTTGCCCTTCTTCGACATCGTCTTCAGCCGCTTCTCCGAACTCTCGAGGTCGGCGATCATCAGCTCGGTTTCGACGATTTCCGCATCGCGCAGCGGATCGACGCCGTTGTCACCGTGGATGATGATGTTGTCGTCGTCGAAGCAGCGCAGCACGTAGATGATCGCGTCCACTTCGCGGATGTGCGACAGGAACATGTTGCCCTTGCCCTCGCCTTTGCTTGCCCCTTTGACGAGTCCGGCGATGTCCACGAATTCCAATTGGGTCGGGATGGTGACCGCGGAACCGGCGATGTCGGCGAGAATTTTCAGCCGCGCATCCGGCACGCCGACTCGGCCGACGTTCGGCTCGATGGTGCAGAACGGGTAGTTCGCGGCTTGGGCCTGCATCGTGGAGAGCAGCGCGTTGAACAGGGTCGACTTGCCGACGTTCGGCAGACCCACGATTCCGCATTTGAAACCCATCGGACATTCCTTGACCAAGCGAGCGGGAGAAATCTGCTGCTACATTACGGAAGGGGTGGCCCGCGACAAATGGCGGAACTCTTTGTCGGAGTTCAACCTTGAGGTTGTCTTGCGTCGGGCCGAGTCTTCGAGGCCGGACGCCGCCGAGGTCGGCCCTCGCAGACTGGGCCCGACCCAACCGTTCGTTGCGCTTCGCCAAACGGAAACAACCCGAAGGTTGAACTCCAACTGAGACACGATGCTGTACAATCGCCGCAATCCGGTTCCACGAGGATTCCCCATGCGTTCGGTGCTCGCGTTGTTGTTCGCGGTCGGTTTGGCGTCGGTGGTTCAGGCTCAATCGAAAGCCCAGACGGCGGTCGATATCCAGATCGACCGTGGCCTCCCCGACCTCGTGAAACTCTACAAGGACCTCCACGAGAATCCGGAGTTATCGCTACAAGAAGTTCGGACCTCCGCGAAGATGGCCGTGGAGTTGAAGGCCGCGGGGTTCGAGGTCACCACCAAAATCGGCGGGCACGGCGTCGTCGGTGTCTTGAAAAACGGCGACGGGCCGACGGTGCTCGTCCGGGCCGATATGGACGGCTTGCCGATCATCGAGAAGACGGGTTTGCCATATGCCAGCAAGGTCCGAGTGCGGAACAAAGAGGGGGTCGAAGTCGGCGTGATGCACGCTTGCGGGCACGACGTCCACATGGGCTGTTTCATCGGCGCGGCCAAAGTACTGGCGTGTACGAAGGATCACTGGCAAGGGACGCTACTGTTTGTGGCGCAACCGGCCGAAGAAGTCGTGGCCGGGGCGCGGGCGATGCTCGACGACGGCCTCTACAAGAAGTTCGGCAAGCCGGACTACGCCCTGGCGCTGCATGCCGATCCGCTGAAACCGGTGGGCGTCATCAGTTATACCGACGGCTTGGCGTTGGCCAATTCGGACACTGTCGACATCACGGTCAAAGGCAAAGGGGGCCACGGGGCCGCGCCGCATTTGTCCATCGACCCCATCGTACTTTCGGCCCGGATCATCCTCGATTTGCAGACGATCGTCAGCCGGGAGGTCAACCCCCTCGACCCGTGCGTCGTGACGGTCGGCTCGATCCACGGCGGGACAAAACACAACATCATCCCGAACGAGGTCAAACTTCAACTGACGGTGCGGACGACGAAAACCGAAGTGCGGAAGGACGTGCTCGAAGCGATTGCCCGCATTGCCAAAGCTGCGGCCGTCGGGGCCAAGGCGCCGGAACCCGAGGTCGTCGTGAGCGAGACGCAATTTACCCCGGCGACGGTGAACGACTCTGCGTTGGTGAAACGCACGACGACGCTGTTGAAGGGCGTGCTCGGCGACAAGAACGTCCAGACCCGCCCGCCGCTGATGGGGGCCGAAGACTTCGGCCGGTTCAGCAAAGACGGCGTGCCGATCTTCATGTTCTTCTTGGGGTCGGTCTCGCAAGAAAAATACGACGCGTCGCTGATGCCCGGTGCCCCGGCGCTGCCAGGGATGCACACCGATTCGTACTATCCGGAGCCGGACAAGGCGATCCGCGTCGGCGTGCGGGCGATGAGTCTGTCGGTGATCGATTTGCTGCCGAAGAAATGAGGAATGGCGTCGTTGTGGCGATACGTTTCCAACGTGTCGGAAATGATTTGTCCGACACGTTGAAAACGTGTCGCCACAAAGAACGTACTATGCCGCCGCCATCGCAGGCTCGCCGACTTCAATTCGCACCTTTTCCGGCGTCTCCATCATCACGGCGCCGAGGACTTCGTTCGCCAGCGCCGCGTAGTCCGACGCACCGGGGCAGTTCGGGGCGTAGCGGAAGATCGACTGGCCGAAGCTCGGGCACTCGGCCAGTTTCACATTCCTGCGGATCTTGGTGTCGAAGACGCGCGCCGCGGACCACGGCACGTTCGCGCCTCGGGATTTATCCAAGAAGCCACGGAGGTCGCCGATCACTTCGGACGCCAGTTTCGTCTGCGCGTCGTAGAGGCAGATCACGACGCCCGTCACTTTCAATTTCGGGTTGATCCGACGGCAGACGAGCGCCGTCGTCTCGAGCAGTTTGCTCAGGCCGTGGAGCGCGAGGAAATGCGGCTGGAGTGGTATGAAAACTTCATCCGCACTGGCGAGGGCGTTCAGCGTGAGCACACCGAGGCTCGGGCCGCAGTCCATCAGCATGAAGTCGAAGTCGACTGAATCGTGCGATAGGGCTTCGCGCAAGATGACCTCGCGACCGACAACGCCGGCGAGTTCGATCTCCGCCGCCGCCAGATTGATGTCCGATGGGCAGAGCCACAGATTCGCATCGGCTTCCCGGCGGACATCGGCCAGCGGTTTGGAATTCACCAGCACATCGTAGAGCGAAGGTAAGGTGCCGTCCGATTCGAGGCCGAGATGCGTCGTGGCATGGGCCTGTGGATCGAGGTCGAGGACGCAGACGCGTCGGCCGGCATGGGCGAGGGCCGCGGAGAGGTTGACGGTCGTCGTGGTTTTGCCGACGCCGCCCTTTTGATTCAGAATGGCGATCCGTCGCATGGGAATTCCCCTGGTGGAAGATGCGTGGGATAGCGGTGCTCCCTCCGATTGCCAAGGGGAGTTGCGATCATGCGGCCGCCGAAGAGCCGGCGTGCAGAATGGCCGCGACGGAGGTGTGATCGAAACTCACGGGAACGCTGCCCGGGAGGATCACCACACCCCTGCCCTCGCGGACGGCGATCACCGAAGGGTGATCGACTTCGAATCGGCGACCGTTCAAGAGTTCGATTGCGAAAACTTGGAAAGGGCGACGGCTCAGCAGGTCGGCTAGCGTACCGTCGAAGAATTCTGTCGTCATACCAATCTCCGTATTTTGGACAATTGACTCCCCGATTCTATCCCGACATTGTCCCTGGCGATATCTCAAAGCCCCGACCCAAGCCGCTTCGACCCTCCGAAAATCTTGCCGTTCGGGTGGTTGCCCTTATAACCTCGGTATCCTCTCCCGGAACAGCCCAACTGCGGCAGCCTGCGCTGCTCTCCCGCCCCCGGTTCGGCTGCGTTTGTTACGTTCGGGGCGCCGGTTCAATCCTCGTTTTTCTGGGAGTTCACCCTCGGATGTCAACCTCGAACGTTCGGCAGCAGGCCCTTCAAGCCGTCGCGACCACGCAGCATTACCTCAACCGGCTCGACTTCCAAACCGAAGTGTTGAAAGACATCTTCGGCGCCAACGTCTTCCACGAGGAAGTCCAGAAAGCCCGGCTGCCGAAAGCGATCTTCAAAGCCCTTCAAAAGACCATCAAGCTCGGTGTCCCGCTCGACGCCGGCGTCGCGGACGCCGTCGCCAGCGCGATGAAAGACTGGGCCCTCGAACACGGCGCCACGCACTTCACTCACCTTTTCCAACCGATGACCGGCTTGACCGCCGAGAAGCACGACTCGTTCCTCAGTCCGTCGGGCAACGGCCATGCTATCTCGGAGTTCAGCGGCAAGGAACTCGTGAAGGGAGAACCGGACGCCAGTTCGTTCCCCAGCGGCGGGATCCGCGCGACCTTCGAAGCCCGCGGCTACACCGGCTGGGATCCGACCAGCCCGGCGTATATCCGCGAATCTCCGAACGGCGCGACGCTGGTCATCCCGACCGTCTTCGTCTCGTGGACCGGGGAAGCGCTCGACAAAAAAACTCCGCTGCTCCGCTCGATGGAAGCGCTCTCGATCCAAGCCCTGCGCATCCTCAAACTCTTCGGCAACACCGACGCGAAGAAAGTGTTCGCCAGCGTCGGCCCCGAACAAGAATACTTCTTGATCGATAAAAACTTTGCCTACGCCCGCCCCGACCTGTTGACCTGCGGTCGCACCGTGTTCGGCGCCAAACCGCCCAAGGGCCAAGAACTCGAAGATCAATACTTCGGCACCATCCCCGAGCGCGTGATCGCGTGCATGTCGGACGCCGAAGCCGAGATGTTCAAACTCGGCGTGCCGGTGAAGACCCGCCACAACGAAGTGGCCCCGAGCCAGTATGAAATCGCCCCGATCTACGAAGACGCCAACCTCGCTACCGACCACAACCAACTCACGATGGACATCCTCCGCCGGACGGCCGAGAAGTACGACCTCGTCTGCCTGCTCCACGAAAAACCGTTCGCGGGGATCAACGGCAGCGGCAAGCACAATAACTGGAGCATGAGCACCGACACGGGCGAGAACCTCATCAACCCCGGCGATACGCCGCACGACAACGCCCAGTTTCTCGTCTTCTGCGTCGCCGTGATCCGTGCCGTGGCCAAGTACCCGGAACTGCTGCGCGTCACGGTCGCCAGCGCCGGCAACGACCACCGCCTCGGGGCCAACGAAGCCCCGCCGGCCATCATGAGCATCTTCCTGGGCGATCAACTGCAAGACGTGATGGAGCAACTCGAAGCCGGGGCTCTGAAGAGCACCAAACAAGGCGGCTTCATGGAAGTCGGCGTCAGCGTGTTGCCCAAGCTGCCGCGCGACGCCGGGGACCGCAACCGCACGAGCCCATTCGCCTTCACGGGGAACAAATTCGAGTTCCGCGCCCTCGGTAGTTCGTTCAGCATCGCCGGGCCGAACACGGTGCTCAACACGATCGTCGCCGAGTCGATGGACTTCATCGCCACGGAGTTGGAAGCGGCCACCAAGGCCGGCAAGACGCTGAACAAAGCGATCCAAGATCTGCTGCCGGGGATCTTGAAGGAATCGAAGAAGGTCATCTTCAACGGCGACGGCTACTCGGAAGAATGGCACGCCGAAGCCGCGAAGCGCGGGTTGCCGAACGTGAAGAACACGGTCGATTCGATCCCGGTGATCATCCGCAAAGATTCGGTCGAACTCTTCGGCAAGTACAAGGTCTTCACCGAGCGCGAGCTGCAAGCCCGCTACACGATCTTCTGCGAGAGCTACGTCAAGACGATCAACATCGAAGCCAACCTGATGGTGTCGATGGCCAAGACGCTGGTGTTCCCAGCGGCGCTGCGGTACCAAGCCGAAGTGGCGACGGCGGTCAACGCGACCAAAGCCGCGGGCGTGGACAACGCTTCGCAATTGACGCACTTGAAGGATCTCACCGCGACGATCACGACGCTCCAGTCGGCGCTGGCGGGACTCGAAAAAGCCCATGGCCACGATTCCCACGGCGATCCTTACGAGCACGCCAAACAGTTCCGCGACGGGGTGCTGCCGAAGATGGTCGAACTCCGGACGGTCGTCGACAAACTCGAGACCATGATCGCCGACGATCTCTGGCCATTGCCGACTTATCGCGAGATGTTATTCATCAAGTAGGCGAAGAATCGGGATCGTTCACGAAGCGTCCGCCGGGATTCCGGCGGACGTTTTCGTTCACTCTTCTCCGACGGCCCGGGCATCAACTGACACGGTCACCTTGTGCTGGCCACCGCCGAGGATGACGCCCTTCACGGGGCTGACGTCGTCGTAATCGCGGCCCCACGCGAGCACGATGTGCCGTTCGCCGGGGTACAGGTTATTCGTCGGGTCGAGGTCGACCCAACCGTCCTCCCCGCAGAAGACCGAGACCCATGCGTGCGAGGCGTCGGCCCCGATGAGCCGGGCCTTCCCGGGCGCGGGTTTCGTCGAGAGATAGCCGCTGACGTAGCGTGCCGGGATGCCCAGCGACCGCAGGCAACTGAGTTGGAAGTGGGCGAAATCTTGGCAGACGCCGCGGCGCGTCCGGAAGACGTCCCGCGTCGGCGTTGCCACCGTGGTCGCGCGGGGATCGTAAGCGAAGTCGGCATAGATGCGTTGCGTGAGATCGAATGCGGCTTCGAGAATCGGCCGGCCTGGCGGGAACGAGGGCCGCGCGTAATCGGCGTATTCGTGTGCCGCCAACACGTAGCGCGAATTGAACAAGAACTGCGACGCCAGCAACCAAGGCTCGCCGCGGTAGTGGCGGACCCGGTCGAGGACACTTTCCCATGGCAGCGTCCGCGCGGCATCCGGTAGCATTCGATCCGTCAACGTCACTTCGTGCAACGCTTCGATGCGCAAGGCCCGGTGCGGTTCTTGGATGGAGAAGTACGTCACGGGGTTGCCGAAGAGATCGACCGTCTGATCGAGCACCGCCGGTTCCGGGACGATGGCGAGCGAGGAGCGCTCGCAGGTTTGGGTTTCGCAATCCCGCGGGATGAGCCGGGCCACATTCTGGCATAGCGACACCGGTTCGGTGTAAGTGTAAGTGGTGATGTGCGCGATGAGGTAGTCGATCACGGCGCCACCCGCGGCGAGGGGGACGGGGCCAAGTGCCGCGACGTTTGCAAATGGCTGAGGTACTGCTGCGTCAGCACGTCGGAGAATTCGGGCAAGATTTTCATCACCCGATCAAGTAAGTTTTGCAGGCCCGGGCGTTGCCCGTCGACGACCCGGCTGAGCGCCGGCACTTCGGCGAGTTGTACCGCCGTCACGGCCGCGAGGGCGAGCCTCTCTTCCGAGCTGCGCCCCGCCAAGCCGCCTTTACGGGGCAGGTGCTCGACGTTGTGCTTCAAGTCGACGAGTTGCGAAGCGAGCGAGCGCGGGTTCGATTCGTCGAACAACACGAGATCGAGCACCGCCTCGCACCGCAGGTTCGCCAAGTAGCGCCGGCGGTAGGTCATGCGGGCGTCGGCGACTTCGAGGATCGCGTCCAAGATTTGGCCCTCGTTCGGCATCACTCGGGTCAGCGTCACGCGGATCAGCGTCAGCAGCGAGACGGCCCGTTCGAGTTTGCGGCCGAGGTCGAGGAATCGCCACCCTTCGCCGCGCGTCATACTCTCGGTGGCCAAACCGCCGAAGGCCGCGAGGTGGATGATGGTGCGGTCGAGCACATCGAGCGCATCCCCCGGCGTCGGGGTTTGCTCGGCCGACCACGTGTGCGTGAAGCGCCGCGCCCCGCTGACGACGCGCCACATGTCGATGGAAATCCGGTCCCGCACCGTCCCCGCGACGCGGTGCCATTCGAGCACGACCGACGCCAAACTGCCCGGGCGATTCCGCTGGAAGACCAGTTGGAACAGCTCGCGGTCGATGGGCACCGCCGCCGGGGCCACCGCCGGTTCGGGGAACCGGTGCGTCGGCAACGTCGCCGCCAACCGCAGCGTTTGCAGCAAGAGCGCGAGGTCGGCGAGATCGCTGTCCTCGGGCCGTTCGATCAAGCGGGTGAAGACGCAGCGGATCAACCGGCTCGTACTCTCGGCCCGTTCGGCGTAGCGGCCGAGCCAGTACAGATTGTCGGCCGCGCGGCTCGGGAGGTCGCCCCCGGCGCGCGTCAATGACAACGGCTGGTCACTCGGTGGCAGCAAGCTGAACGTGCTGACGGGGCCGGTGGAAAGCACCCATGTATCTTTGCTGCCGCCGCCGCGCTGCATTGAGACGGCCTGCGAATGCGGCGTGCTGCCGACGCGCGTCAGCCCGCCGGGCATCATGCTGAATCCGTCGCGATCCGCCGCGAGATACGCCCGCAACACCATCTTGCGCAGGGCCGGTTCGGTCGCGCTCAGCACCGGCACACTGGACAGCGACAACCGCTCTTGGCCGATGAACGCCGCCGGATTCTCGTTCAATTTTGCGATCAATTCGTTCCGCTGGGTTTCATCGCATTCGTCGAGGAACTGCGTCTCCATTTGCGCGGATGGGAACGCCGATTTGATCGCGAGTTCGTCGATGTGCCTGCGCACGTGGTCCAGTCCGGCCGGCTCGCCGCACCACCATGTCCGCGCCGACGCCAGCTTCAATTCTTCGCCCAAGAGCACCCGGCACAATTGCGGTAAGTACGCCATCATCGCCGGAGTTTCGAGCAGGCCCGCCCCCAACGCATTCGCCACGGCGACGTTGCCCGAGCGCACCGCGTGAACCAACCCCGGTACGCCGAGGAACGAATCGGGCCGCAATTCCAGTGGATCGCAAAAATCGTCGTCGAGCCGGCGGAAGATTACATCGACGGGTTGCAAGCCGCCGAGCACTTTCAGGTAAACGCGGTTGTCGCGCACCGTCAGATCGCCCCCCTCGGCGAGGGTGTAGCCGAGGTAGCGGGCGAGGTACGAATGCTCGAAATAGGTTTCGTTGAACGGCCCCGGCGTCAGCAGCACGATCCGGGGATTGTCGCGGTTCTGCGGGGCGATCGATCGCAGCGTGTGGATCAGCGTTTGGAAGAAGGTCGCCATCCGCTGCACCCGGCAGGCTTGGAACGCCTCCGGCAACGTCCGCGACACGACGATCCGATTCTCGAGTGCGTAGCCGGCCCCGGACGGTGCCTGCGTGCGATCCCCGATGACGTGCAAGTGCCGTCCGCACTGCGGCCCAAATTCGCGGCATACATATGGAGGAAGCGCCGCTGCGGCGGGACGATCCCGTGGCAGGGCCGCAGAAATCCGGGGTTCGGGAAGATCAATTCAGGCGGGAGGTGGCCTTCCAACAGTAACTTCTGCGGGCCGTACAAATCGGCGAGGATCAGTTCGAGCAGCGTCGCGCGTTGGATCAACCCGCGTTTCAAATGCTCCGCTTCGCCCTGCGGGATAATCACCGGCAGCGCGTCGAGTTGCCACGGGCGCAGCAGTCCGTTGGGATCGCCGTAGACGTTGTACGTCACCCCGTTTTCGCGGATGAGGTGCTGGGCATCGCGCCAACGACGGCCGAATTCCACACCTTGGAGATCCGGGATCGAACGGAGGAACGGTTCCCAATGGGGCCTCGTGGCCCCGCTGAGGTCGTGGACTTCGTCGTAACCGGAGGGGGGCATGCGGGGGATCGATTCGCCTCGGGGAGGATTGGCAACGAGTCGATAAGAGTTTAGTGGGCCGACGCGCTACCGACAGTCAGCTCGCGAAAGTCATTCGGTGCATCGTCGCTTTTCGCTCCGCGAAAAGTGGGCAACTCCCTCGATCAAGCTCCGCGATTCCCGGGTGACCGCAGCCGCTTTTCGCGGAGCGAAAAGCGACGACACGCAATCTTGTCGGACTAACCCACCGTTTCCGCGACCGCTTCCACACGGGCGAAATCGGGGACCCACTGGAAGGGCGATGACCGCACCGGGCCGACCCGGCGGAGGTCGAGCGTCAACGGGAACTCCGGGTTCGGCTCCTCGGCGGGAATCTGGATCGGCCCGGACGTGTGCCCGAACGGCACGAATCGGTTGATCCGCCGGCTCTCGGCTTCGAGGGCGTTCACCGGGAAGGTGTCGTACGTCCGCCCGCCGGGGTGTGCGACGTGGTAGACGCAACCGCCCAGCGACCGCTGGTTCCACGTGTCGAGCAGTTCGAAACTCAGCGGCGCATGCAACGGGATCGTCGGGTGCAGACACGACGGCGGTTGCCAAGCCCGGTAGCGGACCCCGGCGACGAATTCGCCGTTGGTGCCGGTCGGGTGCAGCGGCACGCGCCGTCCGTTGCAGAGGACGACGTGCCGGGAATCGGTCAGGCCGCGCACGCGGATTTGGACGCGCTCCAACGACGAATCGACGAATCGCACGGCCCCGCCGCCGCCCGATTCTTCGCCGAGCACGGGCCACGGTTCGATCGCGGCCCGCAGTTCCATGTTGACGCCGCGGTAGGTCGCCTCGCCGAGAATCGGGAAGCGGAATTCCTGATGAGGCACGAACCACGCGGGGTCGAAGGCGTAGCCGGCGCGTTTCATTTCGTCTAGCAAATCCCCGAGGTCTTGGTTCACGAAGTGGGGCAGTAGGAAGCGGTCGTGCAGTTCCGTGCCCCAGCGGACGAGTTTGTTGGCGTAGGGCTTCCGCCAGAACCAACTGATCAGCGTCCGCAAGAAAAGCTGTTGGACGAGACTCATCTGGGCGTGCGGCGGCATCTCGAAGGAACGCAGTTCCAGCAGGCCCAATCGGCCTTGAGCCGAGTCCGGGCTGAAGAGTTTGTCGATGCAGAATTCGGTACGGTGCGTGTTCCCCGTGACGTCGGCGAGCAGGTGCCGGAAGGCCCGGTCGACGAGCCACGCCGGCGGGCGTTGGCTGCGATCCGGCAATCGCTGGCAGGCGAGTTCGATTTCGTAGAGGCTGTCGTGCCGGGCTTCGTCGAGGCGCGGGTGTTGGCTCGTCGGGCCGACGAACAACCCGCTGAACAGGTACGACAACGACGGGTGGTTGTTCCAAAAACCGACGAGGCTGCGGAGCAAATCCGGCCGGCGGAGGAACGGGCTGTCGGCCGGGCTGGCCGCGCCGAGCACCATGTGATTGCCGCCGCCGGTGCCGGTATGCTTGCCGTCGAGCATGAATTTTTCGGTGCACAGCCGCGCGAGCCGGGCTTCTTCGTACGGCTCGTCGTCCGCGATTTCAGCTCGGTCCAAGTCTTCGCCGGGTGGATGTTGACTTCGATCACGCCCGGATCCGGGGTCACGCTGAAGTGGCCGAGGCGGTGATCGGATGGCGGCTTGTACCCTTCGATCAACACCGGCATTTGCAGCGTGAGGGCCGTGCGCTCGACGGCGTCGATCAGTTCGAGAAAATCTTCGAGCCGCTTCAGCGGCGGCAGGAAGATGTACAGCCGGCCAGCGCGGGCTTCGACGCAGAGGGTCGTCCGCACGACGGACGAATCGACCACCGGCTTCGGGTGAACGCCGTTGCGCGAAGGCTTCACGGCCGATTGAATTCGCGGCTCAGACACGCTCGGCAGTTCCCCGCGCGGGGCGAACGGGTCGCGCTCGCCGAGGAATTGTTTGTCGACCTCGGCTTCCCACGGCAGCGAATCGAGCGGCAGTCGCAGGCCCATCGGCGAATCGCCCGGCACCAAGAAGAGGTGTTCTTGGCGGAGGTCCCACTTCCCGGATTCCCAATTCGGCCGGCCCGCGGTGCGCCGCAAGGGCAGGGCGTAGCCGACGACATTGCCGAGCTGCTGCTCGAAGATTTTCGCGAGAAGTCGGCGTTCTTCCGGATCGCCGAGTCGACTTTTCAGGGGATCGACATCAACCGGCAACCGGCGTTCTTTCCAGAGGTAGTGCCAGACGTCTTCGTATCCGGCGATGGCGTGCGCCGCGCTCAGACCGAGTGTTTCGCTCAGCAGTTCGATAAACCGTTTCGCGTCCCCGGCGTCGAATCCGTACGGGGTCGATTCGTTCGCCACGAGGGCCGGATCGTTCCAAATCGGTT
Organism: Fimbriiglobus sp.; assembly: GCA_043727575.1. Taxonomy (GTDB): domain Bacteria; phylum Planctomycetota; class Planctomycetia; order Gemmatales; family Gemmataceae; genus JALHQU01. The sequence continues at coordinate 48,153 of JAYSYN010000208.1, forward strand.
CGCCGTCGGTCCGCCAATAGCAGTTGAATGCCCAGCGCGGCAGCGATTCGCCGGGGTACCACTTTCCTTCGCCGAAGTGCAGCAGGCCGCCCGGTGCCCAGCGGTCGCGGAGGCGTTTCAGCAATTCCATGGCGCGATCGCGTTTGTGCGTCCCGAGGGCGGCGGTGTTCCATTCCTCCGCATCGCGGTGTTCGATGCTCACAAAGGTCGGCTCGCCGCCCATTGTCAGGCGGACGTCGAATTCGCGCAACTCGGCGTCGACGCGGTCGCCGAGGCGGTCGATGGCGTGCCATTGATCGTCGGTGTACGGCTTCGTGACGCGCGGCGCATCGACGATGCGCGTCACGGTCATTTCGACGCGGAAATCGCACTCGATTTCCGCGTCCGGGTTTTCCGGATCGGGATCGGCACCGATGGTCCCCGAGATGGCCGCGGCCGATTGGGGCGAGGCGGTGCAGGCCAGCGGGATGTGCCCTTCCGCGGCCATCAAGCCCGAGGTCGAATCGAGGCCGACCCAACCGGCGCCGGGGACGTAGACCTCGCACCAGGCGTGCAAGTCGGTGAAATCTTTCGTCGGGCCTTCGGGGCCTTCCAGGGGTTTCTCATCGGCAACGAGTTGGATCAAGTACCCCGAGACGAACCGCGCCGCGAGCCCGAGGTTGCGGCACAATTGCACGAGCAACCACGCCGAATCCCGGCACGACCCGGACGCGAGTTCGAGGGTTTCTTCGGGCTCCTGAATGCCCGGCTCCATTCGAATCGTGTAATTCACCCGCGATTGAATCGCTCGATTCATCATGGGGAAGAAATCGACCATCAACTCCCGCATCGGCTTCAATTCGTCGATGATCGCCCGCAACTTCGGACCGACCGGGAGCGTCTCTAAATACGGCGTCAATTCCTTCAGTACGTCCGCGTCGTAGGTAAACGGGTAGCTTTGGGCGTAATCTTCGATGAAGAAATCGAACGGGTTGATCGGCGCGAGATCGGCGTGCAAATCGACGACGACGCGCAATTCCCGCGCGGGCTTCGGGAAGACCAACCGGGCCAGATAATTGCCGTACGGATCTTGCTGCCAATTGAGATACTGATGCGCCGGTTTCACCGTCAGCGAGTAACTCAATATCGGCGTCCGTGCATGCGCCGCCGGACGCAGGCGGATGGTGTGCGGCGACAGCGTGATCGGCCGGTCGTACTTGTAAGTCGTCACGTGCCGCAGGGCGACTTTGATGCCCATGTTTGGTCCTTTGTTATTCGTCCTTCGTCATTCGAGAAATGCCTTTCGGTCGACCCGAATGACGTATGACTCTTGTTCATATCTGCCACTGCCACTGCCAATGGTCGGCGAGTGGCTCGGCGTATTCGACGTCGAAGTAACTGCTGTGGGTCGAGTGGCCGATGGCGTGGATGCTGTCGACGACGTGCGTCAACGATTCGTGCAAACCGGAATCAATCACAGACGCGATGGTTTGCCCGTCGAGCCACTTCACCAAGGCCCCCAATTTGCGCTCGGCTTCGGAGGGTGTTTCGGTGCCCAAGGCCCGCATGGCCCGTTGGCAATCGGTGAGACAGTGGTAGACCGAACGGGGAAACAACGGATCGAAGATCAAGAACTCCGCGACGGCGACGGCGGGATCGCCGATGACGCGCTGGGTTTTATGGAACGGTTCGTAACCGGAGCAGCTCATCAGGATCGCCACCCAGTGGGCGTTGTCCACCGGGGTACCGACGTCGTCGAGCGTCGGTAGCAAAATGTGGTACTTCACATCCAAAATGCGAGCCGTCTGGCTGGCCCGTTCCAAATAGCGACCCAATTGAAAGAATTCCCAGGCTTCGCCGTGCGACATCGTGGCGTCGCAAATGCCGTGGATCAATTGATTGATGCGCCGGATTTGCGCGTAGAATTCGCCGCGGTTGTAGTTGTACATATCCCGGCAAGGTTGCGATTGCAGCCAGAGGTGGTAATAGTTCGTGCGTTCCCACATCTCGGCGGAGATCGTCTCCCGGATGATGCGGGCATTTTCGCGGGCCCAATGCAAGTTCGACAAGATGCTGAACGGGTTCTCCAAGTCCCACGTCATGAAATTTTGCACGACCTCCGACGACGGTTCCCCGTCGTATTCGTGGATCCCCGAAATGATTAAAAGCGGTAACCATTGCTGTTGCACCGGGACGTGGAAATCCAGCAGCAGGGTTTGATTCACTTCCAAGATGCGCGCGGTATTCTCGGCCCGTTCCAAATAGCGGGCCAACCAAAAGCAATGTTCCGCGACGCGGGAGATCACAGCCCATTCTTCAGCACCCAGGTATCTTTGCTGCCGCCGCCTTGGCTCGAATTCACCACGAGAGATCCCTTCACCAAAGCCGTCCGCGTCAATCCGCCGGGGAGGACCCAAGTGTTACGCCCGCTGACAATGTACGGCCGCAGGTCGACGTGCCGCGGGGCCAAACCTTCTTCGGTCCAAGTCGGGCACGTGGAGAGCGACACCACCGGTTGGGCGATGTAATTGCGCGGGTTGTCGAGAATCTTCGCCCGGAATTCTCTTTGTTGAGCCGCGGTGCTCCAAGGCCCCATGAGCATCCCGTACCCGCCCGATTCATTCACGGCCTTCACGACCAACTCGGCCAAGTGGTTCACCGTATAATGCAGATCATCCGGTTGCGCGCAAATATACGTCGGCACGTTTTTCAGAATCGGCTCGGCATCGAGATAAAATCGGATCATCTCCTCAACGTACGGGTAGACGGCCTTATCGTCGGCCACCCCCGTCCCCACCGCGTTGGCTAAAGTGACGTTGCCCGCGCGGTAGGCGCGGAATAATCCGGGCTGTCGGCCCGAAATGCCTCGGGGTCGAGGAAATCGTCATCGAGGCGCCGGTAAATGACATCGACTTTTTCCGGCCCGCGCGTCGTTTTCAGATAGACCGTGTCGTGATCCACGAACAAATCTTGACCCAATACCAGTTCGATGCCCATGTGCCGGGCGAGGAAACTGTGCTCGAAATAGGCCGAGTTGTATGGCCCCGGCGACAGCAGCACCACCGTCGGCGGACTCTCGGCTCCATCCGGGGCGACGCACATTAAAGCTTCGCGCAATTGTTGCGGATAATCTTCGACGCGTCGCACGTGGCAATCTTGGAAGAGGTGCGGGAATACCTTCTTCATCACCGCCCGGTTTTCGAGTACGTAACTGACGCCTGACGGCGTCCGACCGTTGTCTTCGAGCACCAAAAATTGCCCGTGGTGATCGCGAATCAAATCGGTACCGCAGATGTGGACGTACTGCTTGCCCGGCGGTGTGAAGCCGATCATCTCTTTGCGGAAGCCTTTGGAGCCGAGCACCAACTCGGCCGGGATGCGGCCTTCTTTCAGAATGCGTTGTCCGTGATAAATGTCGAGCAGGAACGCATTCAACGCGGCGATCCGCTGGATCAAGCCGAGTTCAATGCGGTCCCACTCGGCCCCCGGCACCGGCCGAGGGATCAGGTCGAAAGGGAAAATCTTCTCGACGCCGCGCATGTCCGAATAGACGGAAAAGGTGATCCCTTGGTTGACGAAGGCCATGTCGGCCCCGGCCCGCTTCGCCAGAAATTCGGGCACTTGAAGCTGCCCGAGCCGGTTATGCAAGGTCTTGCAATGGTGTGCGGAGCGAAACTGCGGGTAAAAAGTTCGTCCCAGGCCGTGGAGTGCGGGGTGTAGGTACTGAACAAACCATCCGAATGAACTGTCATTGCCTAAGTCCCGGGACGCCGCCGCCTGACAATGTGGCAGATTCACACGAAAGACTCGTGATTTGATCGACTTTCACGAGAAATGCAAACGGTATTCCGGATGCCAACCGCGCCGGCAGCCAATGTACCGATCACGCTCGATTTGACCCGGCGGCCATCATGCGGTCGAACCGCTGGGAGACCGGAACTAAGATGACGGTCACGATCAGCATCATCCCGCCGAGCATGGCGAAGTAAACCGACGGTTCCAAAATCGGCCAGAGATATTTCGTGATTGGCAGATTGATCAGCCAATTCGCCAAGAACACGGTGACGAGCCACATGGCAGTGACGAAGCTTTTCATCGTCGGCGGCGCCGCGACGAAGGCGAGTTCCAAGCCAGTTACGGAAATCAGGATTTCGGCGACGGTGATGACCAAGAAGGCGAAGACCTGCCACCAGACGGTGACGCGCTCGGAAGGCGCCACCCAATCGAGCGCTTCCACGGTCGTTTTCATCGGTTTTTTGACCGGATCCGTGGTTTTGGAGGCGAAGGGCACGCCGGGCATGTGTTCGAACGCGTTGCCGTCCTGCACGGTGATCGTCCCGGTGCCGTGGGCATATTCCCCCGGAGTGAATTTCCAATCGACGGCTCCCGGTACGACCAGTCTCTCGTTACTGACGATCTTCGATTGGCCGAAGTCGACGCCGTTTTCGGCGATGGTGATCGCTTTGCCATCGGGCAAGCGGGCTTGCAGCTTGGTGATGGTCGCCTTTTTCTTCTTGGCATCGTATTCCCAGCCTTCGACGATCAGCGTCGACGAGCCCGATTTGAGTTCGACCTTACCGTCTTGGGCCTGTTGATCTTTGAGCGCTCTGCCCGCCACGGGGAAGAGGAATTCGCCGTTGGAGGCCGTGACCTTGACGACGCTCTGCTTCGTGCCGCCCTGCATCCCGGCGAAGGCCATGATGAACATCGTCGAGGCCGTGAGGAGGAAGCCGATGAGCAGCTTCCGGGTCGCTTTCACCTCGCGGCCGCGACGGGCCATCAACTTGAAAAACCAGACGCTGATCGGCACGCCGATGATGATGAAGAGCGGATTGAAGCCTTGGATCGCGTCGGCGTTCATGGCGAAGGTCGTCGTCGGCCCGACCGGCTTGCCGCCGAAGAGCCCCGTCACGGCGTTGATGACACTCGCCCCGGCGCCGGTGACGGATTCGGTCGTTGCCGGCGACAGAAGCAAAGTCGTCCCGTCGTCGCGGACCCCGAACAGGGTGTTGTCCATGTAGGTGTCGGCGAAGAAGATCCAGGTGCTCGCCGATTGATCGAAGATGGCCCAGAAGAACATCACGAGCAGGAACAGCGAGCCGATGTTCTTCAAAGTGGCGAACTTCAGCGCCCGCTCGGCGGCTTTGGCGACCGGGTCGAGGATCGCCGGCGCGAACGTCTCTTTGCCGTAGAACTTCTTGCCGAGTGCGAAGATGATCAGGGCGATCGTCATCAACCCGGCCGGGAAGAGGAACGCGACCTGGTAGCCGTATTTGGTGCGGAGCCACGGCATGGCGAATTGCGACAGGACCGCGCCGATGTTGATGGCCATGTAGAACCAACTGAAGGCGCTCGTCCGGAGTTGGGTCTGCCCCGGGCGTTGCTGGTCGTAGGTCAGGCCCATCAGCGTCGAGATATTCGGTTTGATCACCCCCGACCCCATCGCCAAGAGCGTCAGCGAGAAGAAGACGACGTACGGGTTGTCGAAACCGACGAGGAATTGCGCGAACACGTAGGGGAGCGAGAAGCCGACGATGGTCCAGTATTTGCCGAGGTAGTTGTCGGCCAAGTAGCCGCCGACGAGCGGGAACAAGTAGCAGGCCCCGATGAAGAGAGACATATACGCCCCGGCGTCCCCTTCGTCGACGCCGAGGCTGCTGGTCATGTACTTGGCGAGGATCGCCCGCATGCCGTAATAGGAGCAGCGCTCGGCGAACTCGCCCCAAAAGAAGAACCAGAAGCCGATCGGGTGGCCGGTGGGTACCGGCGGTGCGGTCGGGCTGACGATGATGGCTGCGGACAAGGGGAACCCTCGCTCGGGGGCGGGCGGACAAGAGGGCCGGTGGGGAGCCAGTCGGCGAATGTGCGAATTTAACAACACCGGCCACGGAATGTCAGCCCTATTTCCGCGAAGTTTTCAAACTGATCGCCCCGCGAATCCGCTTGTTCCGCCGCGCGGCTGCGGTACAGTGTCAGTGGATTCGCCCGCACCCACCCGCAAAACTTCCCCGTCGCGCCGTTTCGGAGCCCCCCATGTTCGCCCGGTTCACTCTGACCCTACTCGCCTTGGCGTTGGCACTCCCCGCCGGCGCGGATGACAAAAAGCCGATGACCCTCGGCGTTATCGAACGCATCGATCCCGCCTTCGACGCCATCATCCCGAAGGACACGGTGATCGAAATCTTGGCGGGCGGATTCGATTGGTCCGAAGGTCCGATTTGGGTCGCGGACAAAGAAGGCGGGCATCTGCTCTTTTCGGACATCCCCAAAAACATGATCTGGAAGTGGAGCGAGAAGGGCGGCCTCAAAGAATTTTTGAAGCCCAGCGGCTACACGGGGAAGGATGCTTTCACCGGCAAAGAACCGGGCTCCAACGGACTGGCCCTCGATAAAGATGGCAAATTGATTCTCTGCCAGCACGGCGATCGCCGACTGTCGCACCTCATCGATGGTAAATTCGTCACGCTGGTCGATAAGTACGAAGGTAAGCGTTTGAACAGCCCGAACGACCTGACACTCAAAAAGAACGGCGACATCTACTTCACCGACCCGCCTTACGGTCTGCCCGATCAGATGAAAGACAAAAACAAGGAACTCGATTTTCAAGGCGTCTACCGGCTCGACACCAAAGGCAAACTCACCCTGCTGACGAAGGAAATGACCCGGCCCAACGGCATCGCGTTCTCGCCGGATGAAAAGACGCTGTACGTGGCGAACTCCGACCCGGAACTCGCCATCTGGAAAGCCTTCCCCGTGAAGGACGACGGCACCCTTGGCGATGGCAAAGTCTTCTTCGACACGACGCAACTGGTGAAAGACAAGAAGCCGGGCCTGCCCGACGGCATGAAAGTCGACCGAGCCGGGAACGTCTTCGCTACGGGGCCCGGCGGGGTCTTCGTGTTCGACAAAACCGGCAAGCACCTCGGCACATTGGCCACCGGTGTGCCCACGGCCAATTGCGGTTTCGGCGACGACGGCAGCACGCTGTATATCACCGCGGATAAGAATCTGGTGCGGGTGAAGACGAAGACGAAGGGCTTGGGGTTTTAACAATGGGCGCGGCATACCAAGAATTCCAAAGCCGACTCCGCGAGATGCTGCCGGTGCTACGAGCGGAGTACGGCGTCGAGTCGCTGGGCCTATTCGGATCTTACGTGAGCGGATCGCCTCGACCCGATAGCGACCTCGATGTGCTCGTTGCTTTTTCGGAAACGCCAAGTTTGTTCCGGCTGATCGACTTGGAAAATCTTTTGAGCGATACTCTGGGCGTCCGTGTCGATTTGGTGATCCGCCGCGCGCTCAAACCTTATATCGGGGAACGCGTGTTGCGAGAGGTGGTCCGGATATGATCGCCCCCCGCACGATCCGAGATTTTTTGAACGACATTCATTCCGCTGCCGGCAAAGCGCAAGAGTTCGTAACGGGAATGGATTACGCGACTTTCGTCGCAGACGAAAAAACGGCTTTTGCCGTGGTGAGAGCGCTCGAGATCATCGGTGAGGCGACCAAGCGTGTTCCCGAAATGGTCCGACAAAAACACCCCGATATTCCTTGGCGTTCGATGTCGGGCCTGCGCGACAAGCTCATTCACGACTACATCAGTGTCGATCTGGAAGTCGTCTGGAAAACGGTTCAAGAGGATTTGCCGGGGCTGGTGGTCGGCATCGAGCTGGCGATTCAACAACAAAACACTTAGGCCTGTCTTCAAATGTCCTCAATCTCTCGCCGCGATCTCCTCAAAACCGCCCCGTTGGTGGCCGTACCGTGGTTCGCCGGCATTCCGGCGGTGCAGGGGGCCGAGACGCCGTCGGCGTCTTTTCCGGGCCGCATCGTGCGTATGCAGGAACCGAAGAATCTCGAATTCCCGGTCTCGACTCTCGAAGCGCCGATCACCCCGATCGAGCAATTCTACGTCCGCAGTCACTTCGCCGTTCCGAAGCTCGACGTGAAAACGTGGAAGTTGAAAGTCGAAGGGCTCGTCGAGACGCCGTTGGAACTGACTTACGAGGACATCCTGAAATTGAAGTCGGTGACGAAACCGATCACCCTCGAGTGCGCCGGCAACGGTCGGGTCTTTTTGACCCCGGCGGCGCGGGGGCTGCAATGGGGCTTCGGCGGCGTCAGCACGGGGAACTGGACCGGTGTGGAAATCGCGTCGATCCTCGACAAAGCCGGCGTCAACCCGGGCGCATCCGAAGTGATTTTCGTCGGCGCGGATCAAGGCGCCGTCACCGCCGATCCGCAATCGCCGGGGCCGATCGCTTTCGACCGCGGAATCCCCCTCGAAAAGGTCCTCAAGCCGGAGTGCTTGCTCTCCTACCAACTGAACGGCGAGGACCTTCCCCCGTCGCACGGGTACCCGCTGCGCGCCCTCATCGGCGGCTGGTACGGCATGGCCAGCATCAAGTGGCTGTCGCGCATCATCGTGACCGACAAACCGTACCAAGGCTTCTGGCAGACTCTGGATTACAATTATTTCGAGCGCCGCCACGGGTTGCCGAGTTCGGTGCCGGTCACCGCGATGGATCCGAAAGCGATCATCGCCAAACCGTCTCTAAGCGAAGTAATGCCGGTCGGCAAAGCCTACAAAATCCACGGTGCGGCCTGGGCCGGGGAGCGCAAGGTCGGCACCGTCGAGTTGAGCACCGACGGCGGCAAAACTTGGGAGAAGACCGCCGTCGAACAGCAAACGAGCCCGCTCGCTTGGGCCTTTTGGAGCTACGCTTGGACGCCGGCGGTTCGCGGCCCGGCTTCGTTACTGGTACGCTGTACCGACGCGGCGGGGAATCGTCAGCCCGACGCGCGCGACCCGGATCGACGCAGTTATCGCATCAACCATTTAGTCCCGGTCGACGTATTGGTGAAGTGAGTCCCGAACGCGAGGAAGACCCATGCCCCCGATCCGCATCTTCGCCGTCTTCGCGATCTTGACCGCCGCGATGGTATCGCTGCCCGCGGGCCGCGGGGCCGATACCGGGGCCGCCATCAAGAAGGGGGCCGAGTACCTCGACGGCCAGTTCGCCCGCGGCGTCGACCTCAACGCGAATCAGTACAAGACCGGCGGCACCGCGCTCGCCGGGATCGCATTGATCGAAGCCGGCACCAAGGCCGATAGCCCCGGCCTTGCGGCCATCATCAAATCGATCCGCGCCGAAGCGCTCGCCCAAACCGAAACGTACCACGTCGCGCTCTGCATTCTGTTCTTCGACAAGCTCGCCGAGAAAACCGGGGACACCACCGACGAAGGGATTATTCAGATCCTCGGGGTGAGGCTCTACGCCGGTTTGAATACTTCCGGCGGCTGGGGCTACAACACGTGGGACGCGGAGAATCCGCAGGAATTAGAACGGTTGGCGACCGCCCTTAAAAAGAACGAACTCGCCACGCGACCCACCGACAAACCCGCCGAGAAACCGGCGGAGTCGCCGAAGAAACCGGACGACGGCTTCTTGAAACCGAGTGCCCCGGCCAACATCCCGGCGAATAGCAAGATCCACCCCGAAGCGAGCCGGTTGCTGCAAAACGTGCAACAAGCGATCCGCGCCCGCGGCCGCGCCGGCCAAGGCGACGACAATTCGAACACCCAGTTCGGCCTCATCGGGCTCTGGGTCGCCGCGCGCCACGGGTTGGTCGCGAACGACGCCTTCGCCCTCGTCGAGGCCCACTTCCTCAGTACTCAAAACCAACAGGACGCCGGCTGGGGCTACAGTTCCATTATGATCGGCATCGGCGGCATGGGCTCGTCGTCCCCGGCGATGACCTGCGCCGGCCTCCTCGGTCTGGCGGTGGGCGCCGGCGCCCGCAACGTTTTGGTCACCGACGCGAAGAAAGACAAACCGGTCGAACCGGGCAAGCCGAGCGGGGACGACCCTTTTTCGAACCCCAAAAACAAACAACCGAAACCGGCCGCGCCGGGCAAAGGCGTCGGCAAGCCCGCCGAAGCGGCGCTGTTCACGCTCGGCAAGTTCTTGGGGGCGACCCGGGCGGGGGCGAATCCCGGGCGGAACCCCGGCCGCGGCGAACCGGGCGGGCCGAACCCAGCGTTCGGCGGCCTGCAAAACTTCGTCGGCGCCGGCAACGCCTACTACATGATCTGGTCCGTAGAACGCGTCGCCATGGCTTACGGACTCGACACCATCGGCGAAGTCGATTGGTACGACTGGGGCTGCGGCCATTTGCTCCCCAACCAAACTGCCGACGGCAGTTGGGGCACGGACAATTACGGCGCCATCGTGAACACCTCGTTCGCGCTGCTCTTCTTGACCAAGTCCAACTCGGTGCGCGACCTCTCGAACAAAAACAAAGGCAAAGTCCGCGATCCGGGCAAGACCGAACTCCGCGCCGGCGCGGGGGCCAACACCCCGGCCCTCTTCGCCCCGCCGCCCAAAGATGGTTCCAAAACCGAGACCAAGCCCGACCCGAAAACGGCCGGCACCGCCTTCACCCTCCCCGCCGTCGTTTCGCCGAACGACGAAGCCGAAATCGAAAAAGTCTCGACGGCGTTGGCGACCGCCACCGACGGCGATTGGAAAGCCAAGCTCGACGAAGCCCGCGATGCCAAGGGATCGAAATGGACCCGCGGCTTGGTCCTGGCCTGCGGTCGATTGGAAGCCGAGAAGAAACAACAAGCCCGCGACGCGCTCGCCGACCGCCTGACCCGTATGACGGTCAAATCGCTGCGGGAAATGCTGGCCGACCCCGACCCGGAACTCCGCCGCGCGGCTTGCCTCGCCGTGGCCATGAAGGAAGACAAGCTGTTGATCCCGGCGCTGATCGAACGGATCACCGACCCGTCGGACATCGTGGTGCGAGCCGCGAAGGCCGCGTTGAAAGCCATCAGCTCAGCCGACTTCGGCCCGCCCAACGGGGCCGACGACGAGGCGAAACTCAAAGCCGCCGCGACGTGGCGCGCCTGGTATGAGGCATCGCCGAAATGACCGACCCCGCGCTCGGCTTTGCGCAAAGTCAAGATGTGCCGTGTTTTGCGTTGAGTCCAGCGTTTTGCCGCTGAGTCTACGCGAGGGTGTGCTACTTCTCGCTCGACTCAAGACTCGAGCCGAGCCGATCCAATTTTCGCCATTTGGCTCAAACCGCACCATCGGGCTCGTCGGAACCGTAGATCGGGCAGCCAATGGCCCACGGCTTGTATTGCGACCAGTAATGGATCAACTCGACTTCGTAATTGTCGGGTAAGCCGACCGTCTGCGTTTTCCACCCTCCGTTCTCGCGCCGCGCTTCCGTGACGCCGGCGCAGCTGTTCCATTCCGGGCCGATCTGCGGGTGCGTGTAGTTGTACCCGATGGCTCGGAAGTAGCGGTAGAGCAGGGCCTGATCGGCACCCGGGCAGGCGAACATTTCTTCCTTCGAGTATCGGGCGCTGTCCCGGAGCGGGGCGACGGCGTTTTGCGCGGCGAAGATCGCCGCGAGGTCGTAGAAGGCCGGGTCGCCGACGAGCTGCACGCCGGAATTGAGAAACGGCGCGCGGTGCGTCCGCGGGTCGCCGGGCACCCACTGGTGGTCGATACCGACCCAAGGTTTGTCGCGGCGGCGGTTCCAAAGTTCGTTCAAATTGCCGAGGACGTAAGTGTCCGCGTCGAGGTAGAGAAAGGGGAAATCGAGCGCCGCGAGATTCGCCAATTTGAAGCGCAGATTGAAATGCGGATGGCCGACATCGTGCGATCGGCACCGGCGCAATTCGAGATCGACGGCCCGCCGCTGCCGGTCGGATATGGCCGGTGGATGATCCTCGTACAGGATCGTGATGCTCGCGGCGCCGGCGGCGATCGCGGAATCCAAAAAGAGCCGGCCCATCCGCGCGGAGCGCGGCTCCGGCGGATAATTCATGATCGTCACGAGTTTCAGACGTTCATCCGCCACGGCATCGGCCTCGACCCACCACCGCCAACCCGAATTCTACGGACTCCGAACACCGGCTCATCGATTCGGAATTCCGTGATTTTTCCGATTGCTATGGACTCGGGGGTGGGCTATCTTCTCTACTACCGCCGGCGCATCACCTTACCCACCGCCTCGTTCTCATCCCACTTCAGGAGCCCGCCATGATGTCCTTCCTCAGCCGGAGTCCGACATTCTGCGATGGCCTATCCCGCCGCAATTTTCTTCGCCTCGGTGCCTTCGGTGCCGGCCTCACACTCGCCGATACGCTCCGTTTGCAAGCCGCTACCAAGAAGCAAAGCCCGTCGTCTTCGGCGCCGAAAGCGGCCATCATGATCTACCTGCCCGGCGGCCCGAGCCACATGGACATGTACGACTTGAAGCCCGACGCCCCGGCGGAGTTCCGCGGCGAGTTCAAGCCGATCCAAACGAACGTGAACGGCGTGCAGATTTCGGAATACTTCCCGATGCAAGCGAGGATGTGGGACAAACTCTCGGTGATCCGCTCGGTGACCTCGCACGACGAGCACAGCGATAGCACCGTCATGACCGGCTTCAGCGAACAGGTGAACAAAACCGGCAGCCACCCGAGCTTCGGCTCGGTCGTCAGCAAGTTGAACGGCGGCAACACGGACATCCCGCCGTTCGTCTCGCTCCGCGGCATGAGCATCGGCACCGAACCGGGCTTTTTGGGTGTCGCCCACCGGCCGTTCACTTCGGAAGGGCAGGGGACTTCCAACCTCCGCTTGGCCCAAGGCGTGACCAACACCCGACTCGACGATCGCAAGGACCTTCTCGCGAAGTTCGACACGACCCGCCGGGAGATCGACCAGACCGGCAGCATGAGTGGGATGGACGTCTTCGCCCAGCGCGCCTTCGATATGATCGCCTCGGGCGAAGTCCGCAAGGCCCTCGACCTCAAGAACGAAGATCCGCGCACGCGGGACCGCTACAAGGGCGTCGAGCAGTTCCTCACGGCCCGGCGACTCGTCGAAGCGGGGGTCGGCTGCGTCACCCTCAGCTACGGCGGTTGGGATACCCACAGCGACAACTTCAAGTCGCTGCGCACCCAACTCCCTATGCTCGACCGGGGCATCGCGAACCTCGTCCAAGACCTCCACGACCGTGGCATGCAAGACGACGTGGTGACGGTGTGCTGGGGCGAATTCGGCCGCACGCCCAAAATCAACAACAGCAACGCGGGCCGGGATCACTGGTCGCCCGTCATGAGTGCGATGGTCGCCGGGGGCGGCTTGAAAATGGGCCAAGCCATCGGGGCCAGTTCCGCCCGCGGGGAGTACCCGAAAGATCGCCCGTACAAAGTGCCCAACGTGCTCAGCACGCTGTACAAAGCCATCGGCATCGACCCGAGCCAGACCTTCCCGAACGGCACCGGCCGGCCGATGTACGTCCTCGACGAACGCGATTTGGTGACCGAACTGGTTTGAATTGGAAGTGCGAAGTGAAACACACACCGGCCCCGAGGCCGGTTTCTCCGTTTGAAGATTCGGCACCCCGCCTTTTCGCGTTCCAGTTCTATCGGTCATCGCGTAAACTGGGGATGCGATCTCCCTCCCGTTTCACATTCTCCGCCGTGCCTATGTACCGCCTATTCTCATTAGTCGCGCTCTTCGGATTCGGCTGTTCCCCAGCCACTGCCCAGACGCCGGTGCCTCCGGACCACGCCGGCAAGATGGCGGCGAGTCAATCGCTGTTCAAAGAGACCGTCCGCGAGGTTTTGGTCAAGAATTGTTTGGACTGCCACGGCGGGGCCAAGACAAAATCCGGTTTGAACCTCGCCTCCCGCGAACTGCTGTTGAAAGGGGGCGACCGGGGCGACACCGTGATCCCTGGCAAGCCCAAGGAAGGCCGGTTGATCGACTTCGTCACGCGGGCCGACGAACTGCACATGCCGCCGAAAGGCCAACTCAGCAAAGAGGCCATTGCGGCGTTGAACAAGTGGATCGAATCGGGCGCCGCCTACGACAAACCGTTGACCGATTCCGTTTCGACCGCCAAGAAGCCGATGGTCGTGACGGACAAGGATAAACAATATTGGGCCTACCGGCCGCTGCAGAAACTCGACCCGCCGGCGGTGAAAGCGACGGATTGGGCCCGCAACCCGATCGACCGATTCATCTTGGCGAAACTGGAAGCGGAGAAAATCGCCCCGGCCGCCGACGCGGATAAACGGACGCTCCTACGCCGCGTGACTTTCGACCTCACCGGCCTGCCGCCGACGGCGGACGATGTCGAGAAGTTCGTCGCCGATGCCGGCGCGAATGCCTTCGAAAAAGTCGTCGATCGCCTGCTCGCCAGCCCCGCCTATGGCGAACGCTACGGTCGGCATTGGCTCGACCCCGCCCGCTACGCCGAGAGCCACGGCTTCGAGCACGACTACTTCCGGCCGAACGCCTACCACTACCGCGACTTTGTCATCAAAGCGTTGAACTCGGACATGCCTTACGACCAATTCGTGAAGTGGCAGATCGCTGGGGACGAACTCGCGCCGGGGAATGTCGAAGCGTTCGCGGCGACCGGGTTCTTAGGCGCCGGGGTCTATCCGACGCAGATCACCAATCGCGAAGCGGAGCGCGTTCGCTACGACGCCATGGACGATATGCTGGCCACGACCGGGCACGCCATACTGGCCCTGACCGTGGGGTGCGCCCGCTGCCACGATCACAAGTTCGATCCGATCCCGACCAAGGATTACTACCGGTTACTCTCGGCGTTCACCACGACCGTTCGCGCCGAAATCGAAGTGGATCTCGGCACCCCGGAGCAAAAGGCGGCGACGGCGGCGTTCGATGCGAAGATGAAAACGCTGCAAGACGAGTTGAAGAAAATGGAATCGGCCGATGCTGGATACAAGGATCAGCAGTCGAAGATCGCCGAGTTGGAAAAGGCCCGTCCGAAGTCGACGAAGACGATCATCCAAGCGACGACCGAAGGCCAGAAGCCGATGCGGCACCACACCGCCGACGGGTCGATTCCCGATTTCTACCCGGTCACGCATTTGCTCAAGCGCGGCGACACCGATCAAAAAGATGGCGAGGTCTCGCTCGGCTTCCTCCAGGTGCTGTCGCGGAAATCGGAGGCGAACTGGATCGCGCCGAAGCCGGAGAAGGCGACGACCTCTTTGCGTCGGACAGGCTTGGCGAATTGGATCACCGACACGACCGACGGGGCAGGGGGGTTGGCGGCGCGGGCCATGGTCAACCGCCTTTGGCACCACCACTTGGGCCGGGGGCTCGTGTCGACCCTCAACGATTTCGGGTACCAGAGCGAACCGCCGACGCACCCGGAACTGCTCGATTGGCTGGCGAACGACCTCGTGGCCAACGGCTGGAAATTGAAGCGACTCCACAAATTGATGGTGATGAGCCGCACCTACCAACAGTGCGGGACGCCGTCGGCCGAAGGCACGAAACTCGATCCGGACAACAAGCTTTGGGGCCGACGGCCGAAGCGCCGCCTCGAAGCCGAGGCCATCCGCGACAACTGGCTGTCAGTCGGGGGCGTCCTCGACTCCACGATGTATGGCCCCGGCCTCGCCGACGAGGGAATGAAGCGGCGGAGCCTCTACTTCCGCATCCAGCGCAGCCAGTTGATCCCGAGCCTGCAGGTGTTCGACTGGCCCGACACC
Organism: Fimbriiglobus sp.; assembly: GCA_043727575.1. Classification (GTDB taxonomy): domain Bacteria; phylum Planctomycetota; class Planctomycetia; order Gemmatales; family Gemmataceae; genus JALHQU01. Next base: position 63,676 of record JAYSYN010000208.1, read on the forward strand.
CTCACGAGCGCCGGCGCCCGCACGACGACGACCGTCTCCCCGCAGGCGCTCTTGTTCCTCAACAACCCGCACGTCCGCGCCGCCGCCAACGCGTTCGCATTGAAGTTGAGACCGGCCGCTGACAAGGGGTTGTCAGCGGCGGTGGACTTCGCCTATCGATCTGCTTTCGGCCGGCCGCCGGCGAAAGAGGAACTGGATGCGGGCGTCGAGTTTCTGACGAAGCGGGGCAAACTCGACAAAGCCCTGCAGGAGTACGCGCTGGTGCTGTTCAGCGTGAACGAATTCATTTACATCGAATGAGGTTTTTGTAGGGGCAGGCCTCCAGGCCTGTCCGGAATCGAACTTGGCAGTTGGGACAGGCCTGGAGGCCCGACCTACAAAATACGGTGACCCCATGACCATCTCCCGCCGTCAACTCCTCGCCCGCTGCGGCACTGGCATCGGCTCGCTCGCTCTCGCGGATCTACTGGTACGGGCCGAGCCGAAGGCGTCGCTGAATCCGCTGGCGCCGAAACCGTCGCACTTCAAAGCGAAGGCCAAGGCGGTTATTTGGATCTTCGTCAACGGCGGGCCCAGCCAAGTCGACACTTGGGATTTCAAACCGGAACTCATCAAACAAGACGGCAAACCCCTGCCGAATTTGGACAAGAACACCGGCTTCTTCACGAACTCCATCGGGCCGCTGATGAAGTCTCCGTTCGATTGGAAACAGCACGGCCAATGTGGGAAGTGGGTATCGTCGCTCTTCCCGAACCTCGCGAAACACGTCGACGAGATGGCGTTCATCCACTCGCTGCACACCGAGTCGAACAACCACAGCCCGGCGTTGTTCATGATGAACACCGGCGTGCCGCGGATGGGCCTCCCGTCGGTCGGGTCGTGGGTGACCTACGGCCTCGGTTCCGAGAACGAAAACCTCCCCGGCTTCGTCGTCATGTCCGATCCCAAAGGGCGCGGGCTGCCGAAGGGGCACTCGCTCAACTGGACCAATGGATTTTTGCCGGGGGCGTACCAAGGCACTTGGCTGAAGCCGACGGGCGACCCCATCGACAACCTCAAGCGGCCCGCCGACGTGACGGACAAAGATCAGGAAGCGTCGTTGGAGCTGATGTCGAAATTGAACCGGATGAAAATCGAATCGACCGAGGCCGACCGCGACCTCGAAGCCCGAATCAAGAGTTTCGAACTCGCCTACCGGATGCAGACCGCCGCGCCCGAAGCGATGGACATCACCAAGGAAACCAAAGAGACGCAGGAGCTTTACGGCGTCGGTCGAAAGGAGTGCGACCCGTTCGCCAAACAGTGCCTCACGGCGAGGCGCATGGTCGAACGCGGCGTCCGTTTTGTGCAAATTTACAGTGGCGGGATGGACAACCAACTCTCGTGGGATGGCCACGTCGATCTCAAAGGGAACCACGAAGGCTTCGCCGGCGAGACGGATCGGCCGGTAGCGGCGCTCCTCACCGATTTGAAAGCGAAGGGGTTGCTCGATTCGACGCTCGTGATCTGGGCCGGCGAATTCGGCCGCTTGCCGATCTCGCAACCTGGGCCGAAGCCGGGCCGAGACCACAACCCGCACGCCAACACGGCGTGGATCGCAGGTGGTGGCGTAAAGGGCGGCGTCAGCTACGGGGCGACCGACGAGTTCGGCTACAAGGCCGCGGTGGACAAAGCCGATACCCACGACTTCCACGCGACGCTGTTGCACCTCTTGGGCTTCGACCACGAGAAGCTCACCCACATGCACAACGGCCGGCGCTACCGCCTGACCGACGTGCTCGGCAAAGTCATCAAACCCGTCGTGGCCTGATCCGCCGGCCAGCATCGCAAGTCGGGTCCCGTCGGGTCCCGGCCGGTTTTGACCCCGCTGTCCAACGTCCGATAATGTCAATTATGTTTACTTTCATGCCACGATTTCGCTTGGAATCGCATGCTTTCACATCAATGGTCGAAATCGGCCGCGATGGCGGGTCCCATCCGCCGGGACGTCGGGTATAGTCGCAGCATGGCACATAGCGACCGCCCCCGAACCCTCCGCGCCGGTATGGTCGGCCTCGGGATGATCTTCGACGAGACCTACCGGCCGTTCTTCGAGCACGCCGCGGTCGAGGGTCTATATTGCCGCGCCACCGGGCCCGTCGCAGTCGAGTTGGCCGCCGTCGCGACACGCACCGGCAACCGCGCCGAACGCTACCGGGAGACCGCCCCGCCCGACCGGCGAGCGTTCACCAGTTTCACCGGGGCGCGTGCCGCGGCCGAACTCGCCGCATCCGATGTCGACGCCGTCTGTGTCGCCACGCCCGACGACCGCCACTTCGACGCGGCCTTCGCGGCGCTCTCGGCGGGCAAACACGCGCTGATCGAAAAACCGTCCGTGTTGTCGCTGGGCGAACTTGACCGCTTGGTCGAAGTCGCTCGGGCGAATGGCGTCCTCGCGAAGGTCGTCTACCACAAGCTGCTCGACCCGGACCACAAGATGCTGCGGACGCACGTCGTCGACGGCGCGTTGCGCCACGTCAACAACGGCTACTGCTCGCTGTTGGAACCGAAGTCGATCTCGGGCGGGCAATTCGCCGAGTGGATTGCGGGTCGCAATCCGGGCACGTATGTCGCCGTACATTATTTGAAATTGATCGATTTCACCTTCGGCTCCGGAATGCGATTGAGTCGGATCTCGGCGACGGGCCAGCGCGGAATCGTCGGTACCGCCGCGGGCACCACGTGGGACTCGGTCCAGTTGCAGGTGACGTACGCTTACCCCGACGGCCGCGAAGCGTCGTTCGATATCCACACGAGTTGGGTGACGCCCGATAACTTCCCCGGCTACGTCGATCAGGAGGTGCAATTCCGGTTCGACAACGGCGTTTGGAATGCCCACCAACGCAAGCGCGGCGTGGAAGTTTGTATCGAAGGCCGCACGCCGCACGAGTTGAAAAACACGCCGAACCACCACTATAACGGCTCGTTTTTGGAACCGTGGGGCGAACGGAGCCAACGCGGCTACGGCATCGAAACCATCGGGCGATTCTTCGAAGAAGTCGCGTTCGTCGAATTCGGCGGGCCCGCTTCGGAACGCCCCGGGCGGCTGGCGGCGATGGGTGCATTGACCTACAACGATCTGACCGCAGACCGGAATTGCGTCGCCATCTTGCAAGCGTTAGAAGCGATTTTGGCGGAGCACGCGGTCGGGCGACCAGGGTGCGCGGTGACGGTGAATTCCGCGGCGGGCGGTTTGGTGGTGCACCGGCTAGGCGAAGCCGAGTGGACGGTCCTGTATGCCCCGCCCGTTTGAAGTCCCGCTCGGGTCGGCTAAGATCATACCCATGCATTCTGCGATTCAACATCCCGGCGAACCGCTGTCGAACCGAATCCGCCTCGACGCGGCGCGGTCCGAGCCGCGCTCGCTGCGCACCTACACGCCGACGCAGGCCGTGCTCGCCCGCAGCGCCGGGATTTACCACTGGACGCCCGAAGGGAAACGCCTGTTCGATTTCACCTCCGGGGTCCTCGTTGCGAATCTCGGCCACAATCCGGTGCGCTGGATGGAGCGATTCCGGGGATACATGGGTTGGACCGGTGACAAGCCGGTGTCACCGACACCGGAGGGATATTTTTCCGGCGTCGCCCTCTCCGCTTATAACGCATTGACCCCGTTGGAAGTGACCGCGAGCGATCGCCTCGCATATTTTTTGCGCACCCGGCCGACCGGTCGGCGGATGGAACAAATGATGTGGGCCGCGTCGGGTTCGGAGGCGATTCAGAAAGCGCTCTGGGCGGCGCTGGCGAAGGATCGCGCCCGGCCGATGATCGTGGCCACGCGTCACGGTTTCCACGGAAAAAAGGGCCTGTCGAACGCGATCACCGGCTCGGAAACCGACGCCGAGCGCGACCCGCGTGTGAAGTTCATTTCGTTCCCGATGGCCGAGTGCCGGGATCTGAGCCAACGCGACGATCCGTTCGACACGGCCCCGTACCAAGCCGAACTCGATGCGCTGCTCCATCAATTCGGACGGAAGATCGGCACATTGATCACCGAGCCCTATCTCGGCGGCGGGGGATCGTACCATCCGCCTAAGGCTTACTTGCAACTGCTGCAACGCTTCTGCCGCGAGCACGATATCATTTTTATCCTCGACGAAGTGCAATCGAATTTCGGCCGCACCGGCGATCTGTTCGCCTTTGAAACTTACGGGCTCGAGCCCGACCTCGTCGTCCTCGGCAAAGGGCTCGGCAACGGCGTTCCCGTCGCGGCGATTGTAGGCCGACGCGATATTTTCGACGCGCTCGAATACGGCGAAGGTTCGGACACGTGGAGCGCCAACCCGCTCCAGTGCGCTGCCGTGATGGCCACGCTCGACGAATTCGAGCACGGCGATTTGATGGAAACGGGCTTTGAATCGTCGCCCGTGATCGAAGCCGGGCTTGTAAAGCTGAAACGTTTCCCGTTCGTCGCCCACGTCCGAGGCGAGCGCGGCGGTATGGTCTGGGGCATCGAATTCCACACCCCGGAATTCGCCAACCGCTTTATTCTCGAATCGTACCTCGGCGCCGGCGGCACGAACGACGGCGTTCACCTGCTCGGGCCGCTCGCCAAGAAAGTCGTGCGGATTTCCCCGCCGTTGGTGACGACGGTCGCCGAAGCAAACGACGCGCTGGCGATCCTGCACGCCGCGGCCGAACGGATGGCGCACTGATGGAAGACTGGTTGAAGACCGCCGTCGAAGCGATCGCGGCCGCGCTCAGTTCCCCGGCGAGCCGGGTCTACCCGCTCGAAGTCCGCGCCGTGCTCGCGGTGTTGCTCGTCAGCCTCACGTGCGGCATCGTCGGTTCGCTCGTCATCGGCCACCGCATGGCCTTCTTCAGCGACGCGATGGCCCACACGGCGTTCGCCGGGGTATCGCTCGCGCTGCTCGGCATCATCCTCGCCACCGGGGCGACCTCGGGCAAAGAGGTCGAGCCGTACTTCTGGATCATCCCGTTGGCCATGTGCGCCGTCGGGGCCATTTCCGGCATCCTCATCGCCTTCGTCCGCGAGAAAACAAACTTGGCCAACGACACCGTCATCGGTGTCTTTTTCGCCTTCGCCTTGGGCCTCGCCGCCCTGCTCTTGCGGCCGCTGCGAAAAATCGTGACCTTCGACCTCGAGGGCTACCTTTTCGGCGACCTCACGAGCATCACCGAAATGGACCTGCTGATCTTGGCCTTCCTCGCCGCGACGACGGCTCTCCTCGTCGGCGGCCGCTACAACAGCTTCGTCTTCGGCGGGTTCAACCCGAGCCTCGCCCGTTCGCGCGGGCTGGCCGTCCGGTTGAACAATTACCTGTTCATCGTGCTGCTGGCGATGGTCGTCAATTTGTCGATCCGGGCCGTGGGCATTTTGCTCATCAACGCGTTGCTCGTCGTCCCGGCGGCGGCGGCGGCGAACGTCTCGCGGAACCTCCGGCGGATGTTCTGGTTCACCGTACTGGGCAGCGTCCTCGCCGGCCTCATCGGCTACAACCTCAGCACGAAAATGGGCATCTCGCTGAACGGATCGGAGGCGTTACCGGTCGGCCCGGCCGGGGCCATCGTCTTGGTCGTCGTCGGCTGGTTCGCCGTCAGCCTCGGGTTGAAAGCCGTCCGGCAGAAGTTTTTCGGGGCCGCGGCCGGCCGCGCGGCTTGCACCGCCGACCACGGCGACGGACAATATCCACACGTTCATTGAACCGCGGCTTCCCGCCGGCCGTAGTAGTTACAGCAGCCCAGCGCCCATTTTGGAAAGGCCACCGTGGACGCCGAAGTCATCCAAAATTTCGTGTTCAACTTCTCCGCCGTGATTTGGGAAGCCCTCCCGTTCATTTTGCTCGGCGCGCTCATCGCCGGCATTCTCGAAGAACTGCTGCCCCAAAACGCCATCACCAAGTTCCTGCCCAAGCACTTCATCCCGGCCGTGCTCATCGGCGGGGCGCTCGGGTTGATATTCCCGATGTGCGAGTGCGGCATCGTCGTCGTGATGCGGCGATTGCTGCGGAAAGGTTTGCCGCTGTCGTGCTGCGTGGCTTACATGCTCGCGGGACCGATCGTCAACGTCGTCGTGCTGATGAGCACGTGGTACGCGTTCGAGACGTTCCAAGTCGGTCCGAACGGCGATTCGCTCGGACCGCCGATGGTGCTCCTCCGGGCCGGGCTCGGCTATCTCGTCGCCTGCCTGACGGGGTTCGCCATCCACTTCCTCGAGAAACGCAGCAAGACGCGGTTGCTGACCGACTCCGCGATGCCCCCCGCCCGGGCCAAGCCGAAACTGTCGTTGAATATGGTCGAACCGGAGCCGGTGCCCGCGCCGAAGAAAACCTTCGCCCAGCGGTTGAACAACATCACGGCCGTGGCCCTGCACGACTTCATGGACATCATGGTCTTCCTGATCCTCGGCTCGGCGCTCGCCGCGCTCATGCGGACCAACGCCGAATGGGTCACGGCCTTCGAGAATATGTCGACGTCCCAGCCGCTGCTGGCGATTCCCTCCATGATGTTGCTGGCCGTCTTGCTTTGTCTCTGCAGCGAAGCCGACGCGTTCTTGGCGGCGAGTTTTTCGGAGGCCAGCGTCTCCGCGAAGATCGCATTCCTCGTCCTCGGGCCGATGCTCGATCTCAAACTTCTACTCATGTACACGCGGGTCTTCCGCTGGAAACTGATCGCCTCGATCGTGACCTGCGTCGTAATCCAAGTATTCGTTTACAGCGTCATCGTCCATCAACTGTACGACCCGCGCCCGACCTTCTCGGCGAACAAAAACTCGGCGTCCGCCAAATAACACCGCCTCGCACCGGAGGATTTTGCGATGGATCACGTCATCGACCCCGCCGCCCCGCCAGGCGCCGGTCACGACCATGCCCACGATCACGGAATGGGCGACTACTACCTCGAACAACTCTTGACCGTGTTCATCTGCGGGGCCTTCGGCGTCGTCGCGGTGCTCATGTACAACTTCGACATGTTGAAGCACATCCTCGTCGAGAAATTCCGGTTCTCGGTTCTCCTCGGCGGGATCGCCCTCTTGGTGATCACCGCGCTCCGCGGCTTCAGCCTCTGGCGTTCGGTCGGCGGCGAGCACGCGCACGACCATTCCCACGATCACGCGGGCCACGACCATGCGCCGGGCGAAGCGTGCGATCACCCGAACCCCGCCGTCGCCGAATCCGACCACTCCGCGGAGGATCACGAACACGGCAATATCTACTGGCGGATCGTCGTACTCGCCTTCCCGCTCGTGCTTTTCATGATGGGCCTGCCCAACAAAGGGTTGAGCAAAGGCTACCTCGAAGCCAAGCTCGGTAAGGATGGAGCGCTCGGGGAACTCAAAGACGTCGCCGAGCGCGGCGGCGAAGCGACTTACGACTTCAGCAGTTTGAACATCGCTTCCGCCGACGAAGATAAGCGCCGTGCGCTCGAGGGTACGCCGGCGAAGATCAAAGGGCAACTCCGGCACATCGCGGGGAGCCCCGACGAATTCAGCCTCTTTTACATGAAGATGAACTGCTGCGGTCCGGATGCGGTCGCGCTGAAAGCGCGCATCAAAGTGGCCCGGCCGAGCCTCGCCGATTCGTTCAAGAAAGCCTTCCCGGCGGACGCCAAAGAACACCAGTGGGTCGAAGTGAGCGGGATCATCCAATTCGCCAAGACCGAGAAAGGCGAATACATCACGGTGCTACGCATCAAGGATGGCAACGGGATCATCCCGACGAATCCGGTGTATTGACGCCGCGCCGCGGCACGTACTTCCATGCCAGTGCCCCGAGTAAAATCCCGCCGCCCGCGATTGTCCAGATCGTGGGCGTCTCCCGTTCCGGGGCGACCAAGTACGCCCAGATCGGGTTCAGCACCGGTTCCAGCAGCGTGATGATCCCGGCTTCTTGCGGGGTGACGCTGCGCAAACTGCGCGAGAAGAGCCAGTACGGCAGCGCCATCTGAAAAACCCCGAATACCGCGAGGACGAGCAATTGCCGCGGGCTCGGCGCGAGGAACCAAAGTTCGAAGGCGTCCCAACCGAACCGGATCAATACCACGGCCGCGATGCCGGCGGCGCTGCCGAGGAGGTTCGAGACCATCAGGCCCGCCGAGCATTCGCCCTTCAAGTGGCCCAAGAACAGCACCACCCCGGCGTAGGTCAAGCCGCTGCCGGCTCCCATCAGCAGCACGGGGATATCGCGGGCTTGTTCGTCAGGGGGGCGGTTCCAAGGCCAATTGCCGAGGACGATGACGAGCGCCCCGACCATCGCGAGCGCGGTCGCCTCCCCCGCCCCGCGTTCGGCGCGATGACCCAACACGTAAACGCCGATGAGAAAGACCCAGACCGGGGCGGTGTTCTGCAGTAGGATCGCGTTCGCGGCGTTCCCGTAGCCGAGGGCCGAGAGATAGAGTCCGCTCATCATGCCGAAGCAGACGACCATGCCGAGCATCGACGGGCGGAAGCGGAACCGGCTCCGTCGGACGAGCGGGATCAAAAACAACCCGGCGAACAGGGCGCGCCAAAAAGCGATTTGGATCGGTGTGAGCGTCGGTTCGTCGAAATGGAACGCCGTCGGCGCGGTGAGGACGCGGGTGAAGAAACTCCCCGCACTCCAGAGCACGGCGGCGAGGATCAGTGTGAACCGGGCGAACGCCGGGGAGTCGATCGACATCGGGGCGAACCTCGTATTCTGAACACCGTGTCGTCAGTCGCGATCAGGAGGATTTCATGCGTTCGATCATGTTGGCCATCGCGATGCTCGCCGCGCTCGGTTGCACCGATGCCACGACCTCGCCCAGTGCCCTCGAGCCGGAACCGCCTGTCGATTCGGACGCCGACTTGCGAGCGCGCTTGCTCGAGGTCGCCGCGAATTACAAAACATACGGAATGGCCGACGACCGGATGCGCGAAGCCGCGATACCCTGCGCCGCATTCGCTTTTCCCAAGTCGGATCACCGGTTCAGCCGGAGCGCGGACGAAGGCACGCACGGGAAGAAGCTCTATCTGATGTTCGCCGCGAATCTCGACCCGGTCACGCGTTCCTATTCCGGGGACCGACAGCAAAAGTCGGACGATCAAGTCATCGTCAAAGAATCGTGGATGGCGGTCGAAGACGAGCGCGCCTTCCCGTCCGTCCGGGGCGAGGACGGTAAACACTACTCGGCCGGTGCGAAAGGCCCGCTGTTCGTCATGTTCCAAATCGACGCGAAGGACCCCCGCGCCGATGCCGGTTGGATCTACGGTACCACGGCCCCGGATGGGAAGACGATCACCGGCATCGGCCGCTTGGCGAACTGCATGGGTTGCCACGAAAAGGCCCCGCACGGGAGGCTGTTCGGCTTGCCCAACGATTGAGCGCGTCTACTGCAACCACTTCGCGCGGGCTTCGCGGAACCAACCGAGGGCGGGATGGTCGATTGAGGCCGGGAAAAGCGATGCCCCCGGCAGTGCGGCGTGCGTCTGTCGGTCGGACCAAGCGTCCCAATAGAGCGCCCGGACGGACGGCGCGGCGATGAGCGTTTCGACCGTCGCGAGCGCCGTTTGCGAATTTCCGGCGAGCGGGGCCGAAAACGTGATGTCGAGCGGGCAATTCAACGGCTCGAACATTTCGAGCAACTGCAATACGTCGAGCGGATCGCGCGGCAACCCACCGCGCGGCCCGGCGCCGGGGGTGAGGTCGAGTTCGAGCGCGGAGACTTCCAAGCCGGTCCGGAGCAGCGCGTCGGCGAAGGCGAACGGGGCATAGCGCAGGTTCGGATCGACGCGGTAATCGCCCCACGGCTGCTGCAATCCGAAAGTCCAATGCGCCTGCGGATCGATTTCCTTGGCGGTCTCGAGCAACCGCTCCGCCAAGCGCAGGCGGTCGTCTTCGCCGAGTCCGAGGGCGTCGGCTTGGTTGAACCCCGAGAATAGTTCCCAGTGGCGGCATTGATCGCGGTAGCGCGACACGAGTGTGCCGATGAAATCGCAGAAGAAGGCGGCCAAGTTCGGGAAGTCGCCGGCCGAGGGGAGAATCCAATCGGGGATGTTGTCGCCGGAGAGATCGACGAGCGGCCCCATCGAAATACTCAGCCCGGCGACGCTCGCCCAGCGGATCAAGGGGTCGAGTTGGGCCCAGTTGAAATTGGCTTCCTCCTTCTCGATCCGCTTCCAATTCGGCACGATCCGCACGGCGTTGAAGCAGCGGGCGTACTCTTCCGACTCCGCCGGCGCCAGCGGTTCCGAGAGCCGGCAACCGAGCAGCGTCGCCAAGGGCTTCCTTTGTTTCAAGCGGGCGTCGAGGCGGTACTCGGTCAGGGCGCCGGTCATCCGATCCGCCAGCAGCGAGGCCGCTTCGACGACGATGAAGGCGTGGGCATCGCGGGTCGCCGGGTCTTCGGCGAGCACGGCGCGGCCGAAGGCTTTCGAAATGTCTTTGAGGTCGGCGTGCAAGAACGGCGGCAAGGGAATCTCGGCCGATTGCAGCGCGAAGAGCAGATTGCGGGCGCGGTTGACGCAGCCGCGGGCGAGCTCGACGGCGAGGAGATACGGCTCGGGCCGCACGCGCAGGGTCGACGTGGTGACGATCCGCGTCTCTCCCCGCACGGGCCAGGGGAGCGACAGGCTGCCGCTTTCATTTTCTTCGCGCAGCAGCGCGAGCGTCCGGTCGTCGAAGCGCCGCCGTACCGGAACGGGGACGTTTTCGTAACCCGCGATCCAAGCCCGTTCCAAAATCGGGCGAGAATCGGCGGGCCACTCCGCCGGTAAATCGAATGAAAACAAAGCCATAGATGGGACCGGGGACCGGGTGTGGCGGATGCCGCACCCACCGGTAATTTATCAACTCCGAGCCGGGGCGGTCATCGGAATATCGAAGCCGTCAAGTCGACGGGGTTTCGCGGCGGGCGACGATGGCCATGCGGTAGCCGTCCGCCAAGGCGATGGTCTCGGCTTCGTCGATGACGATCGTCCGTCCCGCTTCGATGGCCAGCGCCGTCGCCCCGGCGGCCCGCATCGATTCGACGGTCGCCGGGCCGACCGTCGGCACGTCGAAGCGCATGTCTTGATTCGGTTTGGCCACTTTCACGACGACGAACCCGGCCCGGCCGCACAGTTCCCCGGCCCGACGGATACAGGCGTCGGTCCCTTCGATGGCTTCGACGGCGATGCAGGCGCGATCGCGCACCATGACGCTTTGGCCGATGTCGAGCCGGCCCATTTCGCGGGCCAACGACCAACCGAATTCGATGTCGAGCCGTTCGCGTTCCGTCGGTTCGCGGCGGGTCAAGCGGCCTTCCTTCACGAGCAACTCCGGGCAAAGTTCCAACGCCGAAACGCAAACCAAACCGTCCCGCGCGAAGTCGGCGATCAACCCCAACAGCATGGTGTCGTCGGCGTTGTCGCGGCGCACCCGCGACAGGATGAACCGCGCCGCCCGCCAATCCGGGAGCAACCGCAGCCACTTCCAAGGTTGGAACAGCAGCTTCTTGTTGTACTTCCCCGCCATCGTCCAGCGGACGACCCCGTTGCGGCGGAACTTGCGCACGACGAAGCCGAGCGACATCCGCCGGAGCCAAAAGAATTCGGCGCACAGGGGAACCAAGGCCGGGTCGGCCATGTCCGCGAGGCCGACGCACACGACCGGGATGCCGAGTTCGCGGGCTTTGATCGCGAAGAGGATCGGGAAGCGCCCGGCCCCGGCGATCAATCCGATGGGTGCGGGCCCCGTCACGGCGCGTCGCCGGGCGGAGTCAATTTCTTTTCGAGTTCGGCCACCCTGCGACTCAGTTCCGGCAGATGGCGCAAATACTTGGCGGCGCGGAGGTATTCGAGCACCGGCAGCGGAGGCGTGCCGACCACTTTGGCGCGGGCGTCCACATCATGGGGGACGCCGCACTGCGCGCCGAGTTGGGCGTAGTCCCCGATGTGAACGTGGTCGGCGACTCCGACTTGCCCGCCCATCGCCACGTACTCTCCCGTCGTCGACGAACCGGCGATGCCGACTTGACTGACGATGAGGTTCCGCCGGCCGATCTGGACGTTGTGAGCGATCATCACGAGGTTGTCGATTTTGGTCCCCTCGCCGATCCGCGTCGGTCCGATCGTCCCGCGGTCGATGGTCGCCGAGGCGCCGATTTCGACGTCGTCGCCGATCTCGACGTACCCGAGTTGCGGGATTTTTACGTGGACCCCGGATTCGATTCGATAGCCGAATCCATCGGCGCCGATGACACTTTTGGCGTGGATCACGACGCGGTCGCCGAGGATCGTATCGTCGTACAGCACAACGCCGGGATGGAGTTCGACCGCCCGGCCCAAGACGCAACCCGCTCCGATGGTCACCCCGGCGTGCAGCGTGCAATCGTCGCCGATGACCGTGTTCGGCCCGACCACGACGTACGGACCGATGCTGGCATACGCGCCGAGGGTGGCGCTCGGGTCGACGATGGAAGTCGGATGGATCGAGCGGGTGGTCGGACGTTCGCCGCGGAGCCGTTGAATCAAGGCCAGATAGGCTTTCAGCGGCTCAGCGACCCGGATGAGCGGTTTGGTTCCGGCCGGGAAATTCAACGGCACGACGGCGGCCACGGCCGGACTTTTTGCCCAGGCTTCCAACTGCTTCTTGCCGTCCACCAAGACCAAATCCCCGGCCCGGGCATCGAGCAGCGACGCGGGCCGGTTCCAAGTCGCGCTACCATCGCCGTCGACGGTGCCGTTCATCCAAGCGGCTGCGTCATGCAGAGTGTGTGCCAATGTTCGATCCCGGTTGCGGGTGTTTGCGGTCCTAGTCCTACTTCTTAGGGTCATCGAACGCCCGCGTCCGAAATTGTTCGGCGGAGAGGGAATCGCCATCCTCGAGCGTGACCCTCCCCTGCCCCGCCGCAGCGATAGCCCAGCAGGTGGCGTCCCACGAACGGGCGAGCGCCGGGTCGGCGTTGCCCCAGATGACGCATCCCCAACCTGCGGCAGTAGCCCGGATCGTGACCATGCCGCCCGACAAACCGATCCGGAGTTCGCTCCAGCCCGGCTCGGGGATCTCATCCGGGAATGCCGGGAGATCGTCGATCATCCGAACGACGGGAACTTCGGCGAGGGTTAGAAATGCCGACCGAACCGATTCCCAAGTCGGTCGGGAATCGGTCGGGAAAAGAATGGTCCGTTGCAAACCCACGTCGTTTACCCCAGGTATTATTTGTCCGCACCGCTCTTTGTCTTCAGGATTTCTTCGAGCCGTTTCTTCTGCTCGGGCGTCAAGATTTCGCTGCGCTCTTTGGACATCTTCGCTTTGAAGTCTTTGATCTGCGCTTCGAGCTTGTCGATATCTTCGTTGTACTTGGCTTGGACTTTGTAGACGTCTTGGGTCTGTTTGTCCGTGAGGCCGAGTTGTTTCCAATTCTGCGGGAGTTGGCCTTTCGCTTTCGATTCGACCCCTTTGGGATCGGCCCCTTTGACGTCCCCGACTTTGGCCTTCGGATCGGCTTTGGTGTCGCCGGTTTTGGCCCCTTTCGGGTCCCCGGGTTTCGGCTCTTGGCCGACCAAGGCGCCGACGATGACGAACGCCGCCAAGAAGCTCAGACTCATACCCAGGACACGCATCGGACTCTCTCCATTGCCGAGGATTGGTTGCGAGACTCCGGGACGAACGTCCCCGGTTGCATAGTCTTACCGCACTTGAACCTGCCGTGCCATAAAAAGTTTCGCGCCGAACGGAAAAGATCCGCATGTTGTTGGCTGTTCATATCTCGGACGGGGTGCTCGACCCGGCGTGGTGGATCGGCGGCTTCGCCGTCCTCGCGCTCGGATTGGCCGCGGCCCTCCGCAGGCTCGACGAACGCGACATCCCGCGCCTCGGCGTCCTCACGGCCGCGTTTTTCGTCGCGTCGCAGATCCACATTCCCATCGGCGTCGTCAGCGTGCACCTGCTACTCAACGGTCTCGTCGGCGTGATCCTCCGGCGCCGGGCGGCCATCGCTATCGCGGTCGGCCTCGCGATGCAGGCTCTGCTCTTCGGCCACGGCGGGCTCACGACTATCGGCATCAACTTTTGCGTCTTGGCGATCCCGGCCTGGCTCGCCGGGATCTGTTTTTCGAGATGCGTAGCGCGGTGGCGCCCGGGCTTTGGGCTGGGCTGCGCGCTGGGTCTCGTCTGCGCGGCGATCACCGTGCTGCTGCACGTCTCGGTGCTCTATTTCGGCGGCAAAGGCGATTGGACGGCCCTCGCCATCACGAGTCTGGTCGCGCATTTACCCGTGATCGCCCTCGAAGGGATCGGGGTCGGTTTCGCGGTGAAAGTGCTAGCGAAAGGGAAACCGGAGTGGTTGGGATTGCACCCGGAGTTGATCGATCAACCTCAGGACGGGAAAATCTCGTCGAACGGGATCTCCCACTGACCGAGGCCGACGCTCACCGTCACGACTTGCTTCTTCGCATCGACCTTCACCACACGCCCGGTTTTGTCGAAGCGGCTCACGTGCACCATGGCATTCGGTTGCAGGGTCTGGCGCATCTTCAACAGGTCGGCTCGTTCCGTAGCCTCCGCTTGCAACTCCGCGACTTTCCGTTCGTACTCCGCTTTCTGCTGAACCGCTTCGTGCTGGGCCGCCATCGCCGCGACGCGGGCGTTTTCCGCCTCCTCGCGGAGCTGCTGGAGTTGCACGAGCTGGCGCGTATCCCCTTCCTTCTCTCCCAAGTAGGCCTCCGCCCGCTTCAGCAAAGCATCGGGCAGTTTCAGCCGCTTCGCGATCTGGAGCGCGTTGCTCATGCCGAACTGGCCGATTTGCAATCGGTACGTCGGCCGCAGGGTTTCCAGGCTGAATTCGACCGCCCCGTTCTCGGCGCGCTCGTTGTGGAACGCGTACGTTTTCAAGTCGCCCAAGTGCGTCGTCACAATGGCCCGGCATTTCAACAGGTCTAGTTCGTCGAGGATCGCCCGGCCCAGCGCGGCCCCTTCGGTCGGGTCGGTGCCGGCCCCGAGTTCGTCGAACAGCACGAGGCTATTGCCGTCTGCCTTCGACAAGATCGTCGCGATGCGGGAGATGTGCGAACTGAACGTGCTCAGCGATTGTTCGAGGCTCTGTTCATCGCCGATGTCGGCGAAGATATCGCCGAAGAACGGCACGGTACTCCCCGAGCCGGCGGGGATGTGCATCCCGCTGAGGGCCATCATCGACAGGAGGCCGGTGGTCTTCAGGGTCACCGTTTTGCCGCCGGTGTTCGGCCCCGTGATGATGAGCAGATTGAACCCGACACCGAGCCGAATTTCGATGGGCACCACGGTACGCGGCGCGGGGTTCGTTTTGGCTTCGACCCGGAAAATGTGCTCGAGAATCGGGTGCCGGGCCGCTCGCAACCAAAGCCGCCCTTCCCCGTTCACCTCGGCGGCGGTCATCGCGAATTCGCGGCTGTGCCGAGCTTTCGCCGTGATGAAATCGAGCCGGGCGATGATGTCGAGCGCGTAGATCAACGGCTTGGCGACCCGGCCGACTTCGGCGCTCAACCGCCGCAAGATGCGTTTGACCTCGCGGTCTTCTTCGCCCTTCAAATGGATTCGATCGGCGCTCAAATTCGCGATCGACGCCGGTTCGATGAACGCCGTCTCCCCGGTGCTGCTGACGCGGTGGACGGTGCCGGGGACTTTGTGCCGGTGGTTCACCGACACGGGCAACACGTAGTGATCGCCGTTCATCGTGGCGTTCGGATAGCTGAGGATCTTCCGCAATTCCGGGTCGCGCAGCAGCCGTTTGATTTCGGATTTCACCTTCTCGTCGAGTTCGAATAACTTCTGCCGCACGGCCGCGAGTTCCCGGCTGGCGATGTCGAGGACGTGCCCGCGCCCGTCGATGCATCCGCCGATGGTCCGCGCGACGGGGCCGAGATCTTCGATGCCCGATAGCAGTTGAATCAGGTCGTCGAGCCGCTCGTCGAGCCGCATGCGGTAGCGGTAGATCGCCCCGGTGCAGCTCAGCGTTTCGGAGACTTCGAGCAGTTGCTCGGCGCTCAGCATCGTGCCGATGCCGGCCCGGCGCACGACCAACCGCACATCGTGCAAACCCCCGAGCGGCGGGGGTTGCTCGAGTTCGAGCGACAGCACCATCTCCGATACGAGGCCGATTTCGGCGCGCGCCGCGTCGGCGTTGGCGAGGGGTTCGACCTGCCGGGCGAGTTCGCGGCCGAGCGGCGACGCCGCGTACGCGGAGACGATCTCGCGGACTTTGCCGAATTCCAGCAAATCGAAAGTGTGCGCGTCCATGGAGTCGATCGGGGCCGGTGATAAAAACGACGCACCCCACGGGACAAGCGCCCGCGGGGTCGGGTTCGGACTACGACTTTAGAATAGCCGGCACCGCGATCGGCGGGCCTATTTCTTGTGGCGCTCGTAAGTATCGCAGAAGGTTTCGCCCCCGACGGGCGATTCGAATTTCGTCGGCCGCGGCTTCTCCGCGGAAGCATAGCAGATTTTCATCGACGTCTTGCCGAGTTCGTAGATCCCGTGCAGCTTCGTCCCTTTTTTGATGCCGTCTTTGATCGTCAATTCGAAGGTGCCCGCTTTTTCGTCGACGCCGAAATCGGCCACGGCGAGCCGACGGCCCATGAGGTTGACCGGGTCGGTGAGATAGTAGAGCTTGTATTCGCCGTTCTCGATGCTCAGCCGCATCATCTCCCGCGAGGCCTTGTTCGGCAGTTGCTCTTTGCCGTCGTAAATCGACGATTGCGGGATCCAAATCCCCGTGAAGGCATCCGCGGCTTTCGACGCCGGGCCTTTCACCGCCACGTCTTGTCCGCATCCGACCGAGACCCCGAGCGCGACCACCGTCAGCGCGATTCCCATCCGCATGGCACAACCCCCCGAGATGAACTCCGTTGAGCCATGGGCATGCCAGGATCGGGAGGTGGCGTCAATGCCTTTTCGCTTGACGGCACAGTCGCATGGGCCGAAGATGCTTTAATGTTGGAACGAGTCTATATCGAAACGACCATCGTGAACTATCTGACGGCTCGGCCGAGTCGGGATGTGGTGATCGCCGGCCATCAGCAGGTCACACGCGAATGGTGGGATACCCGAAGGTTCGATTACGAACTCTGTATTTCTGTGCTCGTCCTCGATGAGTCCGGGGCGGGCGATAGCCAGGCGGCACAAGACCGGCTGAGAGTGCTTCGGCCGTTGTTGATTCTGGAAACGTCTCCAGAAGCTTTGGATCTTGCTAGAACCGGTTTCACAACCCCATAAAGCCCACGGATTCCAGCAGTTGACAGGGTTGTGAAACCATCTCTAAAGAGTTGCTCTTGGCGAGTGCGTTGCCTGCAAAAGCCGCAAACGACGCTTTGCACATCGCGATTGCAGCCTCGAAAGCGATACCTTATTTGTTGACGTGGAACTGCCGGCACATGGCCAATGCCATCATGCGGCCGGTGATCGAATCGGTTTGCGAAGCGAAGGGATTCAAGGCCCCAATCATCTGCATACCCGAAGAACTATTGGAACCCAAACCATGAATGATCCCATTGTCGATGAGATTCGTCGCGTTCGTGACGCCCACGCGGCCCGCTTCGACTACGATCTGGATGCGATCTTCCGAGACATCAAACAGCGGGAAATGGAATACGGACTATTGTTCGCCGACGGCGTCGCTCGACAAAATTCGCCGTTCGATGACGCTTCTACGGACCCGCGTGAAATTACGCAGTTGCCAGGATATCCGGCGTCTGCGCGAATCGGTGGTTAAACACGCCTCACACAAACGCTTCTCTCCCCTTCCCTATCATTCCCCGCATGGCCAAACTCCCGGATGTGCTCGTGCTCGGCGGTGGGATCATCGGCCTGACCTCGGCCTATTTGCTGGCGAAAGCGGGGCTGCGCGTCGAGGTCATCGACCGGCAGGAACTCGGCCGGGAAGCGAGCTGGGCCGGGGCGGGCATCTTGCCGCCATTCGGCGATCCGGCCGGCGCCCGCACCCCCATCGATGCCCTGAGGGCGAACAGCGTCGCCGGGTTTGCGGCCTTTTCCGCCGAATTGCCCTTCGACAACGGCTACCGCATCACGGGAGGGATCGAAGTTCTGCATCCGGATTCGGCCTACTGCCTGCCGCTTTGGGATGCGGAAAAAATCGAGTATGAATTGATCGATGACCCGCGGGCCGGCCGAGTCGGCGGTCTGAGTTCCACGAGTCAAACTCCGACTGCTGACGCGGCCGGCTCGCCGGTGTACTTCCTCCCCGGGTTCGCCCAAGTCCGCAATCCGTGGCACATCCGGGCGCTCATCGCCGCTTGCGAAGGCGCCGGCGTGGCACTGACACCCCGGTGTCAGTTGGCCGAATGGAAGCTGGCACACGGCAACATCGAAGGCGTCTTCGATTCCACCGGCCGACTGCATGTGGCGGGCCGCTATATCATTGCCGGCGGCGCTTGGGCGGATCAGTGGCTGACTCCGCTCGGGTGCGCGCTCGGGATCCATCCCGTCCGCGGTCAAATCGTGTTGTATCATCCGGCGAAACCGCTGTTGAGCCGCGTCATTCTCGATGGAAAGCGGTATCTTGTTCCCCGCGGGGATGGCCGTGTTTTGGCGGGCAGCACCGAAGAGCCGGAGGCCGGTTTCTCGAAAGCGACGACGCCCGCCGGCGAAGAAGACTTGTGCCGATTCGCCGAGAATTGGATCCCGGCGCTGGCGAATGCGGACATCGAACAGACGTGGGCCGGGCTGAGGCCGACCTCCGCCGATGGGTTGCCCGCGATCGGTCCGGTGCCGGGGTTCGACAACGTCTTCGCCGTCGTGGGCCATGGCCGCGCGGGGATCCAATTGTCTCTCGGCAGCGCGCGATTGGTGCTGGATCATCTGACCGGGCGACCCCTGCCGGAGTACGCCGGTGCGTTCCGGTTGGATCGCCGGCCGAACACCGACTTCCGCCCGGCTTTCCGCTCATGAAAGTGGACTCGATGGAACCGCACAGCCACCGCGCGACCGCCCGCCAACTGGCCGAGGACCTCGGCTGGTTGGAAGAGCATTGCCGGAAGCACCCGGAATTGACGCAGCACGCGGCCCACCTGCGCTTGGCCGGGGCCCTGACCCGGAACGTCATCGGCCCCGCCGTGGATGGGCAAGGGGCGAAGCCGTTGTTCCTCGCGGTCGTCGGCGGCGCCGGGGCGGGCAAGAGTACCGTCGTCAACTTTTTGGCCGGGTCGGTCGTCGCCGATGCCAACCCGCAAGCCGGATTCACGCGCCACCCGACGGCGTTCCTCCCCGCGACGCTCGGCGGTGCGTGGCCGAGCCATCTCGGTTTTCTCGGGCCGCTGCAACGACTGTCCGACGACAAACCGGCGAATTTGGACGAAGACGTTTATCAAGTGAAGCGCATCCCAGTCGGCGACGGTGATCCGCTGGCCGACGTTGTGATCTGGGATTGCCCCGACATGACGACGTGGGCCTCGGCCGGGTACGTCTCGCGGTTGATGGAAGTGGTCGCGCTCGCCGATATCGTCGTCTACGTCGCATCCGATGAGCGCTACAACGATGTGGTGCCGACGCAGTTTCTGCACCTGATGATCCAAGCCGGGAAGGCCGTCGTGTGCTGCTTGACGAAGGTCCGCGAGGTGAACGAAGAGGCGATGGTCGCCGACTTCCGCGCCAAGATCATCGGCCAACTCCCGGCCAGCATCGGCGAAATCCCCGCCGTCCCCGTGGTGTCGATCCCGTGGATTTCGGACGAGGCGCGCAAAGACCCATCCGGGGCGGGGGCGAAATACCGCGTCGGGCTGTTGAACCAAATTCTCGCGCTCTGCCCATCGACCGAGATCGCCCGTCGGCGCACGTTGACGAATGCCGTGAAGTATCTGGAATCGGCCGGGAACGGATTGCTCGATGTCGCCCGGCGCGACCTCACCGAGTTCGACAACTGGCGCGCGGCCGTGGCCACCGGCCGGCACCAATTCGAAGAGCGCTACCGGCGGGAATATCTGTCGGGCGAAGCCTTCCGCCGGTTCGACCGCACCACCGAGCAAGTGCTGGAAATGCTGGAACTCCCGGGGCCGGGGAAGATCGTGAGTTCCGCGCTCGCGCTGTTGCGGCTGCCGTATAAATACGCCCGTGAGTTCATCGGCAAGACGCTGACGCGGCCGGCTTCGCTGAATCTGTCCGAACAAACCGTGTGCAGCGGGGCGATGGCTTCGTGGCTCGATGCACTGCAAGCCGAGGCCCTGCGGCGCTCCGGGAATAACCCTCTCTGGAAGCAGGTGACCCACGGCTTCGACGCCGGGTTGAAGTCGCAAGCCAACGACCTTTTCTCCGCGAGTTATCGCACGTTCGAACTGAAAGAGACCGACGAACTCGACCGCGCGGCGCGGGCCGTACCCGAACTGTTGACGAACTCGCCGATCTTGCTCAGCGGCCTGCGCGTCGCCACGGTGGCCCTCGACCTCGCGGCCATCGTCGCCGTGATCGTGTTCACTTGGACGCCCGATTGGTCGTTGCTGCTCATCATCCCCGCCGTCTCGCTCACGCGGCAAGTCGTGGAACTGATCGTCAAGTTCGCCGTCGACCGGGGCCGCAACAAACTCCGGGCGAAACGGGAGGCGCTCTTGGCCGAGCAACTCACCGGCCCGGTGGCGACGTGGCTGGGCGATTGGCCTTCCAGCGGCGGCAGTTCGCTCGAGCGATTGCAACTGGTACTCCGCCGCGTGCCCGACGCCATCCGCGAACTCTCCGCGCTCGCCCGCCCGGCCCCGATTCCCACGACCCCGGCCCCCGCACCGCAACCATGAGCGAACCGACCGCCGAGCCGTTCCTTCGCACGCTCGCCCCGCTGTTGAAGGGGCTGGAGCGCCGACTCCGCCAATGGCTCGACGCCCGCCGGCGCTACCCCGTCACGCTCGTGCAGCGCGCCGAGATCGAAGGCCTGGCGGACGATTACCACCGCAAGAGCGCGTCGCTCGATGTCGATCGCCCGCTGCTCGTCGTCATGCTCATGGGGGGTACCGGCGTCGGCAAGTCGTCGCTGCTCAACGCCCTCGCCGGGGCGCCGGTGGCGCAGGCCGCATTCACCCGGCCGACGACGCGCGACCCGGTGGTGTACTTCCACCAGACGGTGAAGCCGGACCGGCTCGACGCGGCGCTCCGGCTCTGCCGCTTCGCCCAGCACGACCGCGACGCGCTGATGCAGAAAGTCATCGTCGACACCCCCGATCTCGACAGCAACGACCTCGCCAACCGCGACAAGTTGAAGGAACTCCTGCCGGTGGCGGACGTCGTGCTGTACGTCGGTTCCCAAGAGAAATACCACGACCAAATCGGCTGGGAGTTGTTCAAAGATCAGCGCAAGCGCCGGGCCTTCGCCTTCGTGCTGAACAAGTGGGATCGCTGCCTCGACGCCGGGGCCGGAATCCGACCCGACGAAGACTTGCTGAAAGATTTGAAGGCCGAGGGATTCGAGAACCCGAAGCTCTTCCGCACCACGGCCCAGCTTTGGATCGACGCCGAAAAGGCCGGGCAGGCCGTGCCGCCCGACCTGCCCGAAGGGGAGCAATTCCGCGAGCTGCGCGACTGGCTCGAAGCGGGCTTGTCGCGGTTGGAAATCGAAGCGGTGAAGGCCCGCGGCGTGAGCCAACTCGTCGAGCAATCCGAGCGCGTCATCGAGTTGGTGAAGCCGCCCGATCTCTCGGTCCAAGCGTCACGGGTTCGCACGGCTTGGGAGACCGTACTCAGTACCGAAGCCGAGCAACAAGCCGAGGTCTTGGTCAGCACGCTGGAGCCGTATCAGCAGGAGGTCGAACACCACTTCAGCGTGCAGGGGCAGCAGCGATTCTGGGGACTCATGGCTGGTTACTTGCGGATCACCACGAAGTTCCGCTACTTCAGCACCTCGCTGAAGGATCGCATTCCGTTCGTGCCGAAATTGGGGGCCATCAATACGCCGGACAGTTGGAACCTAACCGAGTTCGTGCAGTCTTGCTCCCGCACCGCCGCCGAGCGCGTGCTGACCCAACGGTTGTCGGCGCTGTCGAATAAGTTGCTCATCGAGGCGGATCAAAAAGGGATGCCGTTGAACCTGCTGAACGGCCCGACGACCGACGCCACGAACTTGCAGTGGGAAGAGCGCTACACCCGCGGATTGGTCGACGCCCTCAGCCAAGTCGAACAAGAAGTGACCAAGCCGACCGGCTGGCGACGCTTCGTCCGCGGCGGCATCACCTGGCTCGCCAACAGCATCCCGACCGTGACGTTCCTCGGCTCCATCGGGCTCGTGCTTTATTTGGTTTTCGTCGAGCTGTACGCACCGAGCCTCGTGCTGTTGCTGCTGCCGCTCTACCTCACGCTCGCGGTGCTCGTGGTCTTCCACATCGTCATCTCCGTGGCGTTGCCCGTCCGCTGGGCGTCGATCCGCGGCGATTTTTTGTCCCGTCTCGGCCTGAGGTTGCAATCGGAATTCGAGCAGGTCTTCTTGCCGATTCCGGACACCGTCGCGGCGGCCGTGCGCGAGGAACGCCGGGAATGCGAGAGCATCGCGGCGGAGACGAAAGAAGTCGCGGCGTGGTTGCGCCAGCGCGAGGACGCCGCCCACATCGGCGAGTTGTACGGCCGCTAATTTCCGCGACCGGGACTAATGGGGTCGAGGAACCCGCCCGCCGGAAGCGGCGCGGGCAACGGGTCGGCCGGATCGTCCGAACGCGGGCGGAACGGATCGACGCGCGGCGCCGGTTCGTCCGCCCTCGGGTTGCTCCGCAGACCGCCCGAACGCGGCGCCGGCAACGGGTCGTCCCGGTCGCGCGGGATCAAGTCCGGCGGTCGCAGTGGTTCCCGATCCCGGTCGAATACATCTTTCGGATCGGGATTCCGATTCCGCACCGGCTTGCTCGGGAATAGGTTGTCCATCGTCCCCGCGATCGGGGCGTTGCTGCACCCGGCACCCCAAACGCACGAGAACAACATGATCGCGGAAAGGCGGTATCGCATTTTGGTGCGAATAGCCTGCCGTGGACCGGGGGACAAGGCGAATTCTTATTCGGCGAAGTGGGTAGACCTCTCGATTTTGCCACGGGCCATCTGGTAGGCTTCACTTCCCATACCCGACACCCGGAGGCACGGATGCCCACCATCAGTTTCCAG
>JAYSYN010000209.1:0-35070 GCA_043727575.1 Fimbriiglobus sp.
GCATTATCGAGGGAGCTATCGCGGTTGGGAGACGTTAACGTAAAAATGAATTGCTGCATCCGTGGCTCGGAACCGTCCGGGGGAGTTGCGAAGTTCGCGTTGTTCGTACCCGAACCATCTTGGGCATCGGCTTGCACGCCATCGCCACCGATTCCACCTTTGCCGTAGTTGTTCACCTGGAAGTTGCCGGCCGCCTCGTCGAAGCCGTACTTGTATTGCACATCGTGAATGTAATTGATGGCGTAGAAGAGGTTGAGTTGGGAGATGGCCTGATTTTGCGCCGTGCTCGGTGCCCCGGCCGGATCGAATGTGAAGCCGCTGAAGTTCAACGTAGGCCCACCATCGGGCCGAGTACCATCCGGAACGTTATCGCCGTTGGTATCCAGGTGAGCATCGACGTTGTTGCCGCGGGTATCGGTGAATTCGGGACCGGGCACACCGTTGGTATCGTGCCAGCCGAACGGCGACGCGGTGGTGTCATTAGGATTGTTCAAGATCGTGAAGCCGCCGTCTTGCGGGCTTTCGTTCGGGGCCCCGATCACGTTGTACGACGCGTGATCGACCCAGTCATTGATGGAGATCGCGGTGCGGGTTCCATCCGCGACGGTCAAATCGTACCAATGGTCGCGATCCGTCGTGCGGGCGATCACTTGCCAGCCGAGAGTGGCACCGCCGTTGGCGGTCGGGATGTAATGCAGCTTGGTGGTGACGGCATCGAGCGAGAGATCCGGGGCCGAGATGATCGATTCGTGGGCGACGCCTCGCGGACTCGAAATGAGGACCGGATCCTGATTATACTTCAGACCGAGGGCGTCGCCCGCATTCCAGATCGCGCTGAGTGGCGTCGAGATCGGCGTGACGGTCGTCGGCAGCTTGCTCGCCAAATTGGCGACGTAGCCACCACCCGCGGTGACCACCCGGCCGTTCCAGTTCACGGCGATGCTGATGTTCGCATTTTCAACTTCCAGGCCGTTGACCGTCTGCCGGAGGTAGAGGTGCGTGATGCCGGTTTTCACATCGAGAAATTGGCTGGTGACGATGGAGCCGGTGAAGTCGGCTGCGGCGGCGCCGAATTTCGCGGCGTTGGCACTGAGGTAATCGAGCGCGATTTGGAGCGGGGGGGCGTCCGAAAGAGGAGTCAACGCACTGAGAACGAAATGGGACGGTGGCAGGTATTGCGTGACAGTCGGGGCGGCACTCGGGGTGACGCGGTCTTCGAGCCGTTCGCACTGGAGGAGCGGTTGTCGTGGCATCTTCGAACGGGGGTTTTTCGCAGCAGACGACTCGGTCAAGGATCGAATCCGTTTTCGGAACGTCGACATGGCAAGCCTCTCGGTAAGATTTTCAACAAAATCGTATAAGGTGTCTTATTACGCAACACCATTAGAAAATACCCAAGTTTGAAACTTGGACAAAGATAATTCTAGGCGCCGAAACGAACCCGTCACGGGTGGCCGTAGCGCAATCCGGAAAATCCTTGAGTTATTCCGAAGTGGATTTGCGCGTGTTGGCGAAGCCGCTTGAACAATCGCTACCGCCGGATTCTTGGGCGAATCGCCCTCGACAGTCAACTCGTCGCGAGTCGCTGCTGCAAGCGTGCCAGTGCCCATTCGGCCGCTTCGCGGATCACGTCGTCGTCGTCCAGTTGCGCCCGTTGAAGTGCCGCAATCGCAGATGCGTTACCGGTGTTGCCGAGCACGATGGCCGCGTTCCGCAATAACCCGGTTCGCTTGGTACGGAAGAAAGCCGTGCCGCGGAACCGCCGGCGAAATTCGGTATCGTCGAGGGAAAGCAGTTCCACGGGATCGAGCGCGGCCAGTTCGGGGTTCGTCGGGAACGTCCCGAGTTTCTCCTTGCGGTTCCACGGGCAGACATCTTGGCAAATATCGCAGCCGAATAGCCAACCGCCCATCGGTTCGCGGAGTTCCAGTGGGATGCTGCCGCGCAACTCGATGGTGAGGTAGCTGATGCACTTGCGGGCATCGAGAACACCCGGCTCGGGAAACGCCTGGGTCGGGCACGCGTCGAGGCAGGCCGTGCAGGTGCCGCAGTGGCTGGCGGCGTGCGGGGCGTCGACCGGCAGTTCAACACTCGTGAGGAGTGCGGCCAAGAAGACGAAGCTGCCCCGCTGTTTGTTGATGAGCATCGTGTTCTTGCCGAACCAACCAAGGCCGGCCCGGCGGGCGAAGTCCCGTTCGAGAAGAGGGGCGGTATCCGCAGATCCCTTGGCCCGACAGCCCGGCTCCTCCGCTTCGAGCCAACTGGCCAAGTCGTTCAGTTTGTTCCAGAGGAACGGATGGTAATCGGGGCCGTGCGCGTACTTCGCAATTCTCGACGGACTCCCCAGTTCAGGTTCGAGCGCGGCTTGGCCGTATTCGAAGCCCAGCATCACGACACTGCGAACCGTTGGCAGAATGCTGTTGGGGTGGCGCCGTCGGTCGCGTTGGTTCTGGAGGTAGCCCATTTCACCGGCGTGGCCCGCATCGAGCCACGCGGTGAAGCGGTCGAATCCGTCGGCCTCGGCGGCGGGCGCGATGCCGAACAGGGTGAAGCCCTGGGCACCGGCCCGTTCGCGCAAGCGCCCGGCGAGATCCGCACCGGTCACTCCAGATCCAGTACGAACGCGGTGCCATCGGAATTGGCGGTGAGGAGTTTCTTGCCGTCGACCGTGAACGCGGCGGCGTTGGCGGCGAAGGGCAATTGCCACTTGGCGATCTCTTGGCACTTCAAGTCGAACACCCGAATTTCTCGGGTGGCGCTGAGCGTGGCGAACTTGTCCGATGTCGGTGATACCACCAGACCATTCACGCCCGTGGTGATGGCCCGGACGGTACTGATGACTTCGCGTTTGGCGACATCGGCGACCTTGACTTCGCCTTCCGAATCGATGACGATCACCAGCTTTTTGTCAGCGGTCACGCCGATGTCGGCGACGCTGTTCTTGAGGATCGGCCAGTCGGCTCCGATTCGATCCTTCTTCACGAGATCCCAAATCCGGATGATGCCATCCTTATCACCGCTCACGCCCCAGGCCGCGTCGGGGGATAGGACGCCCGCCGAGAGCTTGACCTTGCCCGCTCGGACAATCGCCGGTGCTTTCGCATCCCCTTTGAAAATTTCGAAACCGGATTCTCCCCCTTGCGTGGCCCAGACCACCCCGACCGACTCACCGTCTTCCGAACTGGCGATGTAGAACGCCTGTCCGCCCGGTGTCCAAGTGCGCACTTCCTTCACGGGTGCGAACGTGAACGTGCGGAGTCGGATATCACTCGTATTCCCGCTGCCGCTGCCGACGACGACTTTGTCGTTGCCTTGGAAGACGAGGGCGGTGACGCTGCCGACGAATCCGGAGATCGTGGCGACTTCGCGGCCGGTGGCCAGATTCCAGACCTTCACGGTTTTATCTTCCGAGCCGGTGGCGGCGTGTTTGCCATCCCGGCTGATGGCGATGCACCGTGTCATAGCGGAGTGCCCCGGCGCGGAGGCATCGGCCTTCGGGATTTCAAACTGCCGCATGGTTTTGTCGATTGCGCACGAGACCACTTGGCGGCCATCCGGGCTGAACACGGCGCTCGTGACCCAACCTTTGTGGCCACGGAGGCTGCGGGCTTCCGCGAGGGTGGACACGTCCCAAATGCGGACGATCCCCTCGGCACCGCCGCTGATGATGAACTTGCCATCGCTGGAGTAGGCGACGGTGGTGATCGGGGGGTTACCCCCGCCGATGGTCGATTTGATGGGCGGTTCGAACTTGCTCGCTTCGGTCGGATTCCCTTCTTCGGGGAGGGTGAAGATTTTCACCAAGCCGTCGCCACCGGAGGTGACGAGGCGATCCATGGCCGGATGGAAGCCAACGCACGACACTCCGCCCGTGTGGGCGATCACCGAGGCGATCGGTTTCGGTTCCTGGTCGCCGTTGATGGCCAAGATCACGAGGGTTCCGTCGGCGCAACCGAGTGCGACTTTCTTGCCATCTTGGCGGATCGCCACGGCGCACACCGCCGATTTGCTGGCCCAACTCCAAAGTGCTTTTCCATCGAGTCCCCAACCGCGGGCGGTGCGATCGGCGCTCCCGGAGACGATCAATTTGTCGGTCGCCGCCACGCTCAGCACGGCGGAACTGTGCCCTTCGCAATTCTGAGCCGATCCCGCGGCGATCGTCCAGATCTTCAGCAGTTTATCGCCCGATCCCGAAACAATGCGGTCGCTGCCCAAGTAGGCCAAGCTGGTCACGGCGCCTTTATGACCGAGGAGTTCCTTGCTCAGTTTTCCGGTGATGGCGCTGTAGATGCGAACCGTTCGGTCAGCGCCGGCGCTGGCGGTCGTCTGACCGTCGGCACTGTATGCCACGGCCCAGAGATTCTCTTTGGCTTCGGTCGCGGCCCGGTGTTCGTCCGCTTTGTTCAACGGCCAGAGTCGGATACTCCCATCTTGGCACCCGGACGCGAGTTGGGCACCGTCCGGGCGGATGGCCACCGAAACCACGCTCTGAAGGTGGCCCTGCAAGACGCGCTCGAGTTTGCCGGTGCCGGCATCCCAAACGATGATGGTTTGATCCTCCGACCCCGACACGAGTGTGTTGCCGTCCTTCGACAAGGCGATGCTGTTGATCGCCTTGGTGTGTCCTTCGAACTTGCGCACCATCGAAGCCGACCCGTAGCCGGGCATGCCGTCCGGGCCGGCCGTCAATTTGATCTTGTTGTCTTTACCGGCCGTGAAGATGCCCGCACCGTCGCGGGTGAACGCGAGCGCGTTCGTCGGCCCGCTATCCGAAATACCGGTGGACAGCATGAGTTTCGGGTTCTTCCCGGCCGCATCCATCCCGAACACCATGAGATCGCCGGCGCGATTCACCGTTCCCACGACCCGGTCGGAATTCGAGAAGGCGACCGCATTCAAACTCATGTTCTGTTCGTCGGACTTGAAGATCGGTTTCTCTGTGGCCACGTCCCAAAGGATCAAATGCTTATCGTCGCCCGCCGATGCGAGTAAATTCTTGTTCTTGCCGAACGCCACGTCGACCACGTCTTGTTTGTGGCCGAGCAACTTGTGTACTTTCTTGCCGGTCTTCACTTCCCAGATGTGGATTTCTAAAGCGCCGCACGAAGCGACCCAAGTCCCATCCGAGCTGAAGGCGACGCTGGGGACGCGGAACACGTTGCTATGGACTTTCACCTTATCATCGTCGTCGAATTTCTCGGCCTCATGCCCTCGGTAGGCCATCACTTCGCGGCCGTTGTCGATGTTCCAGAGCCGGACAGTGCCATCCCGCGACGCGGATGCGATCAGGGTGCCGTCTGGGCTGTAGACCAAGCGATTCACCCGGTCGCCGTGGCGCATCCGCCCTCCCCCGAGAACCCGACTCACTTTGGGGGGCAACCCGACCGGCAGTAGCGGCACTTGCCAGCGCGCTTCGTCCGCCAAACGGAGTGCGGCGCGGGTGTTTTCGTCCGCGAGGGCCTTCTCGGCTTTCGCCGCCAGTTCGTCGGCGGTGGCCAATTCCCCCGCGCTGAAGGTCTTGGCCGCATCGACCCGTTCTTCTTGGTACTTGGCCAGTGCGGCCTTCACTCGCTCTGCCGTAGGCGGCGTTTCTTGGGCGAACACCGGCGCGCCGAAACTTGTCAGGCCGAGAGCCAAAAGGAGAGCCAGACGAACCATGTGCAGAACCTCGCGCGTCGGGGGCGACTCTAGGATCAGACGATTCTCAATGTATTCCCCAACAGCCGAACGGAAGCGCAGGGCTCTTTTGAACCTGGGATCGGGGTGGAAGACACGCTTTGGTTAATTTAGGCAATGCTGTGGGGTGAATCGGCGGACGCCTTCTTCCGGGGTTGTCGCCGAGGAGGCGCGGGAACCGGCAAAAACAGGGCGAGCGGGGGACGTAAGTCCCCTGTTTCTCGGAAGCGGCCATGACCCGACACAGGGGGCGAACCATGACCCGACACAATCCCCGAAACAGGGGGCTGACGCGGCTGACGCCCCCCGCTCGCCGGGAGAACAGTGATGGCCAGCCTGCCGACCATCGAGCAAATCAAGGCAAACTGGGTACCGAGGAACAAGCTTCCGTTTTTAGCTGCACTTGAATCGCAGGGCCGTCTCGCGATAAACTTGCCGCATGAAATCGCTCACGCGCTCCACCATCCAAAATAGTGTCATCGGTGGGTTGTCGGTGCTCGTGATCCTCTCCGCGTGGCAGCATTACAACAAATGCACCAAGTTGAGCCGGCTCGACACGCAAACCAAAACCGCATTCCTCCGTTGGCGGCCGCAAATTCTCGGTGAGGAGACGCCCGGTCGGGGATCGATGCCGGGACTCATCAAAGGTGACGACGTCTACCGTTTGTACAACTACCCGAACCCGCCGATTCTCGCCCTCACGCTCTGGCCCCTCGCCGAACTTCCGGCCACCGTGGGTGCCATGAGTTGGTTCTTCCTCAAGGTCGGCATGGCCGGGTTGGCTCTCCTCTGGGCATTCCGACTGTGCGGGCCGAACCCGGAATTCCCGGAATGGGCGAAACTCCTCACATTGGGGTTCAGCCTCCACCCGATCCTCGGCGACTTATCCCACGGCAACGTGAATATCTACATCGCGTTCTTGTGCATCGGGGCGCTCGAACTCTACCGGCGCGGCTGGGACATATCCGCCGGAATCGTGCTGGCACTCGCCATCGCCTGCAAAATCACGCCCGTGCTCTTCGTCCCTTACTTTTGTTGGAAGATCGTCACCGCCGTGATCTCGGCCCTCCGCTTGAAGCAATCGTTCATCACCGCCGCTTGGAATGCCGGCGGGAAACTCTTGCTCGGCTGCGGGGTCGGTCTGGGACTCTGGTTCTTCGTGGTACCTGGAGCCGCTCTCGGTTGGAACCACAACATCGTGCTGCTCGAAAGCTGGTACGACGTGATGGCGAAGCCCTTTTTGGTCGACGGCAAGATCACGAGCGAACACGCCAACCAATCGATCCCCGGCGTCGTGGTGCGACTCTTCTCGGATGAACCATCCACCATCGACTACGACGCCGACGACAAACTCGTGGCCACAGAGTTTCACACCCTCGCCGACATCGGGCCGAGCAATGCCCGCTGGCTGATTCGCGGCTGCCAAGCCATTTGGGTCGGCGTGCTGTTGTGGTTGGGCTGGGTCAATGTGGCGCAGCGTGCGAATCGAACGGGCTTACTCTTCGCAGCCGAGTGCAGTTACGTGTTGTTGGGAATGTTGCTCTTCAGCGAGCGCACTTGGAAACACCACGCCACCACCTTGATTCTCCCCTTCGCGGTGCTGTTCACGTTCTTGGCCACAGCTCCACTCAGCCGGGGTTGGAGAAACGCGTTCACCGGACTGTTCGGCACCATCTTGCTGCTGCAATTCGGCCCCAGTTTCGGCCCGAAGGAGTTTCAAGATCATTGCCTGGCCTACGGGAGCCACACCGCAATGTTCTTGCTGTTGATCGGCAGCATCGCCATCGTGATGCGGAAGGTTGGCAAGTGTTGAGCCCTCGGGTGCACCTTGAACAGCTCAGTCCGTCCCTTTAGGGACGGCGCGGGCCCGCTCGATGACGGCTCGGATCAATCCTTCACTGCTGGCGGTTTTCGCCACGGCTTCCACGGGGAGCTCGAATTCTTCGACCGCCGCGGCCGTTTCCGGACTGATCGCCACCAATTTCACGTCGCCCCGGAGAACCCGCCCGCGCAGGGTTTCGTCGAAGCTCCGCAGCAGCGACCGGGCGATGTTGGAACTGCTCAGTGTGATGAATTCGATCTCCCCGCGCCGGAGTGCCGCGTAGGAATCGCTCTCGGTGTCGAGTGCATCGTGCTGTTCGTAGACCACGATACTTTCGACCGTGCAGACCTTGGCCAACTCCACCGGCAACGTCTCCCGGCCGCGATTGGCCCGCAGCAAGAGCACTCGTTGTCCGGCGACGGATGGTGCCAGCAGCTCGACCAACCCCTCTGCGGAATGAGTGTCTTTCGGCACCGCGTCGGCGTGCAAATGGTAGCCGCGTAGCGTTGTCGCCGTCTTGGGGCCGACGACCGCGATTTTGATACGGCCGAGCTTCCGCAAGTCGCCTTGGGTCAACAGTCGCCTGAAGAAGCCGTGGACGCCGTTGGCACTGGTGAAGACGAGCCAGTCGAACGCGGCGAGACGGTCGAGTGCGGCGTCCACGGGTGCCCAATCGGTCGGTTCGCGGATTTCGAGCGCGGGGAGCACCGACGGCACCGCCCCCAAGATTTCGAGCCGGCGCACCATCTCCTCGGCTTGCTGTTTGGGCCGCGTCACCAAGACGCGCCGGCCGAAGAGGGGCCTCTGTTCGAACCACGAACTCGGCTGGCGATGTCGCACCGCTTCCCCGATGACGATCAATCCCGGGGCTTC
This sequence comes from Fimbriiglobus sp., assembly GCA_043727575.1. GTDB lineage: Bacteria > Planctomycetota > Planctomycetia > Gemmatales > Gemmataceae > JALHQU01. The sequence continues at coordinate 8,372 of JAYSYN010000209.1, forward strand.
CAAGCCGGCCGCTCGGCGAACCGCTTCCAAGTCGGCGAGTCGCGTGGTGACGGAACGCATCTCCCCGAGAGAAGCCCGTTCGACGATCAACGTCGGCGTTTCGGGATTCATGCCGTGCTTCATCAGTTCCGCGACCAAGATCGGCAGGCGGGCGATGCCCATGTAGACGGCGAGTGTTCCGGGGAATTTGGCGAGTGCTTCCCAATCGAGCTTGTTGTTGATCTTTTGCGGCAGTTCGTGCCCGGTGATGAACGCCACGGCACTCGTATGGGCGCGGTGCGTCAGCGGGACATCCAAATACGCGGCCGCGGCCAGGGCCGCCGTGACACCGGGGATGATTTCGTACGCGATTCCCGCATTCCGCAACGTTTCCGCTTCTTCGCCACCGCGTCCGAAGATGAGCGGATCGCCCCCCTTCAACCGGACGACGATTTTCCCGGCGCGGGCCGCTTCCAACATTCGGTCGTAGATGTGGGGGTATTTGTCGGGGTGGTGCCCCGGCAGATCGCGCACGCACAGTTTCTCGGCGTCCGCACGGGCGAAGTCGAGCAACCGCTTGGGCACCAGTTGATCGTAAAGCACGAGGTCGGCGCGGGCGAGCACCTCGGCCGTGCGGAGGGTCATCAAGCCGGGGTCGCCCGGCCCGGCACCGGCCAAGAAGACGCGGGGTTCGTCGAAGTCGGACATGCACTCATTCTAGGGAGACGGCCCCCGCGGGCCTTTCTCGATTGGCTCCGTCGCGCGCTTCGCGTACAGTTTCCGAGACGCCGCCACCCCTCCCGGAGTTCCCGATGCGCCGCCCGCTGTTGTTGCTCGCTTCACTCTTCGCCCTCGGCGCCGCCCGCGCCGACGGCCCCGCCGACAATCAAATCGACGGGGTCCGCCCCGTGCCGCCGCTGGGCAATACCATCCCCGACACGGTGAAGGATGAAGTCAAAACCGGCCTGACCGAACTGCAAGGACTGATCAAGGACATCGGCAAGCACGACCTGCTACCCGACGTGCAGATCTACGAGAAGGCCGTGCGCTGGGCGCTCGATTACAACGAGATCTTCGACGGCAAAGGGGCCATGCCGGCGGGCACCGTCAAGAGCGTGTTGAAGATGGGCCTCGAACGGGCGACCGCCATGAAGGCCGGGAAGACGCCCTGGACCACCGCGACGGGCACCGTCGTCCGCGGCTACCGGTCCAAAATCGACGGCAGCGTGCAACCGTACGGCCTCGTGATCCCGAAGGAATACGACTTCGCCGCAAAGACCCCGCACCGCCTCGATTTCTGGTGGCACGGCCGCTACGAGAACGTCGTCGAAGCGAGCTTCATCGACCAGCGCTCGAAGAACGCCGGCGAGTTCACGCCGAAGGGGGCCATCGTGCTGCACCCCTTCGGGCGCTTCAGCAACGCGAACAAACTGGCCGGGGAGATCGATTCGTTCGAGTGCCTCGACCACGCGAAGAAACATTACCGCATCGATGACAAACGCATCGTCGCCCGTGGATTCAGCATGGGCGGCGCCGCTTGCTGGCAGTACGCCGTGCACTACCCGACGCTGTTCTGCGCCGCCGCGCCGGGGGCCGGCTTCAGCGAGACGCCCGAGTTCCTCAAGGTCTTCCAAAACGAAAAGGTTGAACCGACTTGGTACGAGAAGAAGCTCTGGGGCATGTATAACTGCACCGACGTCGCGCAGAACATTTACAACATCCCGACGGTGGCCTACAGCGGCGAGAAGGACAGCCAGAAGCAAGCCGCCGATGTGATGGAACGCGAGATGAAGAAGCTCGGCATGGAACTGACGCACATCATCGGGCCGGGCGCCGGGCACAACTACGAGAAGGCCGCGAAGGAAGAGGTCATCAAGCGCATCGATGCCATCGTGGAGAAGGGTTTACCGGCCGGTGCGGATCGCAAGGAGATCAAGTTCGTGACTTACACCTTGCGCTACAACCGCTGCGCTTGGATTGAGGTCGGTGGTATGGAACAACACTGGCGCGCGGCTACTGTTGCCGCCGAACTTCGAGATGGAATTCCTACGATTTCGACTCAAAATGTGAGTTCTCTCTGGGTGAGCTTCGCCGAAAAACCCAAGCCGAAGGGCAAAACAGTCGTCATCGATATGACCGAGCTTCCCTTTGAACAGAATGATGTCATCGTGGGTCATCGGTACAACAAGATCGATGGCAAATGGGTGAAGTTGCCAAAAACTGGAGCCCTTGCTTACGACGAGCAATTACTGAAAAGACATGGCCTCCAAGGCCCCATCGACGACGCCTTCCTGGATTCCTTCCTCATGGTCTCGCCCACCGGAAAGCCAATGAACGAGACCATCGGAAAGTGGACGACCCAGGAAATGAAGCACGCCACCGATCACTGGAGGAAGCAGTTCCGCGGTGACGCCCCGATGAAGGCCGACAAGGACGTGACCGATGACGACATCAAGAACAATAACCTCATCCTGTGGGGAGACCCGAAGAGCAACGCGATCTTGGCGAAGATCGTTGACAAGCTGCCGCTGGCCGAGTTCGGTGACAACACGGTGACACTGAGCATCTATCCGAACCCGCTGAACCCGAAGAAGTACGTCGTCCTCAACAGCGGCTTCACTTACCGCGAGTACGACTACCTCAACAACGCCCGGCAGGTGCCGAAGCTACCGGACTACGCGGTGATCGACGTGACGACCCCGGCCAACAGCCGCTACCCCGGCAAGGTCGTCCGCGCCGGCTTCTTCGACGAGCAATGGAAGCTGCAAAAGGATGATGGGAAAGGGAAGTAAAATTTCGGCAACGCGCCTCCGGGGTCGAAACCGGAGGCGCTTCATTTCGGACTCACTTCTTCTTCGCGTCGATCACTTCCAGTTTGATCTCTTTGAAACGCACTTCCATCGGCCCGCCGCTGTGGACTTGGAAGGCGATGACTCCGCGCTTGGAGAGTTTGTCGTCCTCGTAATCGCAGATCAAATTGCCGTTGATCCAGAGCTTCACCTTCGGACCGATGGCTTCGACGATGTACTCGTTCCATTCGCCTTCTTTCACGTGCTTCTCGCCGCCCTCTTTCACCAACAGACCGCGGCCGCGCTCCTCGTAGAGCTTGCCCCACCAGCCTTTCCCCATGTCGGCCTGCGGGCCGCGCATCTCGCCGCCCTCGATCGGCACGCTGCGGAATTGGAACAAGCGGATGTCGAGTGAAAACCTCGTCCGATTCACCAAGCCGGACAACGACTTGCGACGATTGAACCCCGGTTGGAACCCAGATGGAAATGGGGCCGTGCTGGAACAATCTCGGTTGGAAGAATCGGCGAGTGCGATGCCAGCCACAAAGCGACCCGCCCTCGCAACTCAAAGAGATTGAAGGTCCGTTGAAGTAGACCCCTTCCCTTATCTCCGGCCGCGAGATTCATCACTCGGTTCGGCGTGCGGTTGCACTTCGGCGACCAGCCGTCGAAGCATGACAATGTTGGCCTCGTCCCGCGCCCCACCGTACCTCGGCAGCGATTGCAACACGACCAGCCAACGTTGAAGAAACTCCTGATCACGACGGAGCGCCGCCCCGTCTGCGATCCACCGCCGCCGGCACTCGCCGGCCTCGTGTTCCAAACCGATCCGCTCCCGGTGACACGCCCGGCACAGCACCCGATGCTGCCACCTGTGGGCTTTACGCACCTCGAAGGTGTGCTTCTGCTCGGCCGCGGTGAACACGTCCGGCGTCCGGCAACGCCAGCACAAGTAGGTCTGGTCGTGATACCGCCCTGGGGCCATCCCGTGCGTGTACTCCACCGATCGCTTGCTCGGCTCGGACCAGCACTCCGGATCGCAGGGCACGACGACCGGCTCGCCCGTCGGTTCGCCGTCAGAAAGGTCCATTCCCGCTCCCATCGGTACAGGCTCCGCCGCCGAACGACCCAGCTCGTGGGCCGACGGTCATCGTCAATCTGGAATTTGAAACTGGCTTCGAGGTCGCCGGTCTTCTACAGCGATTCATCAAGCGTCGGCTGCTTCTGGTGGCGGCAATCGATACATGCCACATATCTCGTAGCTGGGCGTAACTGCTTGGCCGGCGACATGCAATGAGAGGCCGACGGTATCTAAGAAATCGACCTCCGCGCCGGCCATACGTGCCGCTCGAGACACCAAACTTGGAGCGCCTACCGCACCTGTGCCTGTGCCTCCGAGTCCGCGCTCTCGGATCAATCGCGCCCGTGTGGTCTCAGGGAGCCGGTTGAGAATCTGGAAGGCAGTGAGGTAGTTCGGTCGGTCGCCTTTGCCGCGATGGGCTTCCTCCATGACGGTGCGAACTTCGGCGACGATATCTGTAGGCATTAGCTCATCCACTGTTGCACCTCGCAATGCTCTCCGCCGCCGAACAGTGATTGTCCGGCTGATTCGCACGATGGTCGCACGACAAACGAGGCGCGTCAAGAAGTCGGTCGGGGATTTGAAATGTGAACAACCAATGGCAGTCGCGTCTTACAGTCGCGTCTGAGTCCTAACGGCACACGGTTCCTCACCGCCGCCTCCGGCCACCGATGGCGAACAAAACAATCGCGGTCGGGAGAATGGGGTGAGGCAAATCTTTCTGGCGGTCTGTTTTCCGACCTGAAGGGTCGGTTCTGTCAGCCCAGGTCGGAGACGGCGCAGCCGTCGGAGGCCTGGGTGGCGCGTCGAGCGAGAATCCCGCCCTGTCAGGGCGGTTCCAAGCCTATGAACCGGCCTGACAGGCCGGATTCCTAGGGCAATCGTGTTCCCAGGCCTCCGACGGCTGCGCCGTCTCCGACCTGGGCTGACAGAACCGACCCTTCAGGTCGGAAAACAGCCGACACAGGCTGCCAGAAAACTGTGCCAGACCCGGAGAATGTCGCCGTTCGCTCCGAGAACGGTTTCGGCGTACGTCGAAGATGCAAGCTCTATCACTGCGGGAGGTGCCCGTTCGCGGAGCGAACGGCGACACTCTCCCGACCGCGATCGATTGTCCGACCGTCGGTAACAAGCCTTCTACGACTCGATGACTTCCATCATGACGCAGGAGACGTTGTCCCGGGAACCGCTGTCCAAGGCGAGTTGGCCCAGGCCTTCGGCGCAGACTTGCATGTCGGTGTGGCCGTCGATGAACTCGAGCATCTTCTCGTCGGTCACGACGCCCGTGAGGCCGTCGGAGCAGAGCAGGAATCGATCCCCGGCCTGGAGCGGGACGACGATCACGTCCGGGCCTTCGCCGACTTCTTTGCTGCCGAGGTACTTCCAAAGGACGTTTTTGAAGCGGTGGTCCTTCGCCTCGGCCGCGGAGATGGTGTTCGCTTCGACGAGGGCCTGGGCGAGCGAGTGGTCGACCGTCAGTTGCTGAATGGTGTGGTTGCGCAGCAGGTAGGCCCGGCTGTCGCCGACGCCCGTCACGAACATCTCCCCCGATTTGCGCCAGAGGGTCATCACCACCGTGGTGCCCATGTTGCGCATGTCTTTGTCGAGGGCGCCCATCGACATGATTTCTTCGTTGGCTTGGACGATCGATCGTTTCACGACCCCTTTGACGCCGTCGCCGTTGAGATGCGACGCGATGTGCTTGCGGAGTTCGCGCGGGATGATGTCGATCGCCTTTTTGCTGGCGATCTCCCCGGCCGCCTGACCGCCCATGCCGTCGGCGACGACCGAGACCGTGAGGTCGGGGAACTGTTTGACTTCGATGGAATCTTCGTTGTTTTCCCGGTAGTTGCCCAGCAAGCTGCACTTACCGATGTTGAGTGCGAGCGCCATGGTAGCCTCAGTGGGTTGCCGTCGCAGCCGGGCGGGCGATGCGCCTCCGCCCCGGAATAAGAGTCGTTGTCTGTTGCCGAAAGTTAACGCGCCGGTTCCCCGCGCCGTTTTCAATTTACAACCATAGTGCGCGGAACGCAACTTGGCGCGCCGAAGTTGGCGGAACCGCGGGCGATCCCGCAGTCCCCGCCCGAACAATCGACCGTCGGAAGTTCCGACGGAATCATTTCTCGAACGACCAGCGGCCGGGGGACCACGGGGCTCCGATGGCGTCCAACTTCTTATCCAAGGCGGGGAGATCGCGCTCGAGGATCGCCCGCACCTTCGGCAGCGCCATGTCGAGGTCGGCTTTCGCGTCGGCCAAAGCGGTCTTGGCGGTGCCCGTCGGCAGGGCGATCGCTTCGTTGTGCGTCCCGGCCGCGTAACTCAAGCGGTCGGCGACACTCATCGGGGCGTTCTCGTAGCGCTCCGCGAGGAAGTTGTCGCCTTCCAACTCCCGGCGGATCGTTTTGATCGCCGCTTCCACCGCTTGGAAATTCCCTTCCAAGGTGTCGTCGACCCGCTCGGCCAGTTTGGCCGCTTTGCGCATCGCGTCGAGCCGGGCGCTGGCCGCCGTGAGGGTTCCCGTCGCGGCGTAGAGTTTCTTCTGCGTCGTGCGGACATCCTTATTGAAGCTGCCGATCGCGGCGAAGTCTTCGCCTTTGAGCGTCGACAGCGGGTCGGCCTTCACCGCGAACTCGACCGGCCCGGCCAAGGTCGTTTTCTGACCGGCCCGCGTCTGCACGAGTGCGGCGCGGTAGCGGCCCGGTGCCGCCAAGAACCCGAAGCCCCCTTGGTTCGCGTCGGGGTTCACGCCCGCTTCGCGCAGGCCCCATGTGACGCGGTGGACGCCGGCGCCCGTCGGCGCGGAGACGCGGTTCACGGCGACCCCGTCGAAGTCTTGAATCACCAAATCGATGAGGACCGGCTCTTCCTCGGTTTCGGCCCGCAGTTCCTCGATGCTCGGATATGGCAGCGGCTTCCCGGCCTTGTCCGCCTCCTTCGCGGCGTCGAGTCGCTTCTGTTTCAGGGTCTTATGGCCGTCTTTCAAATGGAACGTGAACGTCGCCCCGACCGGCGGATTCTCCGCGAAGTAGTGCGAACTCCCTTGGAAGCTCTTGCCACTTCCGCCGAGTGGCGCCGAGCGCACGTATGCGATGGTGTTGTCCGGGGCGATCAAAACCGCGGGTTTTTGCAGGGCCTCCGCCGTCAGCTTCCGCAGCGGGGAAAAATCGTCGAGGACGTAGATGCCCCGGCCGAAGGTGCCGACGACGAGGTCGTTGTTGTGCTTCTGGATGACGAGATCCTTCACTTGGATCGTCGGCAAACCGTTGGTCATGCGGTGCCATTTTTTACCGCCGTCGACGGTGGCGAACAGGCCGAACTCGGTGCCGCAGAAGAGCAGGTCGGGGTTGAGGTGATCTTCGGCGAGGCAGTAGACGGTGCCGCGCTCGGGGAGGTTCCCGGCGATGGTAGTCCACGTCTTCCCGGCGTCCGTCGACTTCAACAGGTACGGTTTGAAGTCGCCGTTTTTGTGGTTGTCGAACGCGGCGAACACCGTCGCGCCGTCGTGCTGCCCGGCGATCAATTTGGAGACGTACGTGCCGGCCGGGACGCCGGGGAACTCGGATGTCTTCTTCCACGTCTTGCCGCCGTCTTCGGTGATTTGGATCAGGCCGTCGTCGGTGCCGACGTAGAGCAACCCCTCGGTTTTGACGCTCTCGGCGAGGGCGACGATGTTCCCGTACAAACTCGTGCTGAGGTGCTTGGCCACGGCTTCGGGCGCTTGGACTTTGCCGAAGACGAGTAACTTGTCACGGTCGAGTCGCTGCGTGAGGTCGCCCGAGACGGCGGACCAGTTGTCGCCGCGGTCGTCGGAGCGGAAGAGTTTGTTCGCGGCGAAGTAAAGCCGCTTCGGGCTGTGCGGCGAGATCAGCAGCGGGCTGTCCCAGTTCCAGCGCAGCGGGGCTTCGCCCTTGGCCGCGAGGGGGCGGATGTCGATGCGATTGCCGGTCTTGCGGTTGAACCGCACGAGGCCCGCGTATTGCGCTTCGCCGTACACGGTGTCGGGGTCGGTCGGGTCGACTTTGCAATGGAAGCCGTCGCCGCCTTGCACGACGTACCAATCGGCGTTCACAATGCCGTTGTTGCTGCGGGTGCGCACCGGGCCACCGAGGGTGTAGTTGTCTTGGGTGCCTCCGTAAACGTGGTAGAACGGCCCGCTCGCCGGGTTTTGATCGACGGCGATGTCGTAGAACTGCGTGACCGGCAGGTTCGCTTTGAAGTGCCAGGTGGCCCCGGAGTCGTGGCTCTCGTAGATGCCGCCGTCGCAGCCGCACAGATGGTACTGGGGGTCGCGCGGGTCGATCCAGATTTCGTGGCTGTCGACATGTTTATCCGCTTCGCCGAGGTTGCGGAACGTCTTGCCGCCGTCGTCGGAGACTTGGTTCAGAACGTAGTTCAGCAGCACCCGGTCTTTGTTGTTCGGATCGACGACGAGCTTGCAGAAGTACTGCATTTGCGCGCTGAACGGGTTGCGCTTCTCCCACGTCTTGCCGTTGTCGGTGGAGCGGAAGACGCCGCCGGCTTTTTCTTGCGCTTCGACCTCGGCGTAGATCGTGTCCGGGGCGCTCGGGGCGAAGGCCAAGCAAATCCGGCCGAGTTCGTTGCCGGGTAGCCCCGCCGTGATCTTCTTCCAAGTCTTGCCGCCGTCGGTGCTGCGGTGCAGGGCCGAACCGGGCCCCCCGTTGACGAGCGTCCAGACGTGCCGGCGGCGCTGGTAGGTCGCCGCGAGAATGATGTCCGGATTGCGCGGATCGAGGAGGAAGTCCGTGACGCCGGTGTTCTCGTCGGTCTTCAACAAGTTCGCCCAGGTCTTGCCGCCGTCGGTCGTTTTGAACAAACCGCGGTCGCCGCCCGGCCCCCAGAGCGGGCCCTGCGCCGCGACGAACACCGTGTCCGAATCCTTCGGATGGACGGTGATCTTGGCGATGTGTTCGCTCGCCTTCAATCCCATGTTCTGCCAGATCTTGCCGCCGTCGGTCGATTTGTACACGCCGTCGCCGTAGCCGACGCTGCGCTGGCTGTTGTTCTCCCCGCTGCCGACCCAGACGGTGTTGGCATCGGCCGGATCCATCGTGATCGCACCGATGCTGAACGACGCTTGGCCGTCGAAGATCGGCGCGAAGGTCGTCCCGGCGTTCGTCGTTTTCCAGACGCCGCCCGAAGCCACGGCAACGAAATAGTGCGCCCGATCTTTCGGGTTCACGGCGAGCGCCGCCACCCGACCGGAGGTGACGGCCGGACCGATGCTGCGGAGATGGAGGGCGTTGACGGGCGGATTGAAGTCGGGCTTGGCGGGCGGATCGGCCTTGGTTTGACCGGGTAAGAAGCAAAGCGACAACAGCAGGGCGGACGCGGTCATGGAGGAACCTCGCGGCAAAGAGAAATCGAACCCGGCGGTTCGATTGTCATAGGCCGCGCGGTCCGATTCCGACAGGGAGAGCGGGGATTACGGGACGCTGCTCAGCACATGCGTGCTGCGGGCCGAGCGATAGTAGATGTAATGGATGCCGTACACCGAATGCTCGACGGGATGCAGAAAGATGCCGAGCCGGCCCCATTTCCCTTCGACGAGGATCGTGCCGTCGTCGAAGACGCCGCGGACGATCGCCGTGTGCGCGACGGTATTGTCCTCGCCCCGGTACACGCACAGATCGCCCGCGTCCGGTTCGGTGACGGCGAAATAGTCGTTCTCTTCGAGGATCGTGTCGACCTCGTGCCCGAGGATGGCGAATTTACCCCCCGTAAATACCCACCCGTGGCAATTGGAGCTTTCGTCGGCGGGGCCGCGGCGGATCAGGTACTCGTTGAGACTGGCCATTTGGTGCGAAGTCTGTTCGTTGTGCGCGAGGTATTCCGCGCTCGGTGTCTCGCCCGTCGTCAACAGATGGATCGCGCTGCCGCGGTCGGTTTTGGCCAAGCGCGATTCGTCGGCGACGTACGGCGACCGTTCGATTTGCCGCGCCATGGCGGCGTACTGTTCGGCCTCGAAGTTGTTCTCGACCGCATCGAACCGGGCGAACTCGCCGAGGAGCACCCCGAGGCCGAGCAGCGCCACGAGGCCCCACGCGAAACGCGGTTCCCGGAGTCGGTTGCGGACCGCGGCGGCGACCCGCCGTATCGCGACGAGGCCGGAGAGGGTCGGAATCGCGAGGAACCCCGCGCCGATCAGGGCGGCGGGCAGGATATAGGCCGGAACCAACCCCGCAACCCCTGCCAATGCGGCCGCGAGACCGGTCGCGGCGATCCCGGTGCGGGCCAGGCGCGAACGCGGGCAGACCAAGGCGTTCCCCGCCCCGGCGACGATCAGCCCGAGCGCCGCGGAGAAGCCGAGGAACAACCGGTCGTGGAGAGTCAAATCGAACATGGCATCGGCCCCGGACATCCGCACGGTCGGCACGGCATTAGACCCCTCGATCCTAGCTCGGTTCCGATGAGCGAAAGGTGAGACCGACGGTGAAAAGCCTATGAGAAACGCGACTCGCCCGCTCGGTTCGGGCAGGGGGAAGAAACTCCGCGCCGGCGCCGAATTCCGGCTCAGCGATCCGAGACGGCCAGGCGCAGGTTCGGCCCGTCGAGCACAAGGCGGTAGGAATTCAGAATGTCGCGGCCGAGCAGAATCAAATCTTCGTTTTCGCTGGCTGCGGCCTCGGCTGGCAACGGTTCGTGTCCCTCAATCGTCACGTAGATGTTGTAGATCGGAAGACGGAATCGATTGCCGTGAGCGCCTTCGAATGCCAAGGTTTCAATCGGTAGAAGAGACAATTTTTCGAGATATTTGAGCGGGATTACCGTTCGGTCGGCTCCTGTGTCGACCTTGGCCCAGATGCCCGAGTAAAATTTGCCGGTTTCCAAGGATGAAATCTTCAATGAGGCTTGCGGGAATGGCAACCCGCGTTCATGGCCGTATGGGAATTCGGTCACTCTCTATCTCCCGCGAAAATTTGACGGACACTCGGCAACTTCTCAATGGGTTGCGGGCGGTCGCTGACGAATTGAACGAAGATCATTTTGCCTGCCGAGCACTTCAAACCTAGCTGGAGCGCTTCGATTTTAGTCGGTGCCACCGCCGCCACCCCCCCCCCGTAGATGACCACATACTTCCCCAGGTGCGTCTTCAGCAACTCCGGCAGCAACCGGATGTACGCGTCTTCTTCCGGGACCAACGACGGGTGCAATGTCCGACGGACATAACCGCCCGGGAGCGGCTCCGATTCCCAAGTCACCCGCAGCCGCACGCGGCCCGCCGGGACTTCCGGCGGGAGGGTGAGCGTCAATTCGCGGTCGTCCGAAACATCGGCTTCGAGTTCGAGCATCATCGGAAGTCCCCCCGGTTTCAATCGGCCCAGTTTTCGAGTTTCAACCCCGGCACGATGCTGAAGTCTTTGGTGTTGCGCGTGACGAGCGTGGCGTCATGGGCGAGCGCGATGCAGGCGGTGAGAAGATCCCCCCCGCCCCATTTTTCCGAAGCGCCTCTCATCGCGGAACCGCCCGAATCGCAGCATGGCGTCCTCGCTGAATTCGACGACGCGAAAAGTCGCCAGAAACGTTTCCGTGTCGGCCAGCCGAGCCAACGCCCGTTTCAGCTCCGGAACCGCAGCGGCTTTGATCACCGCGTCGAACCGTCCGCGCAGCGATTCGATCCGAGTGATCGGCGAGAGGGCGACGGTTTCCGTTTCCCGTGCGATCCGCTCGCGGATGCCGTGGCGATTGTGAAACGCATGCGTGAAAGTGTCCGAGTCGAGCAAGAACATCACGAGGTCTCGCTCGGATCGTCCCCGCCGACCGTCCCCCATTCCTTCCGGATTTCTCGCAGCCGCGCGAGGAAGGCGGCCTGTTCCTCCGGTGTTTCGTCGTCCATCGTCCCCTGTGGCATTGGCGGTCGCTGCGGCTTCTCGAGCCATTCCAAAATCGCCTTGCGGCTGAACCGCCAGTCCTCTTCGAGACGGCGCCCCGGTAGCCGGCCCGACTCGGCTTCGGCGTTCACCGCCCCTTCCGCGACGCGCAAAAAGGCCGCCGCTTCCGCCAGCGTCAGCACCTCACCCGCCGGTGCCGGTTCGGCCCGCTTGTCCTTTTTCTTCGCTTTCGCCTTGGTCGCCATCGTTCTATCTCCTTGGGGGGGAACCCGATTTCAATCGGCCCAGTTTTCGAGTTTCAACCCCGGCACGGCGGCGAAGTCTTTGGTGTTGCGAGTGACCAGCGTGGCATTGTGCGCGAGCGCGATGCAGGCGATCAAAAAATCGGCTCGGCCCATATTGCGGAGGGATTTCAATCCGACAAACCGATCGAAATCCACCGCGGCTCGTTCCTCAAACTCAACGATCTGGAATGTCCCGATGTATTTTTCGGTTGCTGCCAGCCGCTCCGACATCTCAACTCCATCCGCACCCCGACCCGCCTTCAAGACGGCTTCGATGCGACCCCGCAGCGCTTCCAACCGAACGATCGAAGGGATTCGCAGTTCGCCCGAATCGCGGGCGGATGCGACTTTCTCCGCGACTCCCGGCTTCCCATGAAATGCCAGTGTCAAGATGTCGGAGTCCAAAAGTTTCATTACCCGCTCGCCTTCGCTTGCAAATCTCCCACGGTGCCCAGCGACCGGCGGGCCGCGTAGATCGCTTCGATCTCCGCTTCGACCAGTCGCTCTTTCTCAGGTGTCCACGGATCATCGGGATCGGCATATTCCAACGGCACGGCCGGCTGGACAGTACCCGCACGAATCCAACGCAAGATGGCAAGGCGGCTGTAACGGTACTCCCCTGCGAGGCTCCGTGCCGGAACACGTCCGGCCGAAGTTTCGCCGATCAAAATGTCCACATCAACCTGCAAAAACTTGGCGGCTTGAGCGGCCGTCAGGATTTTATCCGCCTTCACTTTCGCCTTGGTCGCCATCGTTCAATCTCCGTGGGGATGCGTCGATACGACCGCCGCCGGGACCGGCGGGTTCAGCAAACTCCTCGCCAGCACTTCCTTGGCTTTGTCGAACTCGGGTTGCCAGAAGATTTCGGGCGACCCATCCCGCATGCAGTCGCGGATCTTTTCCAGCGTGTTGCGGGCCATGTGCGGGCACTTGTTGCAGGCGCACGTGATCCCCGGCACGCCCAAATACTTGTGCTGCGGGAAGCGGCTTTCGAGTTGCCACATCATGTTCGGTTCGGTCGCCACGAGGAACGTCGTCGGCTGTTTGTGCTTCCCGACGTGCAGGATCATCGCCTCGGTGCCCCCGATGAACTCGGCGTGCTCCAAAATGTTCCGCGGGCACTCCGGGTGGGCGATCACCGTGGCACCGGGGTTCGTCCGCTTCATCTTCACGAGGTCGTGGACGCTGAAAATTTCGTGCACCATGCACGAGCCGTCCCAGAGGATCATCTTCCGGCCCGTCACTTCTTCCAAGTAGCGGCCGAGGTGTTGATCGGGCACGAAGAGGATTTCGTGATCCGCCGGCACGCGGTTCCGCACCACGTCCTCCGCGTTGCCCGAAGTCACGATCCAATCGCTGAGAGCCTTCACTTTCGCGCTGCTGTTGATGTACGTGACGGTCTGAAACTTCCGCCCGTTCTCCCGCAGCATCGCTTGGTAGTTGAACAGCTTCTCGGGCGGGCAGCTATCGACGAGGCTGCACCCGGCTTGCAAATCGGGGAGCAACACCGTCTTGGTGGGATTCAACATCTTGGCCGTCTCGGCCATGAAGAGCACCCCGCAGAAGACGATGACCGGCGTCTCGACCTTGGTCGCTTCGCGGGCCAGTTTCAAACTGTCGCCGGTGATGTCGGCGATCTCTTGGATCTCCCCCTCTTGGTAGTAGTGGGCGAGGATGGTCGCGCCGATCTCGCGTTTCAGTTCGAGGATTTCGGTGGTGATGTCGTCGAGTACGGCCGGCATGGCGGTTCCCTTGTTTTGGCGTGGCGCAGGGCGAACCCACGGAATTCGGATACGGAGTCATTGTATTCCGTACGGCCCTGCGGAGCGCACTCGCTCCCGTATGGGTGTAGCAACCATTCTTGGAGTTTGCGTGGCACCCGAAATCGGACGGAACTCCTTGCGGCGCTAGGTCGTTCCGAAAGTCGGACGTCATTCCACGATTGGGTGGGTGGGTAGACGCTGGAATGACGACTCCAAGAATCGTTGCCACACCCTCCCGTATGTTAACCCCGTCAATCCGAACGGGGAACGCCATGCGGTCAGTCGTGTTCGTGCAGGGGGGCGGGGCCGGGATCGACCAAGAAGCGTCCGTCCGAGCGATCCTCCGCGCCATCGGGGCCGACGTGGAATTCGAGGTCATCCCGGCCGGTCGGGCGGCGGTGGAACTCGGCCGGGAGCCGCTCGGCCCCGAATTGTTCGAGGCCATCCGCCGAACCGGTGTCGCTTTGAAAACGAAGCTCCTCCAACCGCTGGGGGCCCCGACGCCCACGGCCCACGGGCCGGCGTCGCCGCTGTACTCCAACATCGAGTTTCGCCGCCGGCTCGGGTTGTTCGCCTCGACGCGGCCGGTACGCAATCTCGCGGGGTTGCCGGCGCGCTTCCGCGACGTCGACTTCCACATCGTCCGCGAAATCACCGAAGACTTGTACGCCACGACCGAGCACGAAATCATCCCCGGCGTCGTGCAGAGCTTCAAAGTCGTCACCGAAGTCGCCTGCCTGCGCTTCTTCCGGTACGCCTTCGCCCTCGCCGAACGGCTGGGAAAGAAGTCGATCCACTGCATCCACAAAGCGAACATCCTGAAGATGGCCGACGGGTTGTACCTCAATTGCTTCCGGCACGTCGCCGCCGACTACCCGCGCATCGCCGCGAAGGATTTGATCGTCGATAACACCTGCATGCAGCTCGTGAGCAACCCGCAGCAGTTCGAAGTGCTCGCCGCGGGCAATTTGTACGGCGACCTGCTCAGCGACCTCGGGGCGGGCCTCGTCGGCGGCATCAGCGCCACCTCGGCCATCAACGTCGGCGACGGTGTGAAGGTCTACGAGGCGGTCTTCGGCGCCGGCTACGAGCATGTGCCACCGGGGCGGGCGAACCCGCTGCCGTTGATCCTACCGGCCGTGGAGATGTTGAAGGATTTCGGCGATGCGGCGAATGCGCGCAGGATCGTCGCGGCCGTGGAGGCGGTGCTCTCGGACGGCGCGGTGCGACCTTCCGATTTGGGCGGCCGCGCCGGAACGGCGGAGTTCACGGAGGCGATCATCGCCCGGTTGTGATCCGGTGCGGAATTGCTAAAATTGCAATCGTTCCCACTGCCCACGGTCGCCAGCACCATGCCCCACCCGTACCGCTTGATCGACGAAGCCGCGATCCCCAGTCCGTCGCTCATTTTCTTTCCGGATATCATCCGGCGGAACATCGCCGAGGTCATCGCCATGGCCGGCGGGCCGGGCCGGTTGCGGCCGCATTGCAAGACCCACAAGACGGTCGAACTCACGAAGCTGCAGCTGGCCGCGGGGGTGTTGAAACACAAGTGCGCGACCATCGCCGAAGCCGAAATGCTGGCCATCGCCGACGCGCCGGAAGTGCTGATCGCCTACCCGCTCGTCGGGCCGAACCTCCACCGCTTCGCCAAGTTGATCCGGAAATACCCGCGCACCGAGTTCGCCGCCATCGCCGATGACCCGGCGATGGTGACGGCGCTTTCCGACGTCCTCGCGTCTCAGGGGTTGTCGGCGGAGGTCCTCGTCGATCTCAACGTCGGCCAAGACCGCACCGGCATCGACCTCGCCGGCGCAGCGGAGTTGTATCCGCTCCTCGCCCGCAGCCTCGGTTTGCGACCGGGCGGTTTCCACGTCTACGACGGGCACAACAACATGGAGCACCGCGAAGACCGGGAAGCGGCCGTGCGAACCCTGCTCACCCCGGTGCTGGCGCTGCGGGCGAAGTTGGAGCGCGCCGGCTTTCCGGTGCCGCGCGTCGTCTGCGGCGGGACCCCGAGCTTCCCGATTTACGCGACCATCCGCGACGTGCCGGGGCTGGAATGTTCCCCCGGCACCTACGTTTTGCAAGACTTCGGCTACGGCGACAAATACGCCGACCTCGGCGCGATCACCCCGGCGGCGGTGCTGCTGACCCGCGTCGTCAGCAAACCGACGGCCAACCGCGTGACCCTCGACCTCGGCACCAAGGCCGTCGCCAGCGATCCCCCGGCGGGGAAACGCGTCCACCTGTTGGAGTTCGCCCCGCACACCCCCGTCGGCCACAACGAAGAACACTACATCGTCGAGACCGCGCACGCGGACCGCTACCGCCCCGGCGATGTCGTCTACGCCCTCCCCGCGCACATCTGCCCGACGGTGGCCCTGCACAAAGAAGCCCTGATCGCCGAGAACGGGTTGATCACGGGCACTTGGCCGATCCTCGCCCGGGACCGGGTGCTGACGGTGTGAGGTCCTTCTTCGAATTCTTTGATCTTCTCGCTTGACCGGCCCGCCGTTCCCGGTTAGCTTCCGCAAATCTTCTCGATTTTCAGCCACGGATGGCCGCCATGATTCCCCGCGCCGGTTGGCCCGCTGGTTCCCGGGGACGGGTCATCGCCGCGCCGGCGAAGGTCAATCTGTTCCTCGAATTGTTGAACAAGCGACCCGACGGCTACCACGAACTGCAGACCCTCCTCGCCCCCATCGACCTGTACGACACCCTCGAAATTCAGCCCCGCGACGACGGCGAACTCGTCCTGACCTGCGATATTCCCGGAATCCCGACCGGGCCGGCGAACCTCGTTTGCATCGCGGCCGGGGCGCTCCGCACGGCTATCGGTGTGACCGAGGGCGCGTCGATTCACCTCACCAAGCGCATCCCGCACGAAGCGGGTCTCGGCGGCGGGTCTTCCGATGCCGCGTCGGCGTTGTTGGCGCTCAACGCCGTTTGGAATCTGAACAAATCGATCGAAGAACTCGCCCCCGTCGCCGCGAAGATCGGGTCCGATGTCGCGGCGTTTCTGCACGCCGGGCCGACGTGGTGTACCGGTCGCGGCGAGATCGTGGAATCGATTCCCGCCGCGAAGCCGCTCGACCTCGTCATCGTCAAACCCCCCTTCGGGCTGAGCACCGCCGAGGTTTACCGCAACGCCCGCCTGCCGGAAACGCCCACCCTCGGCGCGGCGCTCCGCGCCGCACTGGCGGCCGGGGACGCGGTGGCCGTCGGCCGCTTGACGCACAACCGCTTGCAGCCGCCCGCGTTCGCCTTGCAACCGCTGGCGAACTGGGTATACGACGCACTCTTGGCCCAAAGCCCGCTGAGCGTGCTGCTCTCCGGGAGCGGCTCGTGCGTCTTCGCCATCGCGCGGGATCGGCCGGATGCCCTCCGGATCGCCCGCATGGCGGAACCCGCATTGACGGCGCGCGTGCCCGATTGCCGGCTGTTCGTCGTCCGAACGCTGGTCCCGAATCCCGACGCCGAACCCGAAAGGTTGTCGGCCGGCCTTTGAACACCGCCCGAGAGTCCACCCATCCGCAACGGAGTGCCCCGATGACGATCACCGAAGTCCGAATCAAACTGTGCGAGCAAAACAGCGAGCGCCTCATGGCGTTCTGCAGCGTCACCTTCGACAACGCCTTCGTCGTCCGCGACCTGAAGATCATCGAAGGGACGCGCGGGTTGTTCGTGGCGATGCCGAGCCGCAAACTCACGGACCGCTGCACGGGCTGTTCGTGCAAGAACCACCTGCGGTCGCGCTTCTGCAACCAGTGCGGCGGTCGCCTCGACGAGACCCGCGCCATCCGCGATCACGACGGCCGGGCCAAGCTGCACGCCGACATCGCCCACCCGATCCACGCCGCCTCCCGGGAACTGGTGCAATCGGCCGTGGTCAAGGCCTTCGGCGACGAGCGCGAACGCTTCAAGCTCCCCGGCTACCAGTGCCGCTACGACGAAATCGACGCCGGGGATTTCGAAGATGTCCCCGCGAGCTACGCGGCGCTGATCCAAGAGACCGGCAAGCAAGTGAAGGCCCACGGCGGCCAACCGGCCCGCGGCCCGCACCTCGGGGCGCCGCAATCGGCCGGGGTCGCAGTCGCCGCCGGCTTCGGCGCCGGGATCGAGTGATCGACCTACCGAACGCGGGTTTGCCCGGTTGACAGGGAACTCTCGGTGCGCCCACAATGTCTAACCGACTGTGCCGGTTGCGCCGCCTCCCTCCCCCGAGCGATTCCGATATGCCCGTATTCCCTCGAGTTGTCCGCACCGGAATGGCGGCGCTGGCGGTCGCCCTCTGCGTCGGTTTCGCCGGTGCCCAGCAGCCGATGTCGCCGGATCAACAGGCCGAGCAAGCGCTCGCGGCCGGGCAGAAGGCTTACAACCAAGGGGATTTTGCCGCCGCCGCGCAACGCTTCAACGAGGTGATCCAGAAGTTCGCCAACACGCGCTCCGCGTCCGGTTCCCGCTTCGGGTTGGCCCTCATCCAGTTCAACAGCCCCAATGTCGACTTCGCGAAGGCGATCGAAAACCTCACCCCGGCCGCGAACGACGGCGGATTCGCCGAGCGCGGCCACGCCCTGTACCACCTCGCCGTGGCCCAGCGCAGCCTCGGTCTCCGCGAGATGGAGAAACCGGCCGCCGACGCGAACCAGATCAACGCGCGCAAACAAGCCGCCGACGGCAAATACAACGAGACACTGAAGTGGTTCAACGAGGCGAAGAACTGGTTCGCCGGCCAGAAGCTCGAGGAATGGACCGCCCGCGCCCGGGCCGATCAGGCCGAGATTCTGATCCGCCTGGGCAAAGTGAAAGAAGCCCGCGCCGAAACCGAACCGTTCACCAAAGACCCGGCACTCGCCAAAAACCGCCATCGGCCCCTCGGGCTGTACTACCACGGCCTCGCGTGTTTTCTGGAAAAAGACGTGGTCGCCGCCGGGCGCGTGTTGAACCAACTCGCCCCGTTCACCGACCCCGCGTTTGGCCTGCACGCCCGCTACCTCGTCGGCCGGGTGCTGCACCTCGGCAACGAAGCCGCCGAAGCCAGCGTGCACTACGACGCGGTCCTGGCCGATTTTGACAAAGCCAAGCTCGCCGCGGTCGAGGCGATCAAACAGCCCGACAATTTCAAAAGTAAACCGTTCGAACTCGCCCGCCTGCGAACATTGGCGCAGGGTCCGGCGCCGGAATACGTCGCCGGCGCGGCCTTCCACGGGGCCTGCCTCAACTACGAAGCGGGCAAATTCGCCGAGTCGATGACGAAGTTCCAAGCCTTCGCCAAGGCGTTCGACAAAGACCCGCTCGCCCCGGACGCCCAACTGCGCATCGGCTTCTGCCAAGTGCAGATGAAACAATTCGACGAAGCCGCAAAGACGCTCGCCCCGCTGGCCGAGAAGACGCCGCGCCTCGCCGATCAAGCCGGGTTCTATTTGGGCAAAGCCCAATTCGAACTCGCGCTGGCATTCGACATCAACAAGGTCGACGAGCGCAACAAGAAGATCAAAGACGCCCTCGAAGGCATCCGGAAGTCGCTGGAGAAAACCACGCTGCTCTCGCAGCAAAACGACCCCGATGCGAAGGTGCGCCGGCCCGAGATGCAATTCGAATACGCCGACGCGCTCCAGGCGAACCGGCAATTCACGGAGACGATCCCGCTGTACGAAACGCTCCGGCGCGAGAACCTCGTCCTGGCCCGCCGCGAGGAAGTGCTGCAGCGGTACGGGGCCGCCGTCGGCTCGTCCGGGAACTATAACTTCTCCGACGAAATCTGCAACGAGTTCCGCAAAACCTATCCGCAGAGCACCCTCGCGGCGTCGGTCGCCTTCCGCATCGCCGAGAACGCCTACGGCCGCACCATCGAACTGACCAAGGACAAAAACAAAGCCGCCGAATTGAAGGCGAAGTACGAGGAGGCCGCGAGCAAATACCTTGACGTCGCGGCGAAGTACCCGGAATTCGAGCGCGCGAACTTCGCCAAACTCGGCGCCGGCGTCTGCTTCACCCAATTGAACAAACTCGACGAGGCCGTCAAAGCCTTCGAAGGCATCCCCGGCCCCGACCGCGGCGGTGAGTTGTCTCTGGCGGCCTACCTCCTCGCCGATTGCTACATCCGCCAAGCGCCGACCAAGGCCGACGACGCGCTCCAAGAGAACCAGATCCGCGAGAAGCTGACCGCGGCCGCGGCGATGCTCGACGGCTTCGTATCCGGCAACGCCAAAGCCCCCGAGACCCCGGCCGCCCTGCTCAAGCTCGGCCACTGCCTCAAGCGGCTCGGTTCGACGCTCGCCGATCCGAACGAGCGCAACGCCACCTTGAACAAAGCCCGCGAGACCTACGAGAAGCTCGCCAAGGAGTATCCGGCCAGCCCGCTGGCGGGGCAGGCCAACCTCGAACGCGCCAAGGTGAAGTCGCTCGCCGGGGACAAAGGCGGCGCGATGAACGACCTCCGCGATTTCATGAACAACGACAAAACCAAGACCGACAAGTTCGCCCCGCTCGCGGCCCTGCACCTCGCCGCGATGCACCGCGAGCAGAACCAAGCGCCCGAAGCCGCGAAGGTGCTCGACGAAGCCCGCAAGCGATACGAAGGCGACCTCGCCAAAGACCCGGACCGGGCCGAATGGAACCCGCTGCTGAAGTACCACCACGCCGTGGCCATCTTCGAGACGCAGAAACCGGCCGACGCCCGGAAGCTCTTTGAGGAAGTCGTCGCCCAAGCGCCGGGCAAGCCGATCGCGCTCGAAGCTTCGCTGCGCTCCGGGCAGTGCAAAGTCGCCGAGGGGAAGGCGATGATCACTCTCGGGCAGACGCAGATGGGCCAAGCCGGGAACGACAACAACAAGAAAAATGCCGCCGGGCAGCAGATTCAACAGGGGCGTCAAGCCATCGTCGAAGCGGCCGATCAACTGAGCCGCCGGGCGGAGGAATCGAAGAACGCCCAACCGGCGGCCGAGGCCCGCTCCCGGATGTATTACGACGCGGCGTGGGCCTGGCGCTTCCTCGCCGAAGACGAGGTCCGCATCGCGCGGGAAGCGCTCCAAAAGCAACTGCAAACCAAGAAGGTCGAAGAGCTGGTCAAGAAGCTCCCGCCGAACAGCCCGCCGCCGCAGGTGCTACTGCCGGAAGTCGCCCGCGCGGCCATCCCGCAGCAGCCGCACGAAGAGCGCACCTTCAACAGCTACAAGCGGTTGATCGAAGAGTTCCCCGAAACGGCGCTGTCGGTCGAGGCGCGCTACGAAGTCGCCGAGTTGAAAGCCGAGCGATCCGACCACGACGAAGTCGTCAAGATTTTGAAAGACGCGCTCGACAAAGAACCGACCGACAAACCGGTGCCGCCCGACACGACCGAACGCATCCGGTTGCGGCTCGGGGCGAGCCTCTACGCCAAGAAAGAGTTCGCCGCCGCCGCGGGGCAGTTCGACTCCGTCGTCGCGAATCCGAAGTCGCCGTACTTCGCCCAAGCCTTGTACCGATCCGGCGAAAGCCTCTTTTCGCAAGGGGAATACGCCAAGGCCGTGGAGAAGCTCGTTCCGTTCCGGGATAAACCCGAGTTCCACAACATCGGCGGGATTTCGGACCGGGCGATGCTTCGGTTAGGCTTGGCCCTGATCGCCGCGAAGAACCCCGAAGGCGGTCGGACGGCGCTCGAAACGATGCTCAACCGCTTCGGCAACGGCAACCCGTACGCGTCCGAAGCCCGGTTCGGGTTCGCCCAAGCGCTCCAAGCGCAGGGCAAATTCGACGACGCCGTCAAAGGCTATGAGCAAGTGATCGCCGCGACGCAGACCGACGTGGCGGCGAAGGCCCAGTTGCAGATCGGCCAGTGCCGCATGGCCCAGAAGAAGTTCGGCGACGCCGCGAGCGCCTTTTTGGTGGTGCCGTATACCTACGACTACCCCGAGTTGGCCAACGCCGCCGCGCTCGAAGCCGCCCGCGCCTTCGAGGAAGACAAGAAGCCCGACCAAGCCGAGAAGTTGCTGAATAAACTGATCAAGGACAATGCTCCGGAGTCGGAGTGGCACAAAGCCGCGAAGGAACGCCTGGGGAAGTTGAAGAAGTGAATCGATTGCGGGCGAATGTCATAACGAGCCACCGGGCTCGTCCCGGTGGGTACTGTTAGCTTGAACCCACCGGGGCAAGCCCGGTGGCTCGTCAGTGCGTTTCAAAGCCTAGCTGAGATTTCGCCGATGCCGTTGCGGGATCAGTTGCATTCGCGGCACTCGCCACATTTCTCAGCCCGAATCATCACTGATTGATTTGCGACCGAGCTGCGGGAGCGGAGCGGTCTGTCGGCTCGCCGTGGCAAACTGTCCCGCGAAGAACCCATGTCGTGGGAGACCGCGAATTGCGAACCCCTTCCGCGATCCAGTGAATTTCATTCTACCATCCCATCCGTAAACTGCCCGTGTCTGGAACTCCCGCGTCGAACCAGATCCCAGAGAGGCCCGCCCCGTGCGCAAATTGATCTTCCGCGCCGTCTTCGGGTCGCGGCTCCCGTACAGTCGGGGGTCGTTGCGCATCCCCGGATTGCAACAGCCGATTACGATTCGGCGCGACAAATTCGGCATCCCGTACATCGAAGCCGAGAGCGAGCGCGACGCCCACTTCGGTTGTGGCTTCGTCCAAGGGCAGGATCGCGGGTTCCAACTCGAGACGCTGCTGCGCCTCGGCCGGGGCACGTTGTCCGAACTCGTCGGGCCCGGCGGGTTGCCGGCCGACCGAATGAGCCGGCGCATCGGCTTCGCCCGCAGTTCGGCCGCGCAGTTGAAGGTCCTCGACGCGGACATCCTCGAGACACTCGGAGCATTCGCCGCCGGGGTGAATGCGGGGCACACTCTCGGTGTCCCGGCGAAGCCGCACGAGTTCGCCATCCTCGGCGGCACCCCGACCCCGTGGACCCCGGCCGATGTGCTGGCGACTCTGAAGCTCATCAGCTTCAGCCTGCCGGGGAATTGGGACGTGGAACTGGCGCGCCTGCGGATGCTGCACGCCGATGGCCGGGCCGCCGTGGAGGCGCTCGATCCGTCTTGGATTCACCCGACTCCCGACGGGACTCACCCGACTCCTCACGGAGTTCGGCACGCCGCGCTCGATGCGTTGGCGCGCGATCTCGCGCTGTTCCAAGAGTTCGTGCCTGCGGGCGGCGGGTCGAACAACTGGCTCATCGCCGGGTCGCGCACGGCGTCGGGGAAACCGATCCTCGCCAACGACCCGCACCTCCGGCCGGACATCCCGCCGCCGTGGTACCTGTTCCAAGTCCGCACGCCGGCGGGGGCCTTCGCCGGGGCCGCGCTCGCCGGGACACCGGGGGCGACCATCGGCCACAACGGCTTCTGCGCGTGGGGCGTCACCGCCGGGCTGACCGACAACACCGACCTGTTCCTCGAAACCCTGGACGCCGCCGAGACGGGCGTCCGCAACGCCGACGGTGGGTTCGATCCCTGTCCGGTGGTGCGCGAAGTGATCCGCGTGAAGGGGAAGCCCGACCACGTCGAAGAGGTGTTGATCACGCCGCGCGGCCCGGTGATTTCGCCGCTGCTGCCCGGGGTCCGCGAAGTGCTGTCGCTGCGGGCCGTCTGGCTCGATGCGCACCCGATCCGCGGATTCTTCGACGCCCCGGCCGCGACGAGTTTCGAGACCTTCCGGCAACCGTTCGCCGCGTGGCCCGGCCTGCCGTTGAACGCGCTCTACGCGGCGGCGGACGGCGAGACCGGCTACCAACAATTCGGCCAAGTGCCGGTGCGGAGGGCGGGCCACGGGATGATTCCGCTGCCCGGCGATGCTCCCGGCGTCGGCTGGGAATCGGAGCTTCTGCCGTTCGACGAAATGCCGTTCGTGCGGAACCCGCAAGCCGGGTACTACGCCACCGCGAACGACGATCCGCACCTGCGCCCCGAATCGACCGCGACCGCGTTCCTCGGGGCCGATTTCATCGACCCGTACCGGGCGGACACGATCCGCGACGAACTCGCCCGCCGCGCCGAGGGCTGGGACGTGGCGGCGTGTCAAGCGCTGCAACTCAGCGTCCGGTCGATGGTCTGGGAAGAGATCCGCGGGATCGTCCTCGGAGTGCCTGTGTCGCCGACGGTGCGCGAAGCCCTCGATCTATTGAAAGATTGGGACGGACAGATCGCGGCAAATTCCCCGGCCGCGACGATCTTCGAACTCTTCGTGGCCGAGATGTGCGTGCGCGTGGCCAAGGCGAAAGCTCCGCAGTCGTGGGAACTCGCCCTCGGCGGCAGCGGGCCGGGCTTGCTCGCGCACAACCTCTTCGCGGATCGCCGCACGGCGCACTTGGTGAAATTGCTGAAGACTCAACCGGCCGGTTGGTTCGTCCGATCGTGGCCCGAAGAAATGGCCGACGCCCTCGCCGGGATCATTCCGCTGCTCCGCAACAAGTACGGCCCCGGTCCGAAGTGGTGGCAGTGGGGCGACCTCCGCCCGCTGCACGGCCGGCACCCGATCCTCGGCAAGCATTGGCTGCTCGGGCCGATCTTCAACGCCCCGAGCATCCCTTGCGGCGGCGATTGCAACACCATCAGCCAGGCCGGGGCGCTGCCGCTGCGCCCCCTCGAACCGACCGGCAACATGGCCAACCTGCGGATCGTCTTCGACACCGCGGACTTCAGCAACACCCGCGTCGTCCTCTGCGGCGGGCAATCGGGCAACCCCTACTCGCCGCACCACCTCGACCTGTTCTGGAAGTGGCAAGCCGGCGACGCCGTCCCGCTCCTCTGGACGCCGCAAGAGATTCTGAAAGGGGCCAAGGCGACGCTGCGGTTGGAGGTCGGGTGATGAATGGCGGGTGCGAAAATGATTCCAGCGCAAATCCACACACCCTCCCGTGGAACCATTGCAAAAAGCTGGAATCATCGCTGAGATCTGGAATCATTTTCGCTATGCCAAGCCCGGCATGCGGTTGTGGCAAACTCGCGCGGAGCGGATTACCGGCGTTGCTAACGTCGACCCCAACGCCGATACTAACTTCACTGCCGTTCCCTAGCCGGAAGCCGTATGCCGCTGTCGTGGAACGAAATCAAAGTCAACGCCATCGACTTCGCGCGGAAGTGGCAGCACGAGAAGCGCGAGGAAGCCGAGGCGAAATCGTTCTGGGACGAGTTCATCCGCCTCTTCGGATTGGAGCGGGCCGCCGTCGCCAGCTTCGAAGAACCCGTCAAGACCCTCAAAGGCACCTACGGTTTCATCGACCTGTTTTGGAAGGGCGTGTTGCTGGTCGAACACAAGAGCCGGGGGCAATCGCTGGAAAAGGCCAACAGCCAGGCGATGGAGTACATCCAGAACCTCCAGCGCGAGGGGCGCGGCAAGGAAGTGCCGCCGAACGTGATCGTCTGCGACTTCGCCCGCTTCGTCTACTACGACCTGAAGAACGATCGCACGGTCGAGTTTCCGCTGGAAAAGCTCCCCGAACACATCTACGACTTCGCGTTCATCCCCGGCTACAAGATCCACTCGCTCGAACCCCAAGACCCGATCAACATCGAGGCCGTCGATCTGCTCGGCGATTTGCACGACTCTTTGGAAGGAAGCGGATACAGTGGGCACGACCTCGAACGCTTCCTCGTGCGCATTCTCTTCTGCTTATTCGCCGAAGACACCGGATTGTTCCCGCGAGAATCGTTCAAGCTGTTCATCGAAAACCACACCGATCCCGATGGTAAAAATCTCGGAGGAATGTTGGCGCAGCTTTTCCAGTGTTTGGACAAGCCTGTGAATAGCCGGATGAAAAGCGAAATGTGGGAATTGCAGGGGATGCCCTACTTCAACGGCGACCTGTTCAAAGAACGCTTGGACATCGCCAGCTTTACGAAACTCACGCGTGAATGCCTCATCGAATGCTGCAATTTCGACTGGTCCCGGATCAGCCCGGCCATCTTCGGCTCGCTGTTCCAGAGCGTCATGGAACCCAAGGAGCGCCGCAAAGTCGGGGCGCACTACACGAGCGAACGCGACATCCTCAAGCTCGTCGGCAGCCTCTTCCTCGACGACCTCAAAGCGGAGTTCGAACGGCTCAAGGATAACCGCGGCACCCAGCGCGAAGCCCGCCTGATGGAGTTCCACCGCAAGCTCGGCGCACTCAAGTTCCTCGACCCCGCCTGCGGCTGCGGCAACTTCCTCGTCGTGACCTACCGCGAACTGCGCTTGCTCGAAATCGGCTTGCTGAAGGAGCTGTACGGCTCGCAGCAGAAGATGCTCGATGTGCTCAACCGCTCGCTCATCGACGTCGACAGTATGTACGGCATCGAGATCAACGAGTTCCCGGCCCGCATCGCCGAAGTCGCCCTTTGGCTCTGCGATCACCAAATGAACCAGCGGTTGAGCGAAGCCTTCGGCGAATACTGCGCCCGCCTGCCGCTGAAAAAGTCGGCGACCATCCGCCACGCCAACGCGCTGCGCATCGACTGGAACGAAGTGCTGCCGGCGAAGGATTGCAGCTACGTGCTGGGGGATCCGCCGTTCATCGGGAAAAGCGAACAATCCGCTTTGCAAAAAGCAGATATTGACTTTGTCATATCCAAAGTGAGCAGCTCAGGATTGCTCGACTATGTTTGTGCATGGTATTTCAAGGCCGCAGAATACACGAAAGAAGTAAAGGCTCCTATAGCTTTTGTTTCAACAAATAGCATCTGCCAAGGTGAGCAAGTTGGCGTGCTCTGGACAGAGCTATACCGCCGCGGCATTCGTGTTCATTTTGCGCATCGGACATTCGTTTGGCGCAGCGAAGCACGCGGGCCTGCACATGTCCATGTTATAATTGTTGGATTCGGGCACAGCGAACGCACTCCCAAGCGAATCTACGATTACGAGCAGGATGAATGCAATCCAACAGTGTCCATCGTCAACAACATCAGTCCATATTTTATCGAAGGAAACGATGTTGTCATCGAGTCTCGAAGCACACCGATATGCGATGTTCCTGCAAGTGCTTATGGCAGTAA